>CAUZJQ010000253.1:0-6493 GCA_963580095.1 Lentisphaeria bacterium | reverse complement strand
ATGCCACGGAGAATGATGTTCTGACAGAAGATGAACACGAGGAGGGTCGGAATGGCGGCTACTACCAGCGAAGCCATGACCATGGGCTGCGGTTTTGCGTCATCAGCGGCCTGTCCCCGAATCACCCCTTACAGATGAGCGCTTTTGCATTCATGGTCAAACAACGCCCCTGGGGCCCGCTCCGGCCGTTAGTGTGAATGGCGTTTTACATAGTCGCCGGACTGTCCTTCGAGAAAATCGAAGTCAACGCCTAGATTCGCCTGCTGCACGTGATTGACATACATGCTGACATAGCCGCGATCCGTGTGCGACTCGGGCGGTGACCAGCGATCGCGGCGCTGTTGCAGTTCTGCATCGGAAACATCGAGGTGCAAGCGCCGCTGCGCAACATCCAGTTCGATAAAATCGCCGTTCTCCACCAGCGCCAGGTTACCGCCAATCGCAGATTCCGGCGCCACGTGCAGAACCACGGTGCCGTACGCCGTGCCACTCATGCGGCCGTCTGAAATCCGGACGAGATCATCGATGCCTTTCTCGAGCAGTTTCTTCGGCAGATGCATATTGCCCACTTCCGCCATTCCGGGATACCCCCTGGGGCCAACGCCTTTGAGAACCATCACGGAAGACTCGTCGATATCGAGATCGGGACTGTCGACACGCTCGTGATAATCTTCGATGCTCTCGAAGACCACAGCGCGACCCCGATGCTGCATCAGCGCCGACGATGCCGCCGACGGCTTGATGATGGCGCCGTCTTCGCAGAGATTGCCTTTCAAAACGGACAGGCCGGCGTTTTCGATGATCGGTTTGTCGATGGCGGAGATGACGTCGCGATTGTAGCAGACCGCGTCGGCCGTGTTTTCGGCGACAGTGCGGCCGGTGACCGTGATCGCGTCCATGTGCAGGACGTCCTTCAACTCCTGGATGACAACCGGTAGTCCGCCGGCATAATAAAAGTCTTCCATCAGGAATTTTCCGGAAGGCATCAGATTGACGAGCAGCGGCAGGTGGCTGCCGACGCGGTCGAAGTCGTCAAGATCGAGCGTGATGCCGACACGCCTGGCGATCGCCAGGAGATGAATGATGAAATTGCTGGAGCCGCCGATCGCGGCGTTGATGCAGATCGCGTTCTCAAAGGCGTCGCGGGTGAGGACCTGCGAAATCCGCATGTCCGCCTCAACCATTTCAACGATGCGCCGGCCGGTCATATGACCAAGCGACTTGCGACGTGAATCGGCGGCCGGAATCGCGGCCCCGCCGGACAGAGTCATCCCCAGGGCCTCGGCCATGCACGCCATAGTCGACGCGGTGCCCATGGTGTTGCAGTGGCCGTTGCTCCGGGCCATGCAGGATTCGGCGAAGAAGATTTCGTCCTTGCTAATTTTGCCGGAAAGCCGGTCGGCCTCGAATTTCCACAAGTCGGTTCCGGACCCGAGCTCGCGTCCCTTGTACTTACCGTTCAGCATGGGGCCACCGGACAAAACAATGGTCGGCAAACCGACACTGGCGGCGCCCATCAATGTGGACGGCGTGGTTTTGTCGCAGCCGGCCATGAGGACGACGCCGTCAATGGGGTTTGCCCGAATCGTCTCTTCCACATCCATCGCAGCGAGATTTCGGAACAGCATTGCGGTCGGTCGCATGAGCGGCTCACCAAGAGAAGTGACCGGGAACTCGACGGGAAAACCGCCGGCCTCGTAGACGCCATTCTTGATCGATTTCGCCAGCTCGCGAAAATGCCCGTTGCACGGCGTTAGATCCGACCAGGTATTGCATATGCCGATCACCGGTTTACCCTGAAATTGGTGATCGGGAGTGCCCTGATTTTTCATCCAACTGCGATAAATGAAACCGCGCTGATCGTCCTTGGCAAACCATTCAGCACTGCGAAGTTTGGTTTTGGTCATCTTGTGAAAATATCCTTGCGTGTCACATTAGATAACGACAGAAAGTGCAAACAGAATATCATTCGCGAAGGACCTTCGGTCAAGCATTGTAATCTTCGCTGCGGGTTGTCCAGCGGTGAGGATGGCCGATTTGACGGTGCGCCAGGCACCCAGGATAAAACGTTTCAGGCCCCATGCAGACAGTAAACGTCGCCACCTTCGATGGTCCCGGCAGCAGCCCGAAGATCCGGACCGTGCCAAAACCGGCAGTGCCCGACAAGGCGGCGCTGATCCAGATCGGCTGTTGCGGGGTGTGCGGCACCGATCTCCACATCCTCCAGGGGCATTGGCCAAAACCACTGCCGTGGCCGTTTACACTGGGCCATGAACTGGCCGGCGTTATTGTCGAAAAGGGGGCCGCGCTGGAAACTGATTTTATGGCCAGCCGCTGAGTGTCGGTTCAAAGGTCATGCTGCCACCGCTCATGCCTTGCGGCGCGTGTTACTATTGTGTCCACTATCCGGCGACCGCCAACAAATGTCTCACTCCAACCTACTACGGACGCTACCTGGGCTTCGATAAGCCGCTGCACCTCTGGGGCGGATGAGCGGAGATGGTTTATGTGGACCTCGAGATGTTGCCGGCAACTAAAATATATCGTCTGCCGGATGACATGTCGTTAATGCTCGGATCGCCTCCGAGCCTTTGACCTCATGCGTTCGCGCCGTGAACCGGGCAATATCGGCGGGCGGCTTCCGCAGTGGCGACACGGTGTCATTCAGGGGGTCGGGAGCGAGCCATACGGGCGTCAAACCTGACGCCTGAACAGTCACCCATAAGTGATGTAACCGCAGTCGGCGCCTGGATCGCCAAAATCAGGGATCTTCAGTAGTTCCCCTTCTCTTTTCGCCGATTCATGTGCAATGATTCCCGGAACTGTGTAGCGGGCGGCTGCCCAAACATGATTTGGTGCGAGTTTGTTTTGTACTACGGAACGGACAAAATCGTCCACCAGAAATTGATGGGAACCGTAATGGCCATTGGGCTGGTCCTCGAATTCCCCGGGCAGTCTGTCTATGGGATGCACGTCAGAAAACCCTGAGAAGAAGTCATCCTGTTCCCCGCCCACCAGCTCCGGCTTCGCTTCACGGTTCAGCTTCCGGCACCGGAGCAGGTCACTCAACTCCAGTTTACTCCTGTCCAGTTCCGTCCAGAACTCCGAGTTCCCTTGCTGTTCAAAACAGCCTTCCGTCCCATAGATACTGGTCCGCACACAGCTTCCGACACCGTGCCCAATCCTCCGGAATTCGTTCACCCGGGACATGCCGCCGTCTGAAGTTCGAAAGAGGGCAGTCTGGTTGCTGAATGGATTATCCCACAGGTTCTTACCCCGGCCGAAGACATTGTCCTCATTACTGTCAGTGTAGCCCAAACATGACACCTGGGTGAGTGAAGCTCCCGTCACCGAGATTATCATGCTGGTGGAATGAGTGGGATAGTACATAGGCGGAATACCCGCAACCTTCTGCCATTCTTCGCCGCCACTGTACTGATAAGCTTCATAGAACCCGTGGGACATGTCGTGAAGATACTCTCCCTCACCGTATACAAATGCACCAAATTCGCCTTTGCTGAATCGCTCACGGCAATACAACGCGGCCGGATAGTAGAAACTTGTTTCCCCCATCATGTACATTAGGCCCGTCGCCGCCACGGTACTCACCAACTCCTCCATCTCCTCCACTGTTATTGCGGCCGGCACCGCTGAATACACATGCTTGCCCTTGTTCAAGGCTTCCACGGCCTGGGGCCCGTGCATATGCCTTTGTGTGATGATGGCGACAGCGTCCACATCGCTGCTGCAGAGAGCTTCGTGGGACTCATAGGTATCTTCGATCTGGAACTGGGCTGCCACGTCATGCCGGCGTTCGGGAAGGACCTCGGCCAAGGCGACCGACGTCACATTGGGATGTGCCTTGAACAGGGGGATAAAAGATTTGGCAAAGCTCCCCCCGCCCGTGATACCTATCTTGATCTTCTTCATTAAGCGTCCTGTCAGTTTATGCTGGGTACCCCAACAAGTTCATAAGTCTGCCACGCACACTACTGCACGCTATCGAGCGGTTCGAAACCAACAACTGCTTTGGCATGGTCGAGATCCATCCAGTGCCACGCACTGGCCGATAGCCCGTAGAAGATGTCGAAGCGCACGTCGGCAGGCGCCTCGATACAGCACTCGATCATGCGGGCGATGTCCCCGTGACTGCACCACCAGGACCTTTCGGACGGTGCGTTTTCATTCTTTTTGTTGATCGCGCCGATCCGCACGCAGATGACGGACATGCCGTGCGCTTCGACATAGGCGCGGGATAGCGATTCGGCCCACACCTTGCTGGCACCGTACAGGCAATCCGGCCGCACTTCCGAAAGATGTGTGACCAGCGGAATCTCCGCAGGCAGGTCGACCTCCGCAGCTTCCTCGACCGCCCGGATCTCCGGGTCACGCCGGTAGCCCCAGTTCACCATGACACTGCTGGCATTGACGAGCCGCTCGACGCCGGCCTTGCGGCTCGCCTCCAACACCGCATAGACACCGACAATGTTGGGCGGCAGGAGTGACTCCCACTCGGACGCCTCGTCCGCATTGGCAGCCAAATGGACCACCAGGTCCTTGCCGTCGACGGCACCCTGAACTGCATCGGGATCGGCCACATCCACGAGATAAAATCGGTCATCAGGCACGGTGCGCCCGGACGCACCCGGGTCGGGTGACTCCTGCTTCCAGTCGAGACCGTATACCGCGTAGCGCTCCGGAAACTGCGACAGATACTTGTACACTATCCCACCGATCAGCCCGGACGTCCCGGTAATCAAAACCTTCTTCGCAGACACGTATTATCTCCTCGTGGAGTTTTCCTGTGGTACAATGTTGCGGCATCGCCTACGCGGATTCGTAACGACTCGTCAACCGCGAATGAACGTGAATGGATGCTTGATTTGATGGCGCGACCTTCAAGTTCATGGCAGCAGCGATGGAAAACCAATGGAAGTAAGATACCCGATCCGCTGGCGGTTGGCTAATTCAAGGCAATCAAGCCCGGGAGAAGAAGCGCACTTTACCTATGGCCCTGGCGACGAACCGCCAAAGAGATAAGGCAATCTCTCATTTTACCGCAATATTAAGAATTGCCGAACGCAATTCATCTGCTCGGCGGCCCCCGCATGCGTGACGTAGCGCAATTGGCCTGGCCCTCCTGCAAAGCAGCATCTGAGAAACATACGCGTTGCCCGAAGGGCATACGCGGCAGCAGAGAAACTCACAAATGCACGACGAGTCGAAACCGCCTACTTTTGATCGACCCTTCCCGGCATTGACCCCGGCGCAACGGCTTTATTTTGAGGTGAACGGCTATGTGATCATCGAGAACGCGCTGTCGGCAGATGAAGTGGCCGCGCTGAAGAGCCCCCTTTACTGCCTGCGTGACGAATTGATCGCGCTGGACGACCCCGGCGTAGACGGGCCGCGACCTGTTTCCCAATACATGCCGCGACTACTATCCCATTGACAATCAGGTATGCTTCTCCAAGGGTGACTCCCGGCTCGTTTTGGATTGCCATGACAACGCGCTTGTCGAACTGGGGGAGATGAACGACGGCTTGAAACGGGAGCAGATCCACGACGATCTCTCCACGGTCTATGCCACGGTCTACAACAATGTCTGGTACTGCAACTGGCCGGGCGACGAGAACGGCGTGATGGAATTCGCTTTCGACCTGTACGGCAGCGAGACCGACACCACCGCGCATGCCCCCGAAGCCTATCCGGTGGTGTCGGTTGAACGAAAGTGATCGCGGCCCGGGGAAACGCGAGAAAGCTGCACCGCACCACGTCAACCACGTCGCCACGATGAGCCGGACCCGCCAGGGCATTTTTTATGGTGAGCCGGTTTTGCTGGACGTAGTGGGGATTCGCGGATAAGATTCCAATTATCCGAACGGAACCATTCGTGGCAGAACTTTCTTTCCGCCATACCTCAAACACTGACGGAGAATTTCAATGACAGGCGGCACCATCGCACTTATAATCGTCGGCGCAGTTTTGGCTGGCTTGGTTTTGCTGGCAATTATCGTTGCCGGCATGTACAACAAGTTGGTTACGCTGCGTAATCGCTTCAAGAATGCATTTGCACAGATTGATGTGCAGCTTAAGCGTCGTTACGACCTGATTCCCAATCTGGTCGAGACAGCCAAGGGATATATGGCCCATGAGCGAGACACCCTCGAGGCTGTGATCCAGGCTCGCAATCAAGCTTCCAGCGCCGGCCAGAAGGCCGCCGAAAATCCCGGGGACGCTGCCGGCATGCAGGGACTGATGGGTGCTGAAACAGCGCTGACAGGCGCTATGGGCCGCATGTTTGCTCTGATGGAATCATATCCGGATCTCAAGGCGAACGAAAACATGAAACAGCTGATGGAGGAATTGACCTCCACCGAGAACAAGGTGGCATTTTCCCGGCAGGCCTTTAACGATTCTGTAACAGCCTACAACACAGCCCGTGAAACCTTTCCTACCGCACTGATCGCAGGCACCTTCAACTTTACTGAAG
>CAUZJQ010000252.1:0-6494 GCA_963580095.1 Lentisphaeria bacterium | reverse complement strand
GTCGACGGCATACCGCCGAGCCCAACCTCGCCGGTGACATCGACGAAGTTCCAGTTGCCTTCGTTGCGGTACATCCTGGCATGGTTGTGCCCGTACACAGTGGTGAAATAAAGGTCGAGGTCCCCGTCATTGTCGTAGTCGCCAAACGCCGGCGACGCGTAGGACTCCTGGTAGCCAACGCCGCAGGTGCCTTTCTTCTCGAAGGCGTAATTTTTCTCGGCACCGAGGTTCCAGTAGAATCGCGACTGCGGCTGACCGCCATGTGCGAAGTTGCCGACGAACAGGTCGATCAATCCGTCGTTGTCGATGTCGCCCCAGGCTGAACCGATCGTGTGTGAGCCCTCGCCGAGCACACCGGCCTCGACGGAGGCGAAGTCAAAGCCGCCAGCCTGCCCCGGGCCTTTGGCGTTGCGCCACAGAATGTTGCCCCTGAGCCGGTAGTTGGAGACGAACAGGTCAGTCGCGCCATCGTTATTGTAGTCGGCCGCCGTGACCCCGCGCGCCTGGTAGGCGTTTTCGGTTGTCCAGGTCGTCAGGACAAACTCGCGCCCGCCCTTGTTCATGAAGATCGCATCGGGATAATGATCGACCGCGCCCCAATTCTCGTAACCGCCGGCATAGACATCGACAAAGCCGTCGCCGTCGATGTCCAGGCAGGCCGCCCCCAGGCTGACGGCCATCGGACGATCGGGCATCCCCACCGTGGTGAACTTGCCGTCGCCAGAGCCGAAGTTGGCTACCCCGGAGCTCGTGTCGAAGAAATCGAGGTTGCCGTCGTTGTCGAAATCGCACCAGCTGTTCATGCTGCCGGCGGGCCCGACGTTGACAAATTTCTTGCCTTCCTCATTGCGCCACAGCCCACCAGCCTGCACGTCGGTCCAGCCGTCCTTGTCGAAGTCGACCCACGACACCTGCCCGCCTGTGTTGCCCAGGCCGACAGCGGCGCTGACATCCTCGAAAGTGACCTGTGCCTCGGCGGTGAGCAGGAAAGCGCCCGAAAGAAAAATGACGATTAAACGGCCGATCGAATGATTGTTTGTGGCGTTGAAGAACATCTGATGCTCCTTGTTGAGTTGTGGCGTTGTGGAAAGACGAAGTTGTGCAGTGTTGACAGTGTAATATCAGAGAATTCTATATTCCAACCCTCCAGCACGCCAATTCTCCATCAATCGATACAGGTTCACCCTGAAACCGATGCGAATCAGTCCTGCCGATTGAGACGGCGTGGGCGGGTCTTGCCGCATCCGCATGGAACCGCGATTCTAAATAGCGTTATCAGTGGCTTCACAGCATTACTTTGCCGCCACCAGTTTGACTGATTTCCAGATGCCGCCGTAGTTTCCCCGGTCACGCACGCGAACGGTCAGCACATTGGTCTCGCCGATCTTCACGGCATCACCCAGCGGAATCTCAAAACGCTGGTCCCAACCGCCGTCGCCAATATCGTGCTCGCCGATCTGCTTGCTGTTCAACCAGATCCAGGCCGATTCATCGACAGCGCCGAATGACAGGGCCAGGTCGCGCTCCGCGCCTTCCGCGGGCACGTCGAACGTGACGCGGTACCAGGCAATGCCATCGAAGTGATGGCCCTGCGGCTCCCACCACTCGCCGATCCTGATCGGCTGCCACTGTGTCTTGTCGTGGACCGGGCCGCCCCACCCCTGTTTCTGTCCCTGGTCTTTGAAGTCGAGCCTGAACCGCCAGGCCTTCGGCAGATCGGCAATAAAATCATGCGTCTGCCAAAGCTCGCCGAAGGTAGCCTCGTCGTCATATCCGGATATATCAACGGCGCGCAGGTCACGCGCCGGCTTGATGCTCCGCCCGGTGACATCCGCCGGGCCGGTATTGCCGATCGTCGCACCGGTGATGCTATCAACAACGAGCAGATTGACATTGACACCGCGAGGCTCCGACGCCAGGCGGGCACCGTGCGTGTTGCGCACCGTGATCTTGCCTGTTATATCGTCGCCATAGTCGTTGCCCTCGAGGGTGATGACCTGCACTGTCGGCGTCGTTTTTTCCTCATACACCGAGCAGTTGACAAACTCGATGCTGCCCGTCCCTTTGTCTGATGGCTTGTGCATATTGAGCACGACCGCAGTTCCCTGCGAGTTTATCCAGTTGCAGTTGACGAAACGGATTTTCAAGTTGCCGACCGATTCACCGTAAACATTGGCGCCGGCCTGTCCGGTGTTCTCGGACAGGCAGTTGATGAACTCGATCGTGCCCTCCGGGCCCCCATCGCCAGCCACACGCACACACATGCCGCAATCGCCGCCCGTATTGGGTTGACTCATCCGGGCGATACAGTTTTCAAAGCGAATCGAGATCGGCTCGCTCCCCTCGGTCCTAAAATCATGCGGACGAACAAACATACCGTGGCCGGCGTTGTTCTCGAACAGGCAGTTGCGGAAAACGCAATTGACCAATTTCTGTGTCGGGTTGTCCGGCTCGTAGTCGACACCCGCCGACGGTCCTGTACCTTCCGTCCCCGTGAAGGTGCAATCCTCTATGAGCAGATTCTTGACGTCGGTCAGGCTGATCCCCTGCCGGTGGTTGTCATAGGCGACGCAATCACGGATCACAATGTCCTCAGAACCATGGGCCGAGCCCGATCCAAAATAGATTCCGTCCCCGCCGCTGCTCTCCATGCGCAGACCTTCGAGGAGAATCCGCCTGGCCCCCTCGCCTTTCATGACGTGTTTCCACTCCTCCTTTGGCGGATACGGCGGATTCCGGTAATCTTCTTTCCGCATCCGTAAAATGGTCCCGCTGCCGCGAATCGTGATATCCGACTGTTCGATGATGGAGAAGAGGCAATCCCACCGCCCCTTGAATTCCCCCTTCTTCGCCAGCACCACGACGCCCGGCTCGAAGACCAGCTCGAGATGACTGCGCAGCATGATCGGACGAACAGTCCACGGCTCGCCCATGAATGGAACGATGACCTTCTTCGCCTTCGAATCGATGGCGCCTTGCAACGCGTCTGTGGCATCCTCGCTGTCGAAGCCCCACCACGACGCATTCGCTGTCGTCAGTTCACCGGCTGCGACCTGCGCGACGGCTTCCGGATTCTTCCCCTTGCCGGGAACAGCCCAGCATGCGGCGGCCAGCATGATTCCGATGAGCGTTAGAATTGTCTTCATATTGTCTATCTCCTGGAGGTTACGGGGTTCCCCGTTTTTATTGAAGCTACTGCAGTTCATAGACGTGTGGTTCAAAGGAAGTGAACGCGTCCGTAAAGCTGTTCTCGTCGGGAATGATTTGCCTGTTCTCAAACAGAACCACGATATCCGTCAAAACGCGGGACGCGTTCCCAATTGAGATTCTCGCAGAGACTAAGCTATCTGAAGTATTGACCGCTGCCAAGTAGGTTTTATTCTCAAATATTCGCACGCAGAAATCAAGGGCGCCTGCCGGCTCGACAACTATCTTTAATTCATCAGACGGTTTCTGCGCCGCTAATATCGGAAACAACACTTCCAGTTCCCGGGCAAGCCCGGTATACACCGACCAATGGCGGGTCAACTCCAGGCTGATGCCGCCATGCCCCATGTGAAAGACGATGCCGCCGGCACCATGCATCAGTCCGAGATAGGTGGCGCCCCGGATTTCTTCCGCAGTCCTCGGGTAAGGCAGGGACGCGCCCAGCCACAGCAGGAAGGGCTTCGCCGGCCCAAGCTCACTGCGCACCTCCTTCACGTCGTTGATAAGCTCCGGGATCAATTGCCGCATGTACGAGGATCCGGGGCAGGCAACTTCAATGATATCAGCCGAGTCCTTGTACCGCGCCCAGTGCCCCTGATCGATCTGTACCGCAGTGAGGTGATTCGGATTGATGCTCTTGACAAAATCACTGATCCGGCGCAATGCATCAGCATTTTTCAAACGCGCCTTTTTCGGCCCGGCTCGATACATCGGGAATTCAGCTTCATAGGCCATCCACCAGGAGAACACCAGGGGATTGTCCGCATGACCAGCAATCACACTGCGGAGATGCTCCCGAAATTCTTCCTCTTCAGGCAGGACCATCACCAGGGGACCGTCTGGCCGGGTCAACCCGGGGAAACCGAGGGACAGCCGCTCCAGAGGTCGCGACACAACGCCTTGCGAACCGAACCTGACATTGAAAGCATCCTGACAAAGCGGCGAAGTGGGTTTGCTGGCGAGAAACGGACAAAACGGTTGCTTGTCCAACAAGAGGATGCCGTCCGACCGAATGCTGATTTCCGGTCGGGGCGATGGGAGTTTTGCGGGCGTGACCTTCCTCTTAAAAAACACGCGACGTACCGTATGCAGTCTCTCGCCTTCTTTGTCCCGCAGGTCAGCGACCATCAGGTATCGGCCGGAATCCAATGCCCCGATATCGAACGCAGCTACATACGTTTCTCGGTGATCACTAACAAGGATCTGCTTGACGGACAGAGGCTCACCATCGGGTTCCCGACGAATCCCGACATCGAAACGATCTGCATTCTCAAGCTCCGCAGTCAAGGTGACCCGTGCCTGGCGAACCGACTCCGGGTAATAATAACGATCCATCGTCACGGCAGGAAGTGGCGGGAAAAGAAATGACCCCCAATACACCCAGGCAGTTCTATAGTCGTAAATCTCACCGCTTTCGAAATCGCTTACAGTAAAACCCATTTTAGGCCCTTTATGGGTGAGCGGTACATCAACGACAGCCCGCTGGCGAATGTCGTAACGGATGTGAATCTCCTTTTCCTCATTGGCCGCCAGGCGAGTCACCACAGCCCGGGACATCGGCGCTGCCAACAGATCCGCACTAGCCCATTCGGTTTGGACAGCCAACGATGTTTCCTTGCCGTTCCTCAGCTTGAGGCGCAAGCCCTCAGATGCCATATCCAGAATGGAATACGAGAAACCGGACGGCGATCCGAAGTGCAGCTCGCCAAAGTTCAGTGGGCGATTAAAGCCGCCCCGGATCATTGCCCAACTGCTATGCTCGCTTAAACCTTCCTCATAATAATTACGGTTCAGATTAATGCCCCATACCTCGCCACCTTCCGGGCCGGTCGAAGCAAGCGAGACAAACGGGATGCGCATCTCGGCAGTCCAATGATCTGCGAAAGCCTTGGTTCTTACTTCCCACTGCGGATTCCATTGCGCCTCACGGATGCCGTCATCCGGCTTGATATAGCCCTCGTAATGTGTCCCTATGGAATTGACGACAAACTGGTAATAAGCCGTTCGGTCATGGTTCGTATCAAGAAAAACCTCTACCGAACTATCTCCAAAAATTGCCTCGTCATCGTTCCCAGTGGTTTTCGAGATGACAGCGCTGGCGGCAGTCGTGTTGCAGCGGAAGGCAATGTAAATGGCGGTGTCGTCATAGGTGAGATACCCGGTTGTTTGCGCTCTGGGCCACTCACCGTAGTTCGTGACGAAACCAGAGGCCATCGTCGCTGTCTGCCAACAGCTGTCAAGGAGGGTACCGTCGATGATCGGGGGCGTTGCGGTTGGGCCAACGCGTAAAAACTTGTCCATTGATGCACCCGCCGGGGCTGCCATAATCATGGCAAGGACAAGCTGCACACCGAAAAATTTGAAATTAGGTCGCATGGGAACTTGTATCTGTTGCCCCTGGCCGGGAAACGTATTTGCCCGGTATCCGAGTGCTGCCAGGAGCGCGATGAGCGTTGACACTGCCTTCATATGGACGATCTCCTGTCCCCCATGATCTCATATCTGCCCAATGCGTAATCAAAGGAAACAAGGGAGGGGTGCAGGTAATGAAATGAACACACACCACCAAGCGTTTCACTGACAAAGCCGCTAGCCGATCTCTTCCAGCTCGGCCCAGCGCTCGTATAGCGTGCTTGTCCGCTCCCGTGCCGTCTCCAATACAGCAGTGAGTTCACTAGTCTGGTGGCCGTGACGGACGTGAAAGTCCGGCAAGGCAAACAGCGTTTCGAGCCGCTCCACTTCCGACTCGGTCTCGAGAATTTCAGCCTCGACCGCCTTGAGTTCCTGCTGCTCCTTCCATGACAGCCGCCGCGGCTTCGATCGTGCTTCCGGGACCGGGGCCATTTCCGGCTCACGGGGTTCCGCAACCGGTGCTGTCACCTCCCGGCGTGCCAGGTAATCGTCGTAATTGCCATGGGTATACGTCACCACCCCATCGTCCTCGAACGCCAGCAGCCCAGTACAAATGCGATTGAGAAAGTAGCGATCGTGACTGACGGCAACGACACAGCCATCGAAATCGGCCAGCGCCTCCTCCAGCACACGCAGCGTCGGCAGGTCCAGATCATTCGTCGGTTCGTCGAGGATGAGAAAGTTGCCGCCGTCCTTGAGAATCTTGGCGATCAGCAGCCGGCTGCGCTCGCCGCCGGAGAGTTGGGCGACGCGCGTGTTCAACCGTTCGTCGGTGAAGAGGAAGCGCTTGAGATAGCCGCGCAGGGTGATTGAAGTGTCGCCCAGTCGGACATGATCACCACCCTCCCCTACCGCTTCCATCGCCGTTTGTTCCT
>CAUZJQ010000251.1:0-6510 GCA_963580095.1 Lentisphaeria bacterium | reverse complement strand
ATCTGCTTAACAACGACAATCAAAACCCACTGGTATGATCGGGAACTGGCGTTTCAGGCAATCATCACTTCCGTAACTACAACGAATCCCGGGACCCCGAACGCCTGAACCCTGAACGCCGAACACCCAGCTCCCTAAAACCAGGAACCCCGACAACCATGAAAAAACCATACGGAGTTGCACCGATTCTTTTTCCAGCCTTGCTCGCCTTTTCTCTCCTCGCCTCGCTTGCCGCACCGGGACAGGTGACGTTCGAGGATGTCACCGAGCCTGTTGGCCTCTCCGGCCTCGAGGACCAGATGGCCTGCTGGGGAGATTTCAACAACGACGGCTATGCCGATCTGCATTGCGGGGCAACACTCTGGCGCAATGACGGGGGCACTGGTTTTACCGGGTTGACCAGTGGCACGGAGCGCGGCAGCGGGGGACCGAGCATCTGGGGAGATTACGATAACGACGGAGACCTCGATATTTTCGACTATGACCAGCGACAGCTGTACAGAAACGAATCGGGCCAGGGGTTCACGAAAATACCGCTGCCGGAGCTGCCGGCAGGCGCAGGTCTCGGCGGCTGTTGGGCGGATTACAACGGCGACGGGTTCCTCGATCTGTACCTGGGCGCGGTCCTGCACGGTATCGACACAATACTGTTGAGCACTGGCGACGGTGCGTTCAAAGTGACTGAACAACAGCTGATCAAGCGTTACGCGCGCGGCGTCACGTCCTGCGATTACGACGAGGACGGGGATCAGGACGTGTATGTGTCCAACTACTGGCTGCAACCCAACATACTGTGGCAAAACGACGGCACAGGCACGTTCGGGGACGTTGCGGCAGCAATCGATGCGACAGCTGGTCGGGGACATTCGATCGGTTCGGCCTGGGGCGACATCGACAATGACGGATATTTCGATTTGTTCGCCGGCAACTTCGCCCATCCCGGCCAGCATCAATCCCGGTTTTTGAAAAATCTGGGACCGACCAGACAGTATCATTTCCAGGACAAAGGCCAGTGTGGTGTGGCCTACCAGGAATCATACGGCAGCCCGGCATTGAGCGATTACGATAACGACGGCGACCTTGACTTGTACTTCACCACGGTCTATGCCGGAGACAGCTGTGTGTTGTACCGCAACGACAGCAACCCGTCCGACCCGGACGAGCCGTGGAAATTTACTGATGTGACCGCCGCCGCCGGGCTCGCCGGCCTGAAAAATACCTACCAGGCATGCTGGGCGGACTTTGACAACGACGGCGACCTCGACCTGGCAACGGACGGCAAGCTCTTTCGCAACACCGGCAACGCCAACCACTGGCTGAAGGTTCACCTGGCCGGCACCGGCTCGGCTATCGGCGCCAAGGCGACTGTGGCTTTGGGCGGCAGGACGTTGAGCCGCCAGGTGGAAGGGGGTACGGGCGAGGGCAACCAGAACGATCTGACAATGCACTTCGGCCTGGGTCCCCACGCAGCCCCGATAGAACTGCTCATCACCTGGCCGAACGGCCAGCAACAGGCCGTGACGACCCCGGTCGATCGCCTGGTCGAGATCGTCATGCCCAACGAATCGGCTCAGTAACCTGTTGGCGACTGCGGCTGAAGACCAAATCCTGTCAGTTCGAATTTGGTCATTGTGTCAGGGCCACTATCCCTTTGACGATCTCCCGGCGCAGCTCGTCCAGATCACTTTGCGGATCGATTGTGGCGACCCACTTTTCGATATGCCGCGCCTGCTCGGCATGGGCGGGATCTTTTTTCGCGGCCTCGATCGACGCCAGCAGCGTTGCCAGATAGCGCAGGTCGTCGACACCCTCGCGGCAGCCTTCCCACTGCAGTGTGCCCACGACGCCGTCGCTTGTCGGATAGGCCATGACATGATCGCGCCAGTTGTTAGCCGCATCGAAGTCGTTCCAGATATGACCCCACCCCGCCTGATACGCATAGGTCATGACGCCGTCGTACCCCGTCTTCCACAGGAGCAGCCCGAAATTGCGCCGGTAGGTCAGCGGTTCCTCGATGCCGCCCTGCGGATTGGCGTAGTTGTAAATGAGCAAGTCGGCCTCGTGCAGGCGCGCCGCCCACTCCGGGTTCGGCACGCCGCCGGCGACGACAAGGTTTACGACATCATTAAACTGATCCCACAATTCCTCACGGGACGGCCCTGTCCCCATCCATACCGCCGGGCTCGCCGCCAGATAGACTTTCGCGCCGATCTCTTCGCGCAGAAAACGCCACGGTGCAATCTGCTGCCGGCATTGTTCAACCCCTGCCTCGTCAGGGCCATAGTTGTAATACTCGCGATAGCCAAATGCCTTCGTCAGTTCCACGACCTCTCCCAGAACGCGTCGGGCCAGCTCGGGGTCGTCGCGGGGGCCGTACCCATAGAAACATCCGAAGAAGCGGTCGGTGCTGACGCCCGCGTCCCGGCGCATCTCGAATACCCGCTTCATCAGCGCCATCGCTGCCGGATCTCCCTCGCCCGTCGTCTGATAACACATCGGCGCATCGACGCCGTGAGCAACGAGGTCGTGCAGCTCCGCGGCGTACTGAGTCTCTGTTTTGTTGTTGGCCTGGACGACCGGCGTTTCCGAGCCGGAGAGCACGCCGCGGTAGAAGATCGACTGTTCGACCATGCTCGGCGTCAGTTCGAACGGATACACCTCAAGGTGCAGCGGCAACACCGCCGCGGTCGAGCCGGCGCATTGCACCGTCAGTGATCCCTTGTAATGCCCGGGCGCTGCATCCGCCGGGACATGCACCGTAACCCAGAATTGCCGAACCTGGTCGGCTGGGATGTTCACCGGAAGCAGCGACGGGGCATCACGAATAATGAGCTCAGATGTCAGATCCTCGTTTTCTTTTACGGTCACGTCCTCGTAACGCATCTCCCCCGTCTGCGGATCGGTCACGCGCAGGAGGTTTTGCTGTTTCTCGAGGTCGACGCGCAGGAGATCGTCGTCGTTGACCAGAAGCTCCGGCATCAGCGCCTTGCCCTTCACCGTCTGCACCCCGCCCGGTGTCCAGCCACCGCCGCCCTGATACCAGCATTTGACGAGCTTGACATCGATCGCGGAGGCGTCAATGACGCCGTCCGCAGATACGAGTGCTGATGATTTGACGGTCAGATTTTCGATATTCCCCGAGGGTATGACCACGAAGGATACGGACTCGTACTCCGCCGGACATGCAGCCAGCGTCAGCTCCGGCGGCGCCGTCCCATGCCCCGCCAGCGACGTCGGCAGGATCCGGTCATTGGTCATTGTCGGTGCCGGGCGCAGGACGAACGGCCTGCCATCTTCCGCAAAGAGCAACGCGGCTGTGGTGTTGGCCAGGACGTTGCCGTCGGTAAGCACGGCGTGAATCCGCGCGTCGAGTGCAGCTTCTGCTGCAATCACATCTCGTGGCGCCATGGCATCGACCTCGTCGAGCAATTCTGCGATCGCCTGCCGAGTCTGCCTCAGACGGGGCTGGAGATCGGCTGTCTTCGGATCCGCCAGTGCCTGCAGCTGTTCAATTGCATCCGCTGTACGCGACAGCGACGAGCGCCATTTCTCCGTTAACTTCCTCGCCTGCCGGCCAGCGGCGGCGGCCATGACCAATGCCGCCTGGCCCTGGTCGTTGACAAAGTACATGTCTGCAAATTTTGTCGGATCATGAAAGCGCACCTCGATCGGCGCCCAGGAACTGTTTTCGCCGAGTCGTTTCTGCGAGCGTGTGAAGTTTACTTTCCACAAGGAGCCTTCAGCCGGGCGCGCGTCGAGCTCGGCGAGCGGAATCTGTATCTCGACGGTCCAGGCGGCGTCCTCGCGGGTGGCTTGCGCTGTCCAGTTGCCAGTCCATTGGTCGACATCGTGCAGGCCGACGTTGTCCCCCTGTGTGCCGATGCTGTTGACGACCAGGTAATAATAGTCAACACCGACAATCGGCGTTTCGGGAAAAGCGCTGTCCGGCGGGATGAGATAGAGTTCTATGCAGTCGTCGCCCCACAGCCCAGCCGGGTCACGCCCGTGCTTTTCCGCTTTCACCGAGCCAAGGTCCGACTCGAAACAGCGGTATCCCAGGTAGAGATTCTCGTCATCATGGAGAAGATAGACCTCGGTCTGCTCAGCCGGTTTTCGGGTCGGGCTATTGATCGTGCTGGTGAATTCTCCGGCAACCCCCGCCCGCGCCCAGCATGCGTCATCCAGTTTGCCGTCGATGACCGGCGTGATCGTCGTGCGGATACACCCGACGGAATGGGTCGGGTGCAGGTCCTCGTCTGTCGGCTGTGGGTTTTTATGCACGAGTGCTGCGTCGTCGACCGAGAGCGTGACGTTCGGCGTGTGCAGTTGTACGACGCAGCGGGCTATCACATACTGCCCGCGCTCGTCGATCGTTGCAGATGTCGAGTACCGATGCCATTCAGGCGTTACATCAACCCACTCACGAGACTGAATCTCGATAACCGTCTCACCCGGTCCGATACCGGCCAGCAACATCAGCGCGACGCTGGCGCGCGCCGGCTTGTCGGACCGTAGCCAGAACGACAGCGAATACTGCTCGCCTGGCAGATACAGCTTCCTTTCGCTCTGCTCGACCATGGCCCACTCGAGCTCGGGCCCGAACTCGAGCTGCACCGCGTTCTCGCCACCGTGCATGGGTGCGCCGAGTCGCAGTCGCGGTTCCGGTGTATCGGCACGCGGGTGCTTCATCAGCGTCCAGTCCCCCGGCATGTCGCCCACATCGATTTCTTCGAAGCCGGGGTTTTCGAACAAGTTCGAAGAGGCCGCGGTAGCGGTGGCGGCTGTTGCGATGAGGACGAGGACGGTGAGGAGTTGGGCGTGGAGTTTCCATAGTTCCCGAACTCTTTGTCTGAGTCCCGGAAGCGAAACGTTCGCAATCGCTGTGTTGGACACTTCACACATACGCGTCAGTCCCGTGAACAATGTAAATCGACCGGGGCGCCGGGGGCCCATGCCGGCAATCCGTCGGGCAGTGAATAGTCGAAGCATTCGTCATCGCTCGGGTACGGGTTGGTTCGTCGCTCATGAAGCGCGGCCTGATAAAGCAGACACCGCTTTTCCATCAACTCATGGGGCCACCACTCATACTTTTCGTTCAGGCTGACGGAGCGGTTGTCAAAGTAAACCACGCGCCGCTGCTTGCCGCTTTTGTTTTCCGGGCTGCCATGGATCACCTTGCTATTGTGCAGCATCACGTCACCGGGTTCGACTTCTGCCGGGATGGCGCCGGGCACCCCGAAATCCGTCTTGCCGCGCGCCCGCCATTCTTTCTTTTCGCGTTCCATCCATTCTATCGCTTCGTCTTTTTCCCAACGGTGACTTTTCGGGATAACCCAGACGCAACTGTTTTCGATGGTGGATTTATCAGGGTAGATATCGATCTGGAACAGCGGATCGTCGTCATTCGTCACCATGCTATCGCGGTGCCACGGCACCGAGGAGCCATTGTTCTTCAGCTTGAAGACAAGCGTCTCATAGCTGGGAATAAAGTCCGGGCCGACGATCCGCGTCAGCAAGTCGCCGATGAACGGGTGGGCCAGTAGGCGCATAGAAAAGGTGTTCGGATGCATATGCAGATACTCGAGCTCGAAGGGCACACCTTCCGGGCCTTCAACCGACCAATCCTTTGCCGGGCCGCCAGTCAGGATCTCATCGATCAGGCGGGTGGTTTCTTCCCGGACGTTAGTCATTTCGTCGGCGTGAAAAACGCTCCGGCAAATGACGTAGCCGTTGGCGTGGAAAAAATCAATTTCTTCGTCCGTGATCCTACGCATCATAAAGCCAATCGATCGGTCGAATGACCACCTTCAGGCCGACGGTCATTCCGGCTGTCCCGTAGTCGCTCGCCATGTAGGTGATGATGACGTTGCCGTCTTTCGTGAACGCCGCGCTCGGGTAGCAGTTGTGAATCAACCCGGGCCAGCGGGGATAGCGTTTCGTGACCGCTTCCGGGTACTCTGTACGCGTCCCCTGCTCCCCGAGCGCTGTACGGTCCAGCATCGCGTAATACTCGCTCACCGTATCGGTCGCGCCAGCTTCGGGTTCGACTCGCGTGGTGTCGTCGAGGGAGTCGAGGTTCCGAAAGTGGGTCCAGGATTCACCGTCGTCCTTTGAAATTGCACATGACACCCGCATCCGTCCCAGGCCGTCGGCCATCTCTTGTCCGGAAGCCTGGTTCCAGACGCACAGGAGATCATTGGACTCCGGGATTCTCTTCAAGGCGGCTGGCGCGTAGCCGGCAGCCAGGCCGGTGGGCTGTGCCTGCGTCCACGTCATGCCGTCGTCTTTGCTGTAGCTCTTGTAAAGCTGCCCCAGGCAGGTGCGTCCCAGACACAACAGCCGGCCGTCGCGGAGCTCGGCCACGACGGGTTCTTCGAAATGGGTCAGGGCGAAGAGACGTTCGCCCTGCATCAGCGGAATCGCAATCTCGCCGCGGCTTCGTGCCCACGTGAAACCGTCGTCGTCGCTGTAATACATGAAGCTGGCGCAGAGCTCGCCGAACAGGGCATA
>CAUZJQ010000250.1:0-6592 GCA_963580095.1 Lentisphaeria bacterium | reverse complement strand
GTCGTTTTTGGGAAGGTTCCGCGAGTGGCGGAGAATACCGGGGGAGGGTGGGTGCCTTGGCAGGCGCTCGGCGAAGTCACCGGAGAGATTGCCATCCGCTGTCAGTTCTGCTACGGTCCTTACCGGGCCTGTTTCCTATGGAACTGTTTTGTGCTCATGAATTGTCTGCCACGTTGTGTATACTATGACAATCGTCAAGGCCAAGGAATCCGACAATGTATGCTGCTGTGCGTGACGGGTGCGCTTGCTTCTTGTGGCGCCGCGGGTCTGTGTCCCGTTTATCAATTACGAATGGCGCATCACTGTACTTCATCTCCAGATGCTGATGCACCGATCGGCGCGATCAATCACAGGTCGATCTGATTTTTCGAGGGAACAGCTTTAATGAGTGCGACCGTTGGATTTTCACTGCCGTCCGCGTATTTGCTGGGGAACTACAGCGACCCCAGTGCGGATCGAGTTCAAACAGCCCTGGGCGATGTGGGAGACGGGCTCATTTGCCTGAAGGAGCACGGTGTGGCATCCATCGAAATCCGTCCACTGTATGATGGCCTGAGCAGCCAGGATCTCATGGGACTGTGTCATGGGATTTGGGATGCGGGCCTTTCCCTGACATTTCACGGTTACCTGCCGGAAAATCCCCGGCGTGGTTCAATTGCTGAGCGCTATCCATGTTTGCAGGATTTCGTCAGGGAGTGTCCAGGGACCGACACAATAATTACGGTGCACAGCTATACCATTGAGACAGGGACGCCGCGAGATGCGATTGAGATGAATGTCGAGTTCTTGAAATACCTGTGTGAGGATATTGAGTCTCATGGTGGCGGGTTCAAGGTGGCAACTGAGATTAACCGTGCAAAAGGCGTTATTGACGCCAGTAATTATTATGATTTGCTGGTTGAGATTTACGAACGCGTCGGACATGACCGGCTGGGGTTTTGCTGGGACTTTGGGCACGCGTACAAGAATTTTACCTTAAATGAAGTTCCAGAATATCCGCCGATTACATTCACGCGTCGCGTGATCCACACGCACATTCATGATCTATCTGTCAGTGGTGTGACTCATTGGCCGTTAACCGAGAGATGCCTGCCATGCGGTGGGTATGTGGGAGAGTTGCTTAAGCATGGATACAGCGGTGTATTGAATCTGGAATTAGAGCCAAGACGTTGGGCGGCGGATGGAGATTTCAGAAGTGGGATATTGGACAGTATAGATATTCTGCAGGGCATGATTGCTTGAACTCATGCAGTCACCCGTATTGCGGGTGGCCCTTTTATAATTACAGCATTCCCCGGCATCGCCCCCGCAACGTCAGGGTCACCACAGGTTGTCTTGATCCCGCAACCAGCCTGAGAGGGAGACTCGCCGGACTGCGGCGTCGACGAAAAGAAAGTTTCCGCGTCCATTATGCCGCGGCTCAAACTGGTTGTATGGCCATGGGCCGTCGCCTGAATTCCACGAGTCGTCCACGCCATCGTTATCTCGATCCTTTACGAATGGCTTCCAAGCCGGACTGTAGATACAGGGCAGTGCTGCGTCCGCTGCCATGAATTCGTCCGCATCGACATCGATAATCTTCTTGCCGCCCTTGTTTCCGGGAGCTGGCCCGTCTTCCGTTTCCCAGTATCCGAAGGGTTTTCGGACGCTGCTTACTCCGGCGTAATTGACGCCATATGAACCCGCCGAGCCCCAGGAACCCCATGGCACGAACTGTCCGTTGTAGGAGCCGACCTCGACCGGGCAAGCCAAGTAATCCAGGCCGAAACGCTCGGGGTTCCCATGTCCCAGATAAGAACCGACAAACTGCCTGTGCCAGTCACCCGAGCTGCTTGAAGTTACGATTGCGGGTGGTAAGTGGTCCTCATTGTCAAGAGCGTACATTGGAAAGACAATGCCCAATTGCCGTAGGTTGTTTGTGCACAAGATGGCCAGAGCCGTCTCCTTGGACATTCGCAAAGAGGGAAGGAGCATCGCCATCAATATCGAGATGACGGTGACGACGACGAGCAATTCGATGAGGGTGAAAGCGGGCACCCGCCCCCTTGACAGCCGATTGGTACCCCGGGAGAACAGGAAGTTGAGTCTTGTGCCCATCGTGGCTGCCAATGCGATGGTGAGTGCCTGTTTCATTGCGGCGGTCCTTCATTCGTGGTTGGAAAAGTGTGGATCGACCGTCCGGTCGAGGCCGATACCGATATACACGTTATACGGAAAGACTTTCGATCAGGTTTACTGTAAAGCGTTCCTTGCGTAAACGGGCCAGGTCACGACGTTCCTGGAAGGTCGGCTCGGCATAGCTCAGGAGCGCTGCTAAATCACCGTTCTCTGCCGCCAGCGTCTGGTCGATCCGATCGCGCAAGGCGTCGACAGCGTCGCGGTGGCTTTGTTTGGGCGCCCTGACGGGGTGCAACGACACGTCGGTCCTGACCAGGTCTGTTTCCTATGGAACTGTCTATTGCTCATGAATTGTCTGGCACGTTGTGTATACTATGACAATCATCAACACCAAGGAATCCGACAATGTATGCTGCTGTGCGTGACGGGTGCCTGCGCGGCGCCGCCTTCCCAACGCTTCGGTCCGGTATGGATGCTGTCGGCATCAATGCCGTCGAGCTTGCGATTGATCGCCAGATGCAGGTGGCGTCGATCGAAGATGGCTGGGATACGCGTGTCGCGTTGACATCCCCCACGGCGCTCGCGGCGTATCGCCAGGAGCTCGACGCCGCGGGGTTGAGGGCAACGGAACTGATGCTGTCCAACGATTTTTCTCGGCCCGACCTGGCCGACGAGATCGCCTGGGTCGTGCGTTGCGCCGATGCGGCCGCGGCGCTGGGTGCACGGGCTATGCGGATCGAAGCAATCATGAACGCGCATCAGGCGAGCTGGGACGAGACGAAATGCTGCACCGTATTCACCGATTGCATGAAGCGCGTCCTCGAAGCAACCGATGATTTGCCGGTGGTGTATGGGATCGAGAATCATGGTATCCAGGGCAACCGCTATGAATTTCTCTCGACGGTCATCGACGGCGTCGGTTCGCCGCGGTTTGGAATGACCTTGGACCTGGCCAATTTCTATTGGTCCGGCATGCCGTTGTCAGAAGTTCATCGGGTCATTGAGCAGTTGGCGCCGGCAACACTGCACACCCATGTAAAGAACATCAATTACCCGGCGGATCAGCGCGAGGTTCGTCGTCAGGCGGGCTGGTGCTATGAAGAGTACAGTTGCGCTCTACCGGACGGCGACATTGACATTCCGCTGGTCATCGACCAGTTGCGCAGCGCTGGGTATCGCGGCAGCCTGTGTATCGAAAACGAATCGCTCGGGCGTTATCCGGAGCGGGAACGCCAGGACATGCTGCGTCGTGAGGCAGCGTATCTCGAGGGGTGTCTGCAGGGATGAGCGCCGGGGCAAAATCAGTCAATATCGGTGTCGTCGGGTGCGGTCATCACGGGTGTTATCTTGCGGACAGGCTGAAGACTCTCGATGGCGCTCGGATCACTGTCGGGTATGACCCGGATGCCGCCGCCGCAGCGGCGTTCGCAGAGACCCGTTCCTGCGCCGCTGCCGCCGATTTCGATGCACTCCTCGACGACGAGGTGGATGCCGTTGTGATCGCCAGCCCGCCATTGACGCACAAGGACAGTACACTGCGGGCGATCGCTGCCGGGAAACATGTGTTCTGTGAAAAACCGATGGCGTTATCGGTTGCCGATTGCGACGAGATGCTGGCCGCCGCTGCCGCTGCAACTGTCAAGTTGTGTGTCGGCCAGGTGCTGCGCCTGATGGGACCGTTTCGTAAGGCCCTGGAGTTGATCGGGTCGGAGAATCTGGGGGTGCCGTCGGGCATTGCTGTGGCCCGGTGCAGTGAGCATTCTGCCCAGGGCGGTTTCGGGGTTGCGTGGCGGCAAGGCCGCGAGACGTCCGGCGGGCTGCTGTTCGAGATCAATGCTCACGAATTTGATTTTTTTCGGGCCGTCTGTGGTGAGCCGGAATCCGTCTATGCCCAGGGCACCCGAGTGATGGAGGAGGGGTTCGACTACAACGATTTGTGGTACGTCAATGTCCGTTTCAGGAGCGGCGCCCTCGGAGTTTTACATTCGAGCAGGAGTTGTTT
This sequence comes from Lentisphaeria bacterium, assembly GCA_963580095.1. Classification (GTDB taxonomy): domain Bacteria; phylum Verrucomicrobiota; class Lentisphaeria; order JABSQK01; family CAJWLW01; genus CAJWLW01. Next base: position 2,472 of record CAUZJQ010000250.1, on the reverse strand, counting down.
CGTCAGGATGGATTACTTCACCATCCAGTGTCCGGGCGGCACCATCAGTACGTACGATCAGGCCGCGGCGCTGACCTTGAACACAACCGCCGGCGAGTCGCTGACCTGGTCCCCGGAGGATTTAGAGAGTTACGAGGATCCCTTCCGCTACGAGCTGCGTTCCTGGGTCGAGGCGATCACTGCCGGCACCCCGATGATAGTCGACGGCAATGACGGCCGCATGGCAGTTGCGATGGCCGCGGCGGCGCATGAGTCGGCGCGGTCGGGTGAGGTTGTGCCGGTGTAGGAACGACTGGTGATCTGGTAATGTCATCAATCACCAGCGCGGAGGCTTGTGGAACTATCGGTGATCCTCCTCGGAGGCGCCACTGCGGTCGATGTTTACGGCGGTTGCAACTGACTTTTCTGTCGTTGCCCTACGATTCATAAGCAGTACATTCTCTGCCTGCAAGGTTTTACCCTATTTATTCGGAGAGTGGCGGGTGGCTGGTGCTCCCCGCGGTTTTCAAAACCGTTGATCCCTGTTGATACAGGGATGGTAGGTTCGATTCCTTCCCTCTCCGCCAATTACGGCGACTCTTGGGGCTGTTTAAGTAATCATGGCAAAGATGACATTAGCTACGTGTCAGTTTCCGATCGGCAAGGATCCAGCGAAGAATTTTCGAGCCGTAAAACGGCAACTCGCACAGGCAAAGGGGAAGGGGGCACATCTTGTGCATTTCTCAGAGGCGTGCCTGTCCGGGTACCTGGGCGTTGAAGTCGCGTCGCGGCGGGATATGGACTGGGGTTTTTTGCAAGTGTCTACGGAACAGGTCCAGGCCTTGGCACGGGAATATCGGATGTGGGTGGTCCTTGGTTCCAATCACCGGCTCACCGGCAAGCACAAGCCGCACAACTCGCTCTATGTCATCGACGACAAGGGCCGGCTCGTCGACCGCTACGACAAGATGTTTTGCACCGGCAATAACACGAAGGATGGGGATCTGGCGCATTACAGTCCCGGCGAGAAATTCGTCACGTTCGATGTCCGTGGCGTACGTTGCGGTCTGCTGATTTGTCACGACTTCCGGTATCCCGAATTGTTTCGGGAGTATAAGCGCCGCGGTGTCGAGTTGATGCTGGTCTCCTTTCACAATGCGCGGGGGACGAAACAAGTGTACGACAAATACATGATCTACGTACCGCCGACCTTGCAGAGCGCCGCCGCCAGCAACTATTTCTGGATCAGTGCGAGTAACGGCACCGCCAGACACGCCTGGCCGAGTTTCGTCGTGGACGCCGAAGGCGTGATCATCGACCGTGCCCGGCCGCATCGACCGGCGGTATTGATCAACACCATCGATACCAAGGTAAAATTGTTCGATGCCTCGGTCGCCTGGCGCGACCGCTGCATGACGGGTGTCTTGCACAGCGGTACACTGGTGGAGGACCCGCGGTCAAAGGACCGGACGGCGCTTTGATACACCGTGGCACTTTCGTTGCCGGAGGGTATCTTTCCGGTCGCAGGTTACTGCCGACGGCTTCTTAATTCGAGAAGGATGATTTCATGCAACAGCTTCGATTTCGTCAGGTCCATCTGGACTTTCATACCTCGCCCGACATCCCGGCAATCGGCGCGGTATTCGACAAGGAGCAATTCCAGGATGCCTTGAAACGCGGCCACGTGGATTCGATTACCTGCTTCGGCATCTGCCACCATGGCTGGAATTACAACGACACGTCCGTCGGCAAACGCCATCCGCACCTGGACTTTGATCTGCTGCGCGCACAGTTCGAGGCTGCCAAGGAAATCGATGTCAATGTTCCCATTTACATCACCGGAAGCCGCAGACGATGTCGCCGTTGTCCAGTTGCACCAGCGTCGGAAACGCAGAGTCGCCGCGATCGACATGGCCACTTCCTGTAATTTCGATATTCGGCATACTGATCCCTGGTGTTGAGGGTTGGACGAGAAGACGATTATTCCCGCGGATATCAGAAACTTTCCACGGACGAAGATAAACTTGATTCAGTAGAAATCAGACGGATTCTTTGCTCTTCTCCACCTGGAGTAATAGACCTGATATCTGTGATTCGGTATCGGGTGTTTCTTCTCATACCCCATCACTGGCTTCGGTCTGGCTGCTCACCATTTGCCACGTTCTCTATGAATCTCAACAACCCCTGGAAAATACAGCCCGCCCATGCAACATCTACCCGAGTTCCTGCCATAATTCGCTAGAGATCTCAACCGTCATCAACTCCAGGTTCTCTTCTATTTCCGCGATTGTCTTTGGTCCGGACATGATCGCCTTTACTGCCGGATGGCGAAGCGGGAACTGAATCGCAGCGGCTTTGATGGAGACATCATGGCGCTCGCAAACCTTGGCGGCGGCCTGGGCACGGAGACGGCTGTCAGGCGTTGTCGGATTGTAGTTGTACCGGGCATCTTCGGCGTAAGGATTGGCCAGGAGCCCCCCGGCGAACGGGCCG
>CAUZJQ010000249.1:0-6595 GCA_963580095.1 Lentisphaeria bacterium | reverse complement strand
ATGACCGTGACGTCGATCGTGCCTCCGGCCGCATCGGCATCGGCAACTTCCGAGAAATCCACCACAACAACGACAAACGTCTTGGCAGCGTCCACGCCGCCGTCTGCGATGATGTAGCGCCCATCCCCATCCGTTTCGATGTCAACTGCTGCCCCGCCATTCCACGACAGCGTATCCGGTGTGCCGGCGGCCGCTGCGTCACCAGCCAGCGACAACGTATAAACGCCGCCGGGCAGATTCTTCGAAATCGTTTCGATCACCACTGCCGGCGTCGTGTCGGTATCTCCATCGACATCCAAATCGTCCGGGCGGTTGGGAGAAAATTCACGGCCGGAGTCGTGCATGTTGAAGCCGACAATCGCCGTTGCCTCGCTGTTGGCCGAGATCGTCTGTCCCAAAACCGTCAGGTCGTTGAGCTCGATCGCCGCCGCGCCACGGTAGGTCACGCTGCGCGCACCTTCCTCGTGCGGGCTGTACGGGCGATGAAAGAGGTCATTGGCACCCATCATCGGGATGTCAACGCCGGCATCGTAAACGCCGAGCGTGCCGCCGCGGTCATACCAGAAATCCGTGTCGCGGTTCGGCGTGTAGGTACGCGTCTGCGTGCCGTGGACACTGTCGTCGATCACCAGGGAATCGGTAAGAACATCAAACTCCTCTATCGCCCCCAGGTCGTGGAAGGTGACTTCGTCATCTGTGAAACCGAAGCGCGCCAGCACAGTGCCATCGATCGGGACGTCACCGGTGCCGCTGAACAAAATGCGGTCGTCACCGTCCTCAACGTCACCGTCCTCATCGCCACCCTCGGCGACGAGATCTAACGCCAACGTAGTTGTAAGGGGATAATTATCTGCCAAAATGATGTATTCGCCGGCGGTGTAATCGAAGCTGCCGTCCGAGTCCACATAGTAGATCGCAGCGTCGGGTGCGTCCAATGCGGGAGGAAGGGCAAGCGACGCCTCCTCAGCTTCCGTCGTGCGGAAGCCGGAGCTGTTGTCGGCGATCAGATCGTCAACACCGTAATCGTAGGCGCCGTCGCCGTCCGTGTCGTGGAAGGCAATGTCATCGGAGATTTTCAACGGCGTCAAGACATCGCCGTCACGCACCTGGATGCCGTTGGTGCCGGCGTCGACGATGATGTCGTCGGCCTGCGTGTTGATGTCACCGACAACCCCATCCAGATCGTCGTCGACGTCGAGTGGATCGTTCAGGCCACCATCGAAAACAAGGGCCATTTTAGCAACGAAATTCTGATCGAGAATCAAATCGTCGCCAGTGGAGTACCTGCCGTTGCCGTCCGCGTCGAAATAGTACAGCGCCTGGCCGTTGCCGGGTATGGCGTTGGCGTCGGCCGGTGCCGGATCGACATCGTTAACATACAGCAGCGGTTCCACCACCAGCAGCAGCGTTGTGTTAACTGTGAAGGTGTCCGCGGTCAGGATCTCGTTTACAGTGTAGACACCATCCGGATAGGCGACATCTCCAACGCCACTGATTTGCACGCTCCTGCCGACTGATAGGTTGTGGTTCGCCACCGTCGTAAACAGGGCGTCGGTAAGGGAATCAGCGTCAAGTGTCACTTTGTCGATCGCGTAGCGCAAGGGGTCGGCAGCCGGAGAGGTGGTCGCGTCGGACGGTGCCGGATCGACATCGTCAATATACGGCAGCGCCACCCCCGGCGTCTCATCGACTGTGAAGGTGTCCGGGTCCGGGATCGCCCGGACGGTGTAGATGCCGTCGGGGTAGTCAGTACTTCCAACGCCATCGATTCGTATTTCATTACCGACTGTGAGGTTGTGAGCCTCCGCTGCCGTCGTAAACAGGGCGTCGGCACCGGAAACAGCGTCAAGTGTCACACTGTCAATCGCGACGCCGACATCCGGCGAGACAAGGGAGGCGTCGGTGAGCTCATCGCCGGCCTCCGGATCAACAGTTCCATCTTCGATCGTCGTGTCGATCGAAGACGAGTAACGGCCATCCCCGTCGCGATCGAGAACAATGTCCGACCGACCGCTGGTGCCGAGGGTGCTGTAGGTGTGAAGACCGCCGGAATCGTCGAACCCGACATTATCGTCCGCCTCGAATCGTTCTACAAAGTCACCGTCTGTGACCTGGATACCATCGCCGCCGTCGCTGACCACGAAATCATCACCAGCGGGGTCGTCGTCGGCCACACCGTCACCGTCATCATCGACCGCCGGCGTCGTAGTGATGCCCCCATCGAATCTAAGATTGCCAGCAGTGTCATTGTTGCGCTTGACGACGATATCATCGCCATCGGAGTAATCGCCGGAGTCGTCCGCATCGAAATAATACAGCTGATTGCTTACCGAGTCGGGGTCGCCGGCAACCAGTGAGATTTCGGCGGCATTGAGCAGGACGTCGTTCTCTGACAGGGTAAATAAACCGTCGTGCAACACTTCGTCACCGCTGTCCTCCGTCAGGAACGTGTCCTTGTCCTGGTCGTTGAAGTAGACGTTACGATTGGAGGTAGTTTCCTGATTGATGAAGCTGTCCGTGCCAAAATTCGGCACACCGCCCGGCGTGAAGGCGTCGCCGCCGTCATAGAACGGCACGACGTCGTTAGCGATGGGCTCACTGGCATTCCAGCGATTGTCGCGATTGATGTCGTCGAACTCAAATAGGAAACCCGGCAACTCCACACCAACCGTGCCATCACGCGTTTCCCAGCCGTCACCCAGGTCGTCGGAGGAATTGCCGCTGGCAAACAGGAAACCGTCATCCGGAATCTCGACATAAAAGGAATCGGCCAGGTTGAACGCCGCACTGGTGCGAAAACGGATCTCGAATTCGGCCGCGGCGTGGTCCTCGCCAGTCGTATTGGCCGGATCACCGGCCGGCAGGTCGTGTTCCGGCAGCTCCAGCGCATCCAGCGGGCGCAGCGTCACCTGGCGAAACGTATGACCTTCATCGTTGACCTGCAGATCCGACCAGTCCACGCCGATCGTACTGATATTGATCAGGTTGCCGTCACCATCATAGAGCAGCACACCGCTGTTCTCGTTGTCCGCCAGGGGCAGCAGGTCGATCTTCGGATCGAACTGACCGTTGCTGGCGTCCACAAAACGCACCGTGACCGCGTTCAACGTCTCGTCATCGGTGCTGCCGACACTGCTGTCCGCCGCGTCGATCTGCAGGATCGTGATCTCGTCGCTCAACGGGTTGATCCGCGACGTGTTGTTCAGCGGCGGAACAGGGGTCGCCTTGACCATGAAATAAACGTTGCCGGACTCGATCCCCTCGAGCTCGCCGGTCAGCGGCGCCGGTGCCGGAATGCTCTGGGCTACGCCGTTGGCATCGTCGAACGACAGGCTTGACACCTCGCCGATGAACGAGTCACCGTGCTTCACGCCGGTCGAGGTGGCATTGAAACGGACCGTCACGAAGTTGGGAGCAGCGGGGTCGAGATCCAGCGTGGTGGCGCCCGTGGTCGAGCCGTCGAAGCCGCCGCCCTGCGCCGTGATCGCACCATTGAATACGGTCCAGCGGATGTCGGTCGAACTGTAACCGCCCTGATTGTGCCCGGTCAACTCCACCTGCGGGTTCGTCACAGCAGCACCGTTGGGGTTGATCTCAAACATCACCACATTGTCGAAGCCGATGACCTGATAATCCGTGTTCGGTATCGCCACCGTGATGGCGTTGCCGGTAACCGTCGGCGCCACCGCGCCGGCCAGGTCCAACACCTCATCCCCGCCGCCCGGATCAGTGTACGCGTACGTCGTTAACGCACTGCTGCCGTCGAGGAAAACACGCACGATATTACGCGCCCCTTCATTCGACAACAGGCTGACGCTCTGCGCGTCGCCACCCCAGGCACCGGCGACACCGGGGGAACCGAGCATCGTCGAGTACAGGACGTCCATATAACCGTGGTTCGCGTTACCGGGGCTCGCCGCCCACCGCACCACCGCAATCGGCACTGGGCCCGCGCCATCCCCGGAAAAATCCGCCGCGATCAGTGAGAAGCCGACCATGGGATCGGGGCCCACGACGTTGCCGGCATCGATATAGTCCATCGTAACCTCAGGCGCCGTATCAGACGGCACAGCGCTGACATCGTCAACATCCAGTGTGACAATATCAGCAGCGATGCTCGGCGTCACCGTCACGGCGATACCACCGATCGTCACCACCCAGTCCGCCGGTGCGGCGGTAAATGCCGTGGGCTCCAGATCCAGTTGCAGGGTGATCCTGTCGATCTTGCCATCGGTCGGGTTTGCATCAAAGTACGCCGCCGTGCCGGCCACGTACACGGGAGCCTGCGCCATGGCGGTGCTGCCCAGGCCGAATGTCAGCAAAACGATTGCGAGTTTCAGCAGCCACGTCGCCCGCCGTGGTATAGGCGGACAGAGTTGTCCTGTCGTCGTCATGAATAATCTCCGTGAAGGATAGGTGGGGTTGGGATTGGGAACAAAAGAAAGTCGCGTGTTTGAATCTTGCGATTGTCTGGAACTATCGGGGATAAAACCTGTCTCATCGGCCATGAATATGCTTGGCTCCGTATGAATGGGATTGGGTTAGCAAGTAAATCTTAAATTTTTAGAGCGTGCATTATACCGCCGCCTGTCCGTTTTGCCAACACTATATGTATATATGCGTGACAACGGTGTACTACGCCGAAAAACACACTTTCTTACAGCGTAAAAGCTTAAGAAAAAAAATAGGATATCCCGTCACTTTTCCTCTTTACTTTTCCCTCCCAGTGGATAGATTTCCACAAGGATGAGGCGTGAAAAAAATAGGTCCTTTCTGTTTCCAATACCTCGGCTGTCCCGGATGCGCTTGTTTCAGGCCTGAACTATACCTGTCTCTCATGTCAAATAAGGCGACGGCTTTGGATCTACCCACTGGACAATCGACTTGAGCAGCACCTCTGCCGTGAAAAAGTTGCCGGCCGGCGAGTGATGGGAGTTAAAATACTTGTCAAGATAGTTTTCGACGTCCAGCGTTGAGTGCTTGAAGTCCGCAGCAAATGCGTCACGCATGTCGATGACCGGGTAATCGCGGGTGGCGAGAAAGTCAACGATCAGCTGATCGAAGCGGGGTTTGCCGGCGATAGAATCAGTCACAAGCCGCTCACCGTATGACAGCACGATCATCAGTTTCTTGCCGCTTGCTTCGATGAACTGCTCCACCAGCTCAATGACCCGGCAGGTTGAATAAAATGCGGCGGTCGCAAACACCTCTTCGACTGCCGCAACCGGATCCGTTGCCGCAATCCGATCTATCGCAACACCAAAGCCTTGCGCGATTGAATCGAGATGATTCGCCGCGCACTCAGGGGCTCGACGGGTGATGCCAAGCGGCAGCACCGGATCATCGTGAAACATTTCGCTGACCCATTGACGATCGCAAAGCTGATACACCCCCTCCGGCGTCTGGATCAGGTTTTCGCATTCTTCGAATTTGTCGTCACAGACGTTGACCCGCAGATGCGGCCTGGTAAAGCCGGATGGCGTACGCGAGCCCCCGCGCATGTCGCACCAGGAAACGAGATTGCGTTCGTGGTCATCACAAAAGATGTTCAGGATGATATACTCGGCGTCGTGTTGGCCCGCTGCCGCCACCTTGCGCATGCGGCGATACGCCTGGTACACACTGTAGTCGCCGACGCCGTAGTTACGGACCGGTTCCTGCAGGCGCGCCGAGAGGTAGTCCTGCCAGGTCTCGCCATTGTTGACCTGGTCGCAATAGGTAAAACTGTCGCCGTAGGCGTGGATGCGTGACGGGGCAGTGAAGGCGCCAAGGGTTCGACCGTCAGCGGCGTTGGCGTAGTAGAAGGTGTCGGTGCCGTGCACGCCGTCGCCCCGGGAGATGCCATCCAGGTGAACCCAGCCCAGCTCCGCGTCGAAAGTCCAGCCCCTGTCGTTCTTCGGGCCGCTGGTCCTGATGAATTCCGCCACCTGCTCACGGTGCGGAATGATCTGATCGAAGTACGCTTCCCTGGTCATTATCGTACGGTCTCCCCCAAGCCGATCTGGAAAGTGGAAATACCTCTTTCGGACAACGACGTTGGTATCTCCGAGAGGATTCTATTTCGCCGGTAATCTGCCCGTGAACGCCTTATGTTTCCACGTGATTCAGTGAGAAAAATCATTTCGACTTTGGGATGTCCGTGCAGCCGGGAAAGGCGTCTACAGAGGCCCATGCCGAGCAACGGATAAGATGTAAGAATCTTGTTTTAAGATAGTTATGTTAAATTCTTGGTTTGTCACGAAAGATGTTCCACCGGGTTCACAGCGTTCAGGCAGTGGCGTCTTGACCGAGTTTGTCCAGCGTCTCGGTTACAAGCGGAACCCCGAACCACAGGAGGCGCGGGCATGGGATCAGGTCACCGGTCTGGAAAGACACCGCAAGTGGACCGGATGAGCAAAACAGAAGTTGACTTGGCAGTGATCTAATCTATGCCGTTTATACACTATTAAATATATGCCATTTCGTCCCGCGTCTCTGCCAGATAATCATAATGATCGCGAAAGCCTACAGCGCGTCTATTCTCAGCGCGATCACAACCAGCTTCAGTCGGCGGACGGCTTACTCAGTCGCCCAACATCGCCAGTCAAACGTGACA
>CAUZJQ010000248.1:0-6598 GCA_963580095.1 Lentisphaeria bacterium | reverse complement strand
CGAGATCGCCGTCGAATGCTACCTGCCGTCGTTCAACGCGGCGATTGCTCTTAATGATCTGCAGCGCGCCGACGAGATCCGGCGGGACGTCGACGAAAGTGCGATACCGGAGCCGCGCCTGCCGCTTTGGTGGTCCTTGAATTTCCGGCTGGACTACTCCCTGCAGGATTGCGGAGCTGCCGACGGCTGGTGTCGCAAGGGCCTGGCAGCGCTCCAGGACCAGGACTGCAACACGGCTGTTGCCTATCATCAGCTCGCGATGATTGCCCAGCACGAAGGCGATTTCGACGCGGCTGAACAATGGCTGCGCCAATCCCTGGAAATCGCTGTCACCAACGAAGTTCCCGACCAGATCGCTGTCGTCTGTCACCAGCTTGGCCGTAACGCCCAGGAGTTGCTCGACATCGACAGCGCGGAGAGCTGGTACCGCGAGGCACTTTCAGTCAAGGAACAGTTGGAAGACTATGGTAGCACGGCGTGCACCTGCCATCAACTGGGCATGGTTCACCAGAGCCGTGCCGATTATGTTGTTGCTGCCGAATGGTACCAGAAGTCTATCGACCTGTGTGCTGGCGCCGGGCTCACGGCACCGGCCGCCAGCAGTTGTTATCAGCTCGGGCAACTGTCGATGGCCGAGGGCGACATTGGGAAGGCGGAGATCTCCTACAACAAGGCGCTGGAGCTTGACGCTCAGAACGGCACTGGCCACCTCGGCGCCTGTGTTTTCGGTGAGCTCGGCGCTGTGGCTGTTGAGAACGGTGACTACGACAAGGCACGCCGGCTGTATGTACGGGCACTGGAACTGGCTGAAGCGCATGGCAGCGACATCGAGATGGCCGACGTCTTCGGCAAGTTCGCTGGTCTGGCGGGGCTCGAAGAGCAGTATGAGGAGTGCGGTCGCTGGTATATGAAGAGTATCCTCGGCTTTCTCAAGTGCAATGACCGCCTCGACGCCCGCGCCAGTGCTCAGGATCTCATCGCCTGGCACCACCGCGCACCGCGCCAGGCCCAGTTGCAATTGCGCGAAATGTGGCTGGACGTCGGTCTGGGACCGTTTATAGACGATGAGTTCGACGATATTGATGCCGAAATGGAGCAGGGTACGCGATCGATCGATATTTCTATGCCGGACTGGAGCACGCCGTAGTGTCTCATGCTGCGGTAGAAAGTATGTCCGGAAGTCGGAGGTTAGGATGGAACTTTTTGGCGCGGCCGCCTGTCGAACTACCATCTGCCAGATGAGATGAGTTAAAAACCCGTTGCCTTGTTGTGAAAAACATGAAGGTTGCTCTAAGTTCCCAACGATTTGCTGTGCCTGAATCTTCTCTCGATATCGTTGAATCGCGGGACGGTGCGTCTGCCAAGAGGTCCCGAAACCAGTTTCCGCCGAAAATGACGAAACAGGAAGAGCTGCATAGCCTGACCGACCGCGACCTCATCGGGCGAATCAAGACGGTGGACGACATCGACGCCTGGGAAGAATTGATGTCCCGCCATGTTGATAAGGCGTTCCAGGTCGCCTATGGCATTCTTGGTCAAAGAAATGATGCTGAAGAGGTTGCGCAGGATGCGTTTTTGCGGATTTACCGTGCGTTGCCGAAGTTCCGAGGCGAATCCGAGTTCACCACCTGGATGTATCGGATCGTCGTCAACCAGGCCCGCAACAAGTACCGCTGGAACAAACGGCGCGGTGCCCATGTCAATGTCAGCATCAATCAGGAATTCGAGAATCAGAACGTTGGCAAGCTGACGATGGACCTGCCCGACAGGGGCAAAACCCCGGACGACACGCTGATGCAGTGGGAGTTCGAGAGTGAAATCGCCCAGCAGATCAAGAAGCTGCCGCCGGTCAATCGCGAGGCGCTCCTGCTCAGGAACGTCAAGAACCTCTCATACGAACAAATTGCCGAACTCCTGGACGTCAAGGTGGGGACAATCAAGTCCCGCATTGCCAGAGCCCGCGAAGAACTCCGGCGCCGTCTGCGCTGAGGAAGTCTTTCCAATGAAATCCGCGAAGACGTCGTGTACCGAATGTCCCTCATCGGAGGAGCTCAGTTCTTGGTATGACCGGGAACTGCGTGACTGCCGTATCGATGAGCATGTCGCGACCTGCGATGAGTGTCGGCGCGTTATCGCGGCCTATCATTCCCTCGACAACATGTTGTCGAGCAATCTGGACATGGGGCGCAGCGACGCCATCATTCGCAGCGTCCTGGATCAGTCGAAGCGGCCGTTTCTGCTACGCTTCCCAGTGTACAAGCTGAGTCTTGTTGCCGGTCTTGCGATCATCGCAACGACGCTGGTTGTCACGATCAACAAGTCGCCGGAGAACGCTGTTGCAGCCAACTCCCTTACCCCGGACGCGGTCGATACGACCGCAACCGAAACTGATCCTGTCGCTGCCACCACCGGGCCGCCAGTGCCGGAAGTTACTGCCAAGCCAGCGGGACTACCGCAGGTGCCGACAGTCGGGGAAACCCGCAGCACTCTCGCCCCAGCGAGCCCCCATGGCCGGGTATTCAACAGCAATCCTCCAGTACTGGTGCGCTCGACCGGCGGTAGTGGCCGTATCGAACTGATGAGCATGGAAAACTCGGGCCGCACTCCGAACGCCGGTATCTGGACTGAGAACCTCAACTTCAAGTCGAGCAACCGCAAGCGGGCAGGGATCCCCAACCGCCAACGCAACGTCGGCAACTTCGTTCGACATGTCTGGCTTGTTGACGACACTGCGAGTCTTCTGAAGGCGCTGAAGATGTATACCGAGTCGGACGATGAACTGCTGGACCAATTGATTGCCCGCGATTCCGATCGATATCTTCTGCAGATGATGCTGAGCGACAAGGATCTGCAATCCCTGGTGAACCGCTTTGATGCGCTCAAATTTAATCTACTCAGCCCGAGCGAACCGCAGCCTTCCGATTATCAGACACTCAAGTTCACCGGTAAGAACGTCAAATATGAAATCGATATTATCAGCAACGAATAGGTTTCCTGCCTGACAGAGCGTTTGAAGAGCGCTTGTCCGGAAAACTTCGCACTACTCAGTATCCACCATCAGCGTCACCGGACCGTCGTTTTGTATCTCGACGCGCATCATGGCGCCGAAGCGGCCGGTTTGCGTCTGCAGACCATGCGCCTGTACCGTGGCGACGAATTCTTCGTACAACGGCTCGGCAATCTCCGGCGGTGCGGCTGTAACGAAGCTTGGACGGCGCCCCTTGCGGCAGTCGCCGTATAGCGTGAACTGCGATACGACGAGGAGTTCGGCACCGATGTCCAGGGCCGAGAGGTTGAATTTGCCGTCGGCATCGGAGAAAATGCGCAGGTTGACGCACTTGTCGGCCAGCCACTTGACTTCGGCGCTGGTGTTGCCGGTTTTTACCCCGAGCAGGATGACCAGGCCTGGGCCAATGGCGCCGACGACTTCGCCGTCGACCGTGACGGATCCGCTGGTGACTCGTTGCAGTAGTGCGCGCATGCTTCTTCCCTTCAGAATGGATACCCTGGCGTATGGCGCCCATGGCCGAGGTATCCCGTCTTCATTACAGGTCGCGCAAGTTGAACTGATTGATCTTGCGGTGCAGTGTGCGGCGGCTGATGCCCAGTTCGCGAGCGGCAGCGCTGCGGTTGCCGTTGCAGTTGCGCAGGGCCTGAACGATGAGATTGCGCTCGTTGGTTTCCATGTCGAGCACGCTGGCGGTTGGCAGCGTCGTGACCGGCACCAGGACGGTACCGGCGGCATCGCGGATTTCGTGCGGCACGTCGGCGATGGTCAGGGTGCTGTCCTGCGTCATGACGACCATACGTTCGACACAATTGCGGAGTTCGCGGACATTGCCCGGCCAGTCGTAAGTGGTGAGTGTGTCCAGTGCCTCGGGTGCCACACCTGTGATGTTCGTACCGTTTTCCGCATTGAACAGGTCCAGGTGGTATTTGATCAGCAGCGGTATGTCTTCGCGGCGTTGGCGCAGGGGCGGCATGTCGATGTGCAGGACGTGCAGCCGGAAATAAAGGTCCTGGCGAAAATCACCGGCATCGACCATAGCCTTGAGGTCGCAGTTGGTGGCGGTAATCAGGCGGATATCGACCTCGATCGATTCGTTGCCCCCGACGCGTTCGAAAGCGCGGGCCTCGAGCACGCGCAGCAGCTTCACCTGCACAGCGGCGTCGATTTCACTGATCTCGTCGAGGAAGAAAGAGCCGCCGTCTGCGGCCTCGAATCGACCGATCCGTCGGGCATTGGCATTGGTGAAGGCGTCCTTCTCATGACCGAACAATTCGCTTTCGAGCAGGTTGCGTGAGAGTGCCGCGCAGTTGACGGTGATGAACGGTTTATCGGCGCGCGGACTGAGGTTGTGCAGGGCGCGTGCGGCCAGTTCCTTGCCGGTACCATTCTCGCCGGTCAGCAGCACGCTGGAGCGGGCCGGAGCTGCTTGTTTGAGGCTGTCGAAAACATGCTGCATGGCGGTCGACTGGCCGATCATATTCTCGAAGGCGTAGCGGTCGGCGAGCTCCTCCTTGAGGCGCCGGTTTTCCTGCTTGAGGTCACGGGACTCGAGGGCGCGTTCGACCAGCATTTCGAGATTGTCAAGGTTCACCGGCTTGGTGAGGTAGTCGTAGGCGCCGGCTTTCATCGCTTCGACGGCATTTTCGACGCTACCATAAGCTGTCAGCATGATGCAGGTGGGCGGTGTGTCCATGGTGTTGACGCGGCGGATGAAGGAGAGCCCGTCGAGCCCAGGCATGCGCAGGTCGGTGATGACGAGATCGAACGCCTGTTGCGTAAGTTTCTTGTAACCGGCTTCACCGCTTTCGGCCAGGGCGACGTCGTATTTGGGTTTGAGCGCACGCCCGAGACCTTCACGGGTGTTGCGTTCGTCGTCGATAACCAGGATTCGTGGTTTACTCATCTTTGGTATTGCCGGTAGATATTGGTTTTGCCGTCAGAAGGCGCTGGCGTCGGGCGGGCAGTGGGAAGCGCATAGTGATAACCGTGCCGCGGTCGACTTCGCTGTCGATCCCGAACTCGGCGCCGTGTTCGCGCATGATCCGTTCGACAATGACGAGTCCGAGCCCGGTACCGTCTGGTTTGGTAGTGTAATAGGGGTCGAATATATCACCGAGTTGCTCCCGATCGATACCTTTGCCGGAATCGGCAACGCTGAGCACGACAAAATCATCGGTTGTCGACAGCTTGATGACCAGGACGCCGCCGGATTCCATTGCCTGAATCCCGTTTTTTATGATGTTGTACAAGGCCTGCTGCAACTGGGTGTCGTCGCCCATGATTTGCGGAATTTCATCCGGCCACTCCCCCTGCACCAGCACGCCGCGGTCCTCGATCTCGTGTTTCATGAAAGCCAGCGTTTTGGCGATCAGTTCGTGCAGCGCCACAGCCCCGGGCTCGAAAGTCGACGGACGCACAGCCTTGAGAAACTGGTTGATGATGTCATCAAGCCGGCGCACTTCCTGGAGCGAGACGTCGACCAGCTCCTTTGCGTTGCCGGCGGCGTCGCTGCTCAGTGCGGCGAGCTGGCGATCGAGCAACTGCAGATGAATGGTCAGGCTGTTGAGCGGGTTGCCAATCTCGTGGGCAACACCGGCGGCCAGCATGGTGATTGCGGCGAGCCGTTCCGACTCGATCGTCGAGGCAGCGCGCTCGCGTATCTCGGTGACGTCGTCCAGCGTCAGAGTGATCATCGGCTCGTCGCCTGTCGTGATAGCGTCCAGTAACTGCGGCGTACCGTCCGCCTCCAACTCGGCGGCCGTGTCCTTGGCGATATCTTTCGAACGAATACCGGATTCATAGGGCAGGAAACGGCAAAGCAGATAGCGGTGTTGCGGATAGAACACCTCGATCTCCTGCCGTGACACGCGGGCCCAGGCATCTGCATCGCCGGCTTTAAGCTGCGACCAGTCGAGTTCTCGCAAGTAGCGCTCGATGGGCTGGTCGGTGCAGTCTGCCGGCAGTCCCAGAAGGTTGACGGCGGCGTGGTTGACGTATCGTATGCGCAATTTTTCATCGACAATAATGACGCCTTCGCGCACCGTTTGGAAGACCGTCTCGAGTAGTTCTTTCTCCCGCACCAGGCGCAGGATGTAGCCCTGCACACTGGACGGGTCCAGCCGGTCCAGGCGTTCAATTAGGCGATCGACGAAGGAAGTTGTAGTTGGCATGTGATGAATCTGCCATGTTTAATGGGTCATGTTGCCGCAGATGGCAAGGTATTACCTGTCTGGCTTGCTCGCAACCTGTGACAGACAGTCTTGTTCAGGAACTTATCTGGGCGTAGGTTGCGAGAACTATCAATTCCGGAGAGGGAACAGGTGAATTTCGTCGAATTGCTGAAGCGTCTGGAGATACCGTCGGAATTTCATGAGGCGATGTCGGCGTACGCAGCGGAGTCGGTCGCGACGCTGCCGCAAGGGCCGATAGAGTTTCTCGATCCGGCGACCGTGCGGCTTCATCATGAGTACGCCCGCTTGTCGGACGAGCTGCAGGAACCGTTGGTGGGGCTGGCGACACGGATCGACGGCGATCCGCTATTGCGGTTGCTGTGCTGGCACCTGCACCAATGTATTTTTCTGTACGACG
>CAUZJQ010000247.1:0-6647 GCA_963580095.1 Lentisphaeria bacterium | reverse complement strand
AGGCACGCGACCCGATGAGTCAGCTCAAAGCCAGTCGCACCAGCCCCATCGTCCGAGCAAAACCCTCCTCACTCCGCTCTGAGCCCCAAAATCCCCGAGGAGACAGACCGTCCGGGAATTGCTGGTGCGGGGCAAGCAGCGCTCGGGCGGCCGACGCACCGAATATCGTGCTGATCATGTCCGACGACATGGGCTTCTCCGACATCGGTTGTTACGGCGGTGAGATCAACACGCCCAATCTCGATCAGCTTGCCGATCACGGAGTGCGGTTTTCGCAGTTCTACAACACCGCACGGTGTTGTCCAACGCGCGCGGCCTTGCTGTCCGGGGTGTATCAGCATCAGGCGGGTATCGGGCTGATGACCGGCGACAAAAAGCTGCCAGGCTATCGCGGCGAACTGGGGCGCAATGTGGTATCGATCGCCGAGGCGCTGAGCACCGCGGGGTATCGCCGCTACATGTCAGGCAAATGGCATGTTACGCGGCACGTCGGTCCGGATGGACCGAAGGATAATTGGCCGCTGCAACGTGGATTCGAGAAGTTCTACGGCACGATCACTGGTGCAGGTAGCTTCTACGATCCGGCGACGCTGTGTCGAGGCAACACCTACATCACTCCGGTGAACGATCCGAAGTACAAGCCGAAGACCTACTACTATACCGACGCGATCAGCGACAACGCCGTCACGTTCCTCAAACAGCACGCCGACGAGTCGTCCGACAAGCCGTTCTTTCTTTATGCCGCCTACACCACCGCGCACTGGCCGATGCACGCCCTGCCGCACGACATCGCGAAATACAAGGGCAAGTACGACAAGGGCTTTGCTCCGATTCGCGAGGCGCGGTTGGCGAAGATGAAAACCTTGGGGCTCGTCACGGCAGACACGGAACTCTCACCACAGTCCGACAGCTGGGAAAACGTGGCGGACAAGCCGTGGGAAGCTCGCAATATGGAAGTCTACGCGGCCATGATCGATTCGATGGATCAAGGCATCGGTCGCATCGTCGCGGAGTTGAAGCGTCAGGGCGAGCTCGACAACACACTCATCTTCTTCCTGCAGGACAACGGCGGATGTGCCGAAGGTTACGGTCGCTACACGCCCAGGAACGGCTATGCCACGGACTTGAAACCCATGGGGCCGGACGATCTGCAGCGAAAGATCTGGACACCGATGCAGACGCGCGATGGGCGGCCGCTGAAGACGGGACCGGGTGTGATGGCGGGTCCGGAAGATACCTTCATCGGCTACGGCCGAGGCTGGGCCAATGTATCCAACACGCCGTTTCGGGAATACAAACACTTTGCCCATGAAGGCGGTATCTCCACGCCATTGATCGTGCATTGGCCCAGCGGGATCGATCCGTCGCGCAACGGTAAGCTGGAGCATCAGCCGGGACACGTGATTGACATCATGGCGACCTGTGCCGACGTGGCTGGCAAAGTCTATCCCAAGAAATTTGGCGAGCACGAGATCATTCCGGTCGAGGGCGTGAGCCTGCGACCAGCGTTCTCTGGCAAGTCTCTTGAGCGTAGCGACGCTCTCTACTTCGAACATCACCTCAATTGCGCGATTCGGGACGGTGACTGGAAATTAGTTTGCAAGGGGCAAGCCGGTCGCGAGGTCAAGGACTTTGGCTGGGAGCTCTACAACGTGAAAACCGACCGCGCGGAATTGCAGGACGTCGCGGACAAGAACCCCGAGAAGGTCGAGGAGCTGCTCGCCAAATGGGAAAAATGGGCGGTGCGCGCCAACGTCCAGCCATGGCCTTATAAAACGAAATGAGTGATTTCATGCGAGTCTCGATGGCGCTGTGTCTCGTTGCGGTGGCCGCCTTGGAGCCACGCGCAAGGGCCGGCGAAACTCCGCAGGCCCGCCCGAACGTGTTGTTCATCGCGGTCGACGACCTCAACGACTGGATCAACTGCCTCGGCGGCCGAAACAACGTTCACACGCCGAATCTCGACCGACTGGCCAAATATTTTTCCTGGCGGCCGCAGGGGGCCGCCAAGGTTTATATCGACGGCAAATTGGTTCCTGGAGACAGCGTGCTCCAAGTGACCTATAAAGTGGGGGAAGATCCTCGCAGTGCCTATAAAGAGTGCAAGCTGGCCGGGCTCGCGCCGATCCCGCCCGGTGCGAAGACGCTGGAGCTGGAGATGTCGAAGCAGAGAGTGCTCGGCCACATCCCCACCCTCACTCAAGCAGGCTTCATTGCCAGGAACCCTGGCGTCGCTCGCGACGATCTGTTTCCCCGGACGCGACTCGAGCCGCCTGTCCCACGGTGATCGGATCGAGCCCTTTCCAAAAAATGTCTGTCCAGATTCTCTGCAAGCGGGAGTGGCAGGTAGATAGACGATCCGCACGACACCGATCTTTCACTGCACGATGTTGCGAGCAAAACCCCGCGCGATCGTCGCCAGAAGTTCGACACGCCCACGTTGATCGAGATATGGCGGACTGCTCCGTACCTGCACAGCGGGAAGTACCTGACCGTGAAGGAACTGATGACCAGTAGCAAGCACAGCAAGAAGACCGAAATACTCACTGACGAGCAGATTGACGACCTCGTCGAATTCGTACTGTCGGAATAACGCATGACAATCAAGACACCACAACTGAAGTCGATAGCAGTTCTTGCTGCCGCGATTCTTGGTGTCTGTGCGGGTTCGTTTGCAGCGGACCACGATTACTATGGGAATCTGCACTACCCGAAAGAGCTTGTGCCTGGTGTGGGCCGGGACATGGTCCAACAGGAAGGTGGACCGAATGCGGTCGGCTACCAGCGCCGCACCATCCAGTGGTGGCCGCGTCAGGGGCAGGACATTGTTGACATTCCCGAGGGTGCGCCGCTGCGCACCTGGACGCGAAACAAGGGCCAATACGACAGGGAAGCGCTGGCCGGCGCTGGCCGCAACTGGACCACTTCGGATGGCGAAACTTTCAAGGCACACCTGATCGGGTTTCGAGGATTCGGTATCGAAACCCCTGACCCACGATTCAACGGCTACAAGCTCACGCCCGCGGCCGTGCTGCGGATGGAGAACGGCGAGCGTCGGGCGGTCATGGTTTACCCACCGTTCCATTCGATGGTCAGCCAGGATGACCACGCGTTCATTCACAAGATATGGCAACAGGAATGGAAAAAGCTACAGGCCACCCAGTCACAGGATGAATACGTATCAAGCACTTATCGCGTCGAGCCCGACTCCCTGGTCATTGAAACGAAACACTACACCTGGGTGTCGGACGCCCAAACCCCGTACAAAAACCTGTGGTGGATGCGGCCGCATGAACCGGAAAAACAGAACGCCTTTCGAAAAGGATCGCTGGAGTACGCGGAGAACATGTGGACGCATATCGAAGCCACCGGCAGCTCGATGCCTTACTGGCGCAGAGAAAAACCGTGGAAGAAGTACAGCATCCTCGTCCGACTGGCGATTGACGGCGGTTACGCGGGCGGCGGATTCGGAGCCTGCGATCTTCGCGATGCCACCGGCGGACCGCGGAATGAGGGACTGGGGCACGAGTGGTACCACGGCCACCCACGCGGTGGCTGGTCGTCACTGTTTTTCGGCGAATCGGTTTGCCACGGCGGACGGCACTTAAACTTGCCCGGCGAAACGCCGATGTTCAGCCACAATTTCTGCTATCCCTGGCGCAACGTCAGTTGCACCCAGTACCAGTGCCCGCTCTGGTTCTTTGCGCTGGGCGACAATCCGAACTGGGGCGATGGCATCCTGTCGGTCGCCGGTTGCCTGGCGGCGGCGTCAGAACCAACCGCGTATCACACCATCGCCCGACTCGGCCAGCAACGAGGTCTCTGGGAAAACGGCGTCAAAGGTTTTGGCGATTTCTTTGGCGAGTACGCGGCGCGGATGGCTACGTGCGACTTCGTGATGCAATACGCCATCCGCAGCAAGTACGGGATGCCGGAGATCAGCTTCCTGCAGCCCGTCTACGGACAGACAGATCACTACCGCATTCCTGACAGCGAAGCGCCCAGAACGTACGGATTCAACATTGTCCGGCTCACTCCGGCTAAAGGAGCGACGGAGATTTCAGTCGACTTCGACGGCCTCCAGGAAGCAAAGCTTCACAGCGACTGGCGAGCCTGCATAGTGGCGGTGGACGGTAACGGTCGGGCACGCTACAGCCAGCTCTGGAACAAAGGAAAGCTGGACTTCACGTTACGTCCGTCAGACAAGCATCTCTGGCTGACGGTTGCGGCGACGCCGTCTGCTCTGCCTCGGTCGCCCGCGGGGAATTGCGACGTCCTGCTGGCGGGCGTTCACGCTCCGCGCTATCCCTGGGAAGTGACCTTGAGCGGATGCAAGCCCGGCACGCTCCATCGCCGTCAGGGCGACGTGATCAATCTCGACGAACTATACACGCTGAACAACGGCAATCAGTTCCTGGGCTTCTCCGTGAAGAACGAAGTGCCCATCCCATTGTCGGACGACGACGGCCCGCTCGCCCAGGAGAAACTGGCCGACATGCGCCGGCGTATCACGTTTGCCGCTATCGGTCAGAACGAAAAGGTCGTATCGGGCGAGTACGATCCATCCGAATGGTGGGAACGTGGCAAGGTCCGGGTGAGAGACGATCTGACCAGACGGGTGAAGTTTCTGCAGAGAAACGCAGAAGGCCACCGCCACGCCAACGGCGGTGGGTTTGTGGCTGACAGTGCCCGCGTTGCCGCGACCGCTTACGTGGGCTCGAACGCCATGGTGCTCGATGGAGCACGCGTCGAAGACAATGCCTGCATTCATCAGTACGCCGTCGTGTACGGTCCGAAAACCGTGATTCGTGGCAACGCCAGGATCGGCGGCAAGGCGTGGGTGTTCGGAGACATCACCGTCGGCGGCAATGCGCGTATTCTGGAGTCTGTCACAGTCACCACGCTCTCACGGTCGTCCATCGGACGAAGCGGTAAAATCCCGTCCGAGGGCCAGGCAGAGATCGACGGCAATGTGGTCCTCAAGGGAGAGCACATCCTCCGACTCTGCGGCGCCAAGGGCCAGAAACTCACGGGCGAGTTAGTCATGGACTACACGCCCGGATATGACGGCACGGTCGGGTACTACGAACTCGTTCCGGGCATCGCGAATCTCGAAAGCGGCGTTTTCCAGCATGGTCGAATCTATGGGCGGCGGCAGGGGCTCAGCGATGGAACCGATGCCGCGGGCCTGTACGCGAACTGGCAGTTCAACCAGCCGAAGACCTGCCTGCTCGAAGATTCCTACATCAACAACAACGGCATCCTTCACGGCAGTTCCGAGTTCAAGGACGACGGCGGACACAAGTGCATTCTGTTCAACGGAAAAGATCAGTATGCCGAGGCACCGCCGTCGGTGGCCGACTTTGCTGAATTGACCATCGACATGCTGGTCAACCGGTCCGGCCGCAAGGGGGGACGTCTCTTTGATTTCGGGACCGGCGAGGATGAGTGTTTCTACCTGGAGATCGCGAAGAACACAGGCACTCCCGCGCTGATTGCCAGGCACAAAGGCGAGACCTGCCTGGTTGCCGCGTCGCAAGCGATTCCGGCCGACGCGTGGTCCCGCGTGCGAGTGGAAATAAGCGGTTCGACCGCCTCCATTCATATCGACGGAAAGCGCGTCGCACAGGGCAAGTTCGAAATCCGGCCGCGCGATGTCTTCCCCGGTGATCGAGCCGAAGGCAACTTTATCGCCTGCGGCAGAAACCGCGACCGGTTCTTCCAGGGGCGGATGGACCACTTCCGCATCTATCGTCAGGTTCACAGTGATTTTGACTCGCTCGGCCCGCCACCCTTTGCCTTGACGCAACGGCTGGATTGGTCCGAGAGCGACCAGCAGAGGGCCGATGCCTGGGACGCGCAGCGAAAAGCAACGGAGGCGGATCTGAATAGTAGCGAAGCGTTTGTCGTGCTTGATGCTCGTGTCAAAGAATTAGCAAAAGAGAAGAGAGATCTCGAACAGAAGGCCCGGGACGAATTCAAAGCCCTTCCGAGCACCGTCAAGGCGGAACAGGAAATCAAGGAGTTGAAGGGGAAACTGAGCGATCTAAGCCCAGGCCATCCAGAGCGTTCGCAGCTGGATAAGTCCTTGCGTGCGAAACAGAAAGCTTTGAACGTAGCGAGATCGCGGCACGAGAGCACGCGGAGAGGCCAGGATGAGTACACGGAGATTGAAGCAGTGTACGCCGCCGCCAGAAAGGCGCTGGGAGACGAAAAGAAACAGCTTCTTCAGGAGGCCGGTGTTGCTGGCAGCAATCCGTTTTCCAGGCGTGATATTACTAAGCTGAGAGACTTTCAACAGAGCCTGAATTATCACACAACTGCGGACTGGGACTACCGAACCCGGGAGGAGCTCAATGAGGCTGTTCCTCCAAAGATGAAAAAGTGGTTGCTGCGAGTCAGAGGATTCTAAATTAATAGTCGCCTTTCCGGGTGAGGCTGTGAATAAACGTGGGATAGGCTTCCAGCCTGTCAAGAACACGAGGGGAAATGACAGGCTGGAAGCCTATCCCACGTGCCCGCCGGGCGTGATCCCAAAACGTGGGTGTTGGGGAATCGGGAAAATATCGAGACTCCCTTCCGGTTGATGGTTGAAGTCGGACCGGGAAAGGAGTCTCGATGGAAATTCGCATGGAAGCGGATGGACC
>CAUZJQ010000246.1:0-6732 GCA_963580095.1 Lentisphaeria bacterium | reverse complement strand
GACACGGAAGTCGAGACTCACATCGTTCCCCTCGATGGTCCGGAATTGGCAACGGAAAAGGATCTTATTCGCACACTCGATGTTGTTGACATCCCGGAGGCTGGCCTTGGAGCGGATGCTTTGATTGGTGCGGATGTCGTGATCCTGGCCAACTGTGGCTCACTGCAACCGGCACAGTTTCAGTTACTGACGTCCTATGTCGGGAACGGTGGCGGCTTACTGATTTTTCCCGGAGACCGCACCGATCCGACGGTTTGGACCGAGCAGTTCTTCAAGGCACCCAGCAGGCCTGAGGATGTGTTGCTGTCGCCGGGGCTCGGTCAGGCCTATGGGGACCCCGACAATTCATCGACTTTTGATCACTTCGGGGCCATAGATTTTGTGCATCCCGTGTTTTCGGTCTTCGCAGGTGAGCAAAGGTACCTGACCAAGGTCAACATCTACCGTCGCTTCACGCTGATACTGCCGGAAGACAGCGGAAATTCGTGGCCGATCGCCCAGTTCTCCAACGGTGATCCCGCCATCATCGACAGTCGCTTCGAGAACGGCCGAGTGCTGCTTACAGCCTTCCCATTCAACACCAAGTGGTCGAACCTGCCGTTGCGTCCGGAGTTTGTACCACTGGTCTTGCGGATGATCGGCTACGTAAAACGTCCGGCGGAAATCGAAGGGCCGTCCGTGGTGGCTGCGGGGGCTGCTGCAGAAATTTTCGTTGACCAATCCTGGGCACCCGCCGAGGCAACTGTCACCGACAACGCCGGCCGCATTACCCGGATCCCGCTCGAGCGTTCAAACTCCCGGCTGGTCGGTGCCTTTTTCGGCACAACTGAACAAGGCTTCTATACAATAAACGTGCGTGGCGCCGACGATTCACGACGCGGTCGACGGTCGTTCGCTGTCAACCTCAGCCCGGAGGAATCCGATTTTACGACACTGACCGGTCCACAGGTTTCGGCGCTCTTGCCGGACACGAGAATAACTACAATTGACGCTTCGGCCGAAGCGCAGCAGTTGCATGGTGGTATCGGTGACGAACGCGAGATCTGGCGCCCCTTGATCATGATTCTGTTCATTGTCATCGGTATCGAGTTCTTTCTGTCGACCCTCGGTGGCCCCGCAGGCGACGATGACGATGAAAGTCGGCCCAGCTCGGCGCAGCGGTTGCGCGAGTTTGTCCGCGGCACCTGGCTCGGGAAAATGACCGGCGCCAATATCGACGAAACGACCGAACGTAGTGCGCCGTGACATGTCTGAACCTGCATTATTCACTAACTTTCAGTATGCCCACGAAGAATGTTGGTGATAATTCAGGGTGAGGAGCAGTCACTTTTTGTGGATAATTGTGGAAGGACCAGAACCTTATGAGTCGAAGAGTTAAAAGTGAAAGGCCGGAGGGATCGAAAAACCTCTTCATTGACCTTTTCACATCTCGCCCTCATGTGGCCCTGCCGACCCAGGAGTAGAACGGAATCCCATGAAAAAGAATACCACGCCAATCGACCACGATAGCGGGAATGCCTTGCCGATCCTCCGGCTGATCGGTCGAACGCGGTCGCTGCTGCGCTCGAGCTGGGTTGTTACCGGCGTTGGCATAACGGTTGGCGTGCTGTTGAGCACAGTGCTGATAGTCACTGTCTCCGACGTGGTCATGGCATGGTCGCCAGTGTTCCGTATGATCTGCCTGGTGCTGATCGTGGTGCCAGCCGCCTGGGTTTTTGTGATTGGCGCATTACGCCCGCTGCTGAGAGGACTCAGCAGCGCCATTGTGGCGCGACGTATCGAACGGGAAATGCCCGGCATTCACAACCGCATTGTCAGCTGCGTGGACCTTGCCGCCGGCAACGCCCCGACTCAATCGTCGGCTTTCCACCGTCGCCTGATCCACGAGGCGCTCCAGCGTATTGGCAATTTTCGGCCACAGGACGCGCTTGACCGGTACAGCCTGAAGCGTTCCGCGATCTTCGCCCTTGGCTCGCTCGTGGTTCTTGCCGTCGCTTTCTCTATTGCCTCTGCCCGCCTGCCCAACGCGTTGGCACGCATCCTCAAGCCGTTCGCCGATATCCCGCCGGTAGCCAGCGTCTTGTACCACGTCCTTGTGGGCGACCAGAAGTCGCCCGGCAGCTACGACACGTTGCGCGGTTCCGATCTCCAGTTCAATGTCATAGTCACTAAAGGAGAGGTCGACCGTCCCGGCGGCGACGATCCGCTGCGTCTCGAAATATTTACTGTCGATAAGAAGGGCAAGGAAAAGAGGCTGTCTTTCACCTTTCCGGCAGTCGAAGAGAATCATACCAGCTATCGGCTCACCGGGCTGCAGCATTCACTGACCTATCGCGTCTACGGCAGCGGCACCTGGAGCAAGCAGTATCGGGTGAACATGCTCGATCGACCCGAAATCGTCGCGTTGCAGACTGTCGTGCGGTATCCTGCCTATATCCCGGGTGCGCCGGTTGTGGGTGCTCCGAATGTCCCACACGTCACTGGCCCGCGCCGCAGTATCGCTGAAGTCGTCGTCGATGTTGCAGGCGACGCGGTCGAGGGGCAGATACAGATGCTGCAGTTGCGACGACTCGGTTTGGAGCGTTTCTGGTTTAACGATGCCCCCCCTGCGGGGGTTGAATTTGAGAGCGCCTGGCTCTGGGACGAGACCTTGACAAGTCGTCGCCTGCACGGGGCAACGTCGGCCGAGGGTGCGCACAGTCATGGTTTTGACAATGCCAAGAACGGCTTCGAAATACGTCGCGGCGATGCGCTGTTTGCCGATGTCTTCCTGGTGCCTTGGCGCCGGCCCGAAACGATCATGGTTGAATGGCACGACGGCGAAAGCTGGGAGCATCGAGCCTATTGGGGGGCTGACAGCATCACCCGGGGCCAGTCGGACACAGCCAGTCGCCGGTTCATGGGGGCACTGCCACAATCAGCCAAACTGACCCGACTTGCAGTGGCACCTGAGTTGGTTGGCCTCGAGAACAAGCGCCTGAGCGGTATCCGCTTCACTGTTTTCGGCGGGCTGACGCAGCCATCGGTGATCGGCATGCGAGCGGTGGACATCGTTGCACGCCACGAGGGACAGCGGATCGAATTCTACGATATAGCAGGGAATGAGCTCGAGGCATTGCCGGGAAAGCAGAAGGGCAGCGTGTCAGTCTATATCCCATCTGAGACAGGACAGGATAATTATCAATTCACCGAAGAAGGCGTTATCATTCAGCATCTGCGCAGCTACGCGAAGGACTACGTACCCGGCACCTGGACGTTTGTGGAGACCGCTACAAGCCACCCCCCACCCGAAGGCAAAAAGATCCCGAAGAAGTTGCCGGCTGGCTGTTTCTGGGGTGCTGCCGGCGTGTTGCCCGCCGACCCGCAGCTCGACCGTGAACTGGTCGTCGCCGGCCGGTTCCCGCTCGCACCCTTGTCCGGTAATAGTGAACGCTCACAGTGGAGCGGCACCTTCCCGCTTCTTCGTAACGGATACTATCGGGTCGAGTTGAGAAACCGGTTGAACCATCCCAATCAGCGCGCCCAGGAAGGCAGAATAACGGCACTCCTGGACAATCCGCCGCAAATTTCCGTTGATCAGCCTGGTATCGATCTTGTCGTCAGCGCGCCGGTGGGTGTTGCGATTCATTTCTCGGCCTACGACGATTTCGGGGTCGATAAAATTATTCTGCAAGTGCAGAAGAATGAGGACGAACCGTTCGAGAGCCGTGTGGTGAAGAGCTATGACACGACGCGACGTAGCGCTTCGGGATCGATCATTCTCAACCTGATTGAGGAGAACGCGGCTATCGGCGAGATACTCAGGTTCCGCCTGGAAGCGCGCGACCGAAAAAAACAAAGCGCGGTAAGTCCTGTGCACTCAATCCGTATTGTTGCTGATGACGTACAGGCTGCCGATCAGGTCTTCGACGTGTACGAGAAAGAAACGGAAACTTTCCGTGACAAGCTGGAGACGCTGCTGGATGAACAGGAGAAGATTCATGAAGCCGTGGTCAACCTGGCGGCGAAAAAAGAGAAGGTTGATCCCGCAGCAAACACCGAATTTCATGACCAGGAGTTGCGGAATAAGCTGACCGAACTGGCAAATCGAGAAGACGACAATGTCGAGCTGGGCAAAGCTCTGGCTGAGGAACTTGAGAAACTGACTGAACAATCACCCGAGATAGATTTTCTGCCGCCTGAAATCGCCCGACAGCAGGAACTCGTACAGCAGGCTTTCGTTGAAATGGCGGTCGATCCGATGGCCGAGCTCAGTGAGATGCTTCGCGAGCCTGAAGCAAAGATCGAGGACATCGAGCGCCAGAGCGAGCAGGTGCAGGAGAATCTCGGCGCCGTGAAGGATCGCATGGAGGCTCTGGCCAAGGCGCAGACTGACAGCCGCGATGATCTCGAGGATGCTTTGGCCGAGTTGCGGGAGGATCTCATGTCTCAGGATGCCGACGCCGCGTCGCGCGAGCTCGAGGACCTAAAAGAGTTCATGGACGAACTGGCGCGTGACCTTGAAATACTCAAGGGAGTGCAGGAAGAGTTGATCGCCGACAACGAGAAGGAGCTGTCCTCTCGCCTGCGCGAAAGCCTGGCAGAGGATCAGACAGAACTCGAAAAGGAGATCGGTGAGAAGATCAAAGACGTCCACGAGCTTTTGGATCCGTTGCGTGACAAGCCTCTTTTCCCGGAGCGCCCGTACAACCCTGAGCAGGAGGAATACTTAGTGCCTCCCGCCGAAAACGACACTCCCAACAGCGATATAACAGAAAAAACGACAGGCGAGGATGGATCACCGGAGGACGAAGAGTTCGAGGCGGAAATTTTTATGCCGGCGCTTGGCGGGCCGACACCCAAGCTTGACCCGCGGTTCGAGGACGATATCCGCGAACAGTTGGAAAAGTCTGAAAACTCAGACCCAGAAAAAAACAAAATGCGGTCACGCCAATTTGAGCAAGTGCAGGAACTGGATCTGGCCCAGAAGGCAGTCGAATCAGATCAGCAGTCGGTAGAAGAAATGATCAACGCTCTGGGCGAGGAAGTGGATTCACTCGAAGCGATGCAAAAGCTGGCGGCTATGATGAATTCTGAATCCGTGCAGCAGGCGAAGGAGATGTTGCAGCGCCTGGAGCAAGGCGATAACCATCGCCCGTCGAAGCCCGGTGTCATGGGAGACCCGCTCGCGCAGTTGCCGGATCCTATCGACGGCGAGAGTATGGCGGATATTTTGACTGGACTTGTCAGCCTGGACCTCAGCGCCCGTACAGTCATTATGAAGATGCAGCCGCGCCAACGCGAGCAGATGCTGCAGGGACTGCGCGAGGAAGGGCCGGAGGGCTATCGGTCCTTTATTCGCGACTACTTCCAACGCCTCACCCGGGTCCAGACGGACCAGTGAGAGGAAAAATAAGGGGGGATGGATCATAGGAGTGATGTAGGAGGAAAGATTGGTAAATGCGTAAGATTACACCATTCCAAGACTGCACCACTCCAAGACACCAACGTGCCATCGGAATTCTATGAAACTATTTCTCAAATCGATCGGTGTGGCGGAAGACATTGTCGAGCACCTCGACAATGTGCACCTGGCCTTTCAGCGCCCGGCCATTTTCTGGGTCGGCATGCTGCTGCTGGCACCCGCAGTTTTTTTTATATACCGCCGCCAGCGGCACAACCTCAGCACCGTTCCGCAAAAGTTCCATATTGCCCTCACGACGACGCGTACGATCGTGCTGCTGATCCTGGTCATCGTACTCGCAGGTCCGTACCTGAAGCTCGATCACAGAATCGATCGAAAACCAATTTTTGCTGTGATGTTCGACCGCTCTCAGAGCATGCAGTTGGCGGCAGGACCGTTCGAGTCAGACGACGAACTCGGCCAGATCGCCGTCGCTGCCGGCCTGGCACAGTCCGAATCAGCCGTCGGTGCCGACACCCGCAAGACGATGAACCGCATCGGACGTGCAGAGCTGGCGGCACGACTCGTCAGGCATTCCGCAACGACACTGCTCGAGCCTGTGGGCGAAAGATATGATCTCCGGTATTACACCTTCAATCGCTCGTGCACGCTGCTGCCGTTCGATCTTACCACGATGGAACCGCTGACAGATGACGCTGTCGGCGGCTCCGCGTCCTGCATTGGCGATGCGATTCTGCATATCCTCGAGGAAAGCGCCGGCCGGCCAGTGGCCGGTATGCTGCTGTTGACGGACGGCCAAAACACCGGCGGCAGTTCTCCGGCACAGGCTGCCCGAGCCGCCGCAGCTGCCAAGGCGCCACTGTTCGTTGTGCCGCTGGGCTCGATTCAGCCGGTACAGGATATTGCCCTGGTCGACGTTTACACCTCCGGCCTTGTCGCTGTCGGGGACACTGTGCAGGTGCATGCCACAGTTGCATCGCAGGGATTTGATGGTCGCACGGTCACCATCGAACTCAAGGACGGTGATGAACTGCTCGACAGCCAGGCAGTCAGGGTAAGTGATGCCGAACAGCGCCAAGTCGTACTTACCTTCGAAGCCAAACGCGCTGGCGCGCATTACCTCGCTGTCAACCTGCCGGACTTGCCCGAGGAAGACGAAGAGCTACTTGCCAACAACACCGACACAGCGTTTGTCCGTGTCAGCAACGACAAGCTGCGTATCCTTGTAATCGACGGTTCGCCGCGCTGGGATTTTCGTTTTCTCAAGAACGCCGTGCGTCGTGACACCGGACTGATTGGACGCGCGGGAGAGTTGCCGGATATCGTTG
>CAUZJQ010000245.1:0-6732 GCA_963580095.1 Lentisphaeria bacterium | reverse complement strand
TCAGGGCGAAGAGACGTTCGCCCTGCATCAGCGGAATCGCAATCTCGCCGCGGCTTCGTGCCCACGTGAAACCGTCGTCGTCGCTGTAATACATGAAGCTGGCGCAGAGCTCGCCGAACAGGGCATAAGCCGGGACCAGGATCCGTCCCGATGACAGAGCCAGCGCCGAGTCGCCGCATTGGGCGATCGATCCCAGGGTACCGATGTCGTTGATCTGCACCGGGGCCGACCACGTTTCGCCTTCGTCCGCCGAGGTCTTGAAGATCATGCGCCGATTGAGGCCGTCGTTCATCTCGACGTAGACATGTGCCAGCAGGCCGTGATGGACATGTCCAAGTTCTTCGTCCTCACCAACCGGCACGTGGGGCGGCAGTCGAAAGAGAGAAAGCCGGCCGACATTGAACCGCGCTGTATTGGGTTCGACCAGGAACGGCTCGCTCCAGGTCTGGCCGCCGTCATCGCTGATCTTGCCGCGGACGTCGGCAGCCGACCAGTCGGTGGCGCCGGTGTAAAAGTTCATGTAATAGAGCAGCAGCCGGCCGTCGCGCAGTTCTACGACGCTGCCTTCGCTGTTACGCAGATTCCGCGGGCCGGTTTCGAAAAGCGGACAGACTATCATGTCGATGGAGGAATCGCTCATCGTTTGTACTTCACAACCAGTGCGAGTTCGGAAATGATAGGCCTACCTTCCACCGCGTCACATCGTTTTTTCAACAGGGCGGTGAAGGCGTTGTCGCCTTGGCGCAGCAGTGACGGATCGGGTTGGGCAAACAGAAAGAAATTGCTGGGCTGGGCCGGCGATACACCGTCCGTATGATAGACCACATCGACGGCGACCGACGTACCATTGATCTGGAACTCGACCTCGTCCATGTGCGTCAGGTTATCGACGTAAATCAACAGCGACAACTCGCGGAGTTCGCGGGCGTTGACGTCATCGCCGATCGGCAGCGTGAGGGCGAGCGGTTGGCTCAGTGCAAGCTCGACCGGCAGCCGACCGGCCTGCGGGTAGACGTGCTCCTTGCCGCGGTCCGACAGGTTGTCGACGGCGAACACCTTGTCCATCGACGCGAGGCGATCGGGATCGCCGATGGCGCTCCACTCGGGCGACATCGGGTCGGCGTTGAAAATGTAGAGTCCGTCGACACCGGCGTTCCAGGCATGAGTTGCAATACCGGCCCAGATGTCGATCATCTCAAGTCCAGACATAACGGGGGGCCCCGTTTCGGCTACGCCGGCATACACCGGCGTGTCATGGCGATGGCCGAGCTCGACAAGCTCCGCTACCGGGCCGGTGAATGGGTCGTTTTCGAGGGAGCTGACGACGATGTCGATCAGGTCGTCGGCCAGCCAGCGCTCGATGTCGAGTCCGATCTTACAACAGCAGTCCACCTGGTTGGGGACGCGGCAGGTAATCAGTAACGGCTTGCCCCGTTCACGGCCCACTGCCTCGGTCATCTCCCGCACCCGGCGCATGAAACCGCTCATCACGTCGAGGTGTTCTTGCTCGCACGGCCGGCATTCGAGGGTCGGCCGGAAGTAAATCGGATTGCGCAGGAAATCGAGCTCGATGCCGTCGATGTCGTAGCGCCGACAGACGTCTTCGATCATGGCCAGCTGACGATCGCGGATTTCCTCGCGCCCGTAATCCACGGCGGTGGCGTAAAGGTACGGCTGCGCCCAATCCGAATTGGGCCGGACGGCGCCGACATCGCCCTCCTGAAAGATCAGCAGTTCCGGGTGCTGTTTCTTGAACTCGGGGTAAAAGACCGGATACCAATTGTCGTGGATATCGTTCATCCGCTGGGACCAGACAACTTCAATGTCGTGCTTACGGCAGAAATCGATGGTCAACTGCAAACCGTCGCGGCCGCCGGCGATCCAGTCGGCTGCAAAGTTCCGCTTGGTCGGCACGAGTGCGGGCCGGTCGTAGAGCTCCGCGACCTTCGAATCATGGGTGTGCAGGTTGAAGGAGATCGTCGAGCAATAGAAGATCGAGTCGACGTCCTTCGCTTCCATCCCGGTGCAGCGCTGTGACCAGAACGTTTCGGGTGTTGCCGGGCTATCGGCATCGAGCTGATAGCCGATGGCATCGCAGCCGTCGTTGTTGTAAATGATGCGACGTCGCCGCCATGTGGCCTGGCGTCGTCGTTTTTGCCAATCGTCTGTGCTCATGGGGCGAGAATCCGGTTGAGGTAGGAGCAGCTACCAGAAGCCATCGCTGGTACCGTCCCAGTTGATCGCCATCTTCGACGCGTCCCAGTCCGCAGCCAAGCCCGCATGACCGTCGTCGCACAAATAATTGCCCGTGGTAAGATGTGTGTTATAACCGAAGTTGTAACCGTACATCCACCCGTTCCATGGTGGTGAACCACCATCATAATAGGCCAGGCCATTGTTGGTGGCGATATTGTCATACCTGGGATTGAACCCGTCTGCCATAAGTACCGTGCGCGAAGGGGACACGATCTTTCTGCGGGTGATCTGCTCGTTTACCGTCGAACCGTAGAGTTTTCTGTTGATCTCGTAATTTGTCCCCAAATACCCGCTTGACCAGGCCGGGGTCTCGCATTCGCTTGGATGGGTTGACGGACACATGAGCACCCAGGTAAACACCTTGCCCTCCGACTCTCCCGAGTGGGTCTGTACATAACTGGTTATTGGCACCAGTTCCGGTGAATTCAAATCACTGCCGAGATACGGTACATAATACTGGGCCCAGAAATTCTCTGGATACGCTAAGCCGCTGGCGATACCTGCCGGGAGATAGCCTGTGTGGTCATCGGCGTAAAATTCCACCGCCAAACCGATCTGCTTCAGGTTGCCGATGCACACGACAGACCGGCCTTTTTCGCGGGCACTGTTCAACGCCGGCAACAGCATCGAGGCGAGAATCGCGATGATTGCAATGACAACGAGCAATTCTATCAAGGTGAACGATTTAACGCTCGGCGATAGCCGGCGGTATCGAATTGCAGTTTTTCGAAGCCTGCACCTGAGCAGCTCCATTGGTGTGGACCCGACCAGTCCTGCTCTTGTCGTTTTCGTTGCCGTGCTTCTCATTGAACTACCCACTTACGTCCACCATTACCTGCGATTAGAGGTAACGCATTATCCACGCGATTTCAAGGCGCCAAGCTTTAGGGCTGTGCGGGCAGAATCATGCCAAGCCACGCATGCCCTTATGAGCGCAGTTCCGTCAAAGCCTGGCGCGTCCGGTCGGCCATGTCATCTATCAAGCTTTCCGGCATTTCGGAAAACCAGGGAAAACTGATCATGTTATCGTAATAAAGGTCGGTCGCCGGCAGATCTGCATCACCAAAATCGAAGTGCTGGAACAGTTGGGTGCGGTTGAGCGGCCAATACTGCACAAGTGTTTTGATCGCATACTTTTCGTACAGCAACCCGATGAGGTCATCATGGTTTCGGCCATAAACCTCACCGTCGTAGCGTGCCGCCATGAGATGGTATACGTGCTCACAGCCCGCCGGCACCGCCTGAAAAGACAGTTCCGGAAAATCCGTCAGACCGCCTTTGAACCGTGTCGCTTGTGCTTGCCGGTTCGCATTGATTGCATCCAGCCGTTGCAGCAGCAGCCGGCCAACGGCTGCATTCGGCTCGCCCATGCAGAAATTCGCCGGCCATTTCCCCGGCAAAGCTTCAACGATGTTAGCCATAGCGGGACGCCAGTAGTCTTCACGCTCATGTGCAAACGGCCAGTTCCCCATCCAGCGCAACTGTCGCGCCGTCACCCCATCGGCAGGGTTGCGAACTGTCAGCATCCCACCCTCGCCAAGGGTCGTCATGTTCTTGTGGGAATGAAAACTGAAACAACCGAAATGCCCGATCGATCCTGTTCGGCGCCCGTTGTAATGGGCGCCCGGCGCCTGGGCGCAGTCTTCGATGACAATCAGGTCGTGTTCCTCGGCAACGGCCATGATGCCGTCCATGTCGGCCGGCAGCCCGTACAAGTGGACGATCACTACGACCCTGGTCCTCTCGGTGATCAGCGAACGAATCGAGGCGGCGCTGATCAGGCGCGTGTCCGGATCGATGTCCGCCCAGCGAATGGTGGCGCCGGTGCGCCCGAACGGCACCGCCGTGGCGCAGAACGTATGCGCCGGAATGATGACCTCGGTGCCGCTTTCAAGCCCGGACAGGATGGCGGAAAGCTCCAGTGCCGCCGAGCAACTGGAAAGCGCGACCGCATCCGGACAACCGATAAACCCGGCAAACTCTCTTTCGAAAGCTTCCCCCTCCGGTCCCGTCGCCAGCGAATTCCCTTCACGCAGCACCTTGAGCAGCATCTGCTCCTCCTCGCTGGTCAAGCGCGTCTGCACGCCGGGCATTTCGATTTTATCCAACTCTGCAGTCTCCATGTGCCCCCCTGATTCAAAGCCCGCCAGATTACAGGATTTCTTCCGGACCCAGCGCTTTGTGTTTCGGCGTTCGCGCCGTATCCTCTTTCTCGCGACGTTCAAATACTTCACGCACCAGCGCCTGTTCGGCTGCCCCGCAGATTTTACGGTTCACATAAGAAACGTAAATGGTACTGTCGGGCCTGACCCGGGCATCGATGAAGATACCATTCTCCTTTTGCCACTGTCTTGCTGCTTTCGGGATGGCACGGTATTTCTTGTTGATGAACCACCTCAGCCCGTCATCGCCTGCGGCAGAAACTCCATAGGACGTGAAGGCGCCACGATGGGCTTCCTCCTTGCGCCACCCGACGAGATCACTTGAACCCCCGTCACGTGAGTTTTTCGTACGCATGATTGATCGACACTATAATGGCTGCGATCGGCGAAAAAAAGCCCGCCCCGCAGATGCGGGGCGGGCTTGGTCATTCAAGCAAATGGAAGACGTACCGAGCGAACGTGTCAATTGTTGACGTTCGTACCTTCCACCTTGGCCTTCAGGGACTCGTAGTCAGCCCGCTGTTGTTCGATCAGTTTCTGCTGTTCCTTGACCACGGCGGTCAGTACACCGACGATGTCCATCGGCGCAAGACCTTTACGGTCCGGCGTCGCCACGATTTCGGGAACGTCTTCGGCAATAAAGCCAACATGCCCGTCCGGGGTGTTGGAATTCTTGTACTCAAACGTAACCGGATCGAGGCCACCAAGTGTCTGCAGCGCCACATCCAGTGACAACGGCTCGATATTCTTCTTGGCTTCCCGACTTGACGCGTTAACCCAGGTCGAGCCGTCACAATAGGCTCCATTGACAGCGAGCTGGAGCTTGCCATCAGCATAAAGACGCATCCGTTCACTTGGATCCGCTTCAGTTGAGTTGGCAGTATAAAATATCAGGGATGAGCCACCGGAGGCATTCTGGGCCACGCCCGTGATTTTCGCGCGCGGGTTATTCAAGCTGTAATAGCCCATGTTGGCGATCTGTGATGCAAATTCAATAGTACCAAGAGGTTCATCGGCAGGCCCGCCAAAGGCGCCTCCGGCGGTATCGGCTGTATTCTCAAGTCGAATGTTCGTATTCGGACCACCTGTACGCAGATGAAGCATTGCCTGCGGATCGCTTTCGCCGATGCCGATATTTCCGTTTGCAGCGACACGGATGCGTTCAATCGGG
The DNA here is from genome assembly GCA_963580095.1 of Lentisphaeria bacterium. Lineage (GTDB taxonomy): Bacteria > Verrucomicrobiota > Lentisphaeria > JABSQK01 > CAJWLW01 > CAJWLW01. The sequence goes on along the minus strand of CAUZJQ010000245.1, from coordinate 1,143 downwards.
GCCTGCTCGCCAGAGGTACTCGAGCGGGTCGCAATGTAGAAGGCTCCGGCACCCTGGCCAGCGAAATCCGTATGTTGATAGCCGATGACCACGGGTTGCATGTTCCTGTCGGAGGAGGAATGCTCGTATCCAAAGCCGATTTCCGTGTACGGTGCTGCAGGGTTAATGTCACGGTCGATCAGTGACACTGCCCTGGAATTGCCCTTGGTCGAGCCGCCATTTTGCCAGACACTCAAACTTGTATTATGGATCGGCGTGACCGCATATCCGATACCGAGTTTTGGAGTGACGGTGACACTGCCCGAGTTCGAGTTGTTGATGTCGCCGCCAATGTCTCCGGTCCAGAATTCAGAGCCAACGGGCCCCGCCGCACCGTCCGCGCCGGCCGGTCCCTGCTTACCCTGCGGCCCCTGCGAACCGGCGCCCGGCGACTCCCAGGTCGCCAAGCCAGCGTCATCGGAAGTCAGCACCTTGCCTGCACCGGGAGCACCGCCGGTAATTTTCACCTGGCCGGCAACCTCGAGCTTGGCGCTGGGCAAACTCGTACCGATACCGACACGCCCCACCTGGTTGATCGTCACCGCGGTTCCCATATGGTTATTGCCGATATTCAAACGCATACCATTGTCCTCAGTGCCGCTCATGTTCGCGCCGATATTCCACGTTGTGGCGTTTCTTGTTGCCTCTATCTGCATGGTAGGCTCGTACCCGGTAATACGGAATAGCGCCCCAAGTTCGCCCGCATCGTTCGGCGCCTCGTTGACATGCAACCTTACTTGGGGAGTCGGCTCGCCGATGCCGAGAAAACCCTGTGCGTCAAGGATCATCCGCATCTTCGCTGCCGTCGAATCAACGACTTGGAGCCGCGATGCCGGATCGCCCGCGCTTGTATTGCCCGCTTGCATGCTAATGAGGAAATCCCGCGCATATCCGCCCCTTGTTGCTGACAGTTTTATGGCGGCAGGTTCAGATCCCTCAAGGCGCAACAGCGGCCCGTCGGATCCGACAATATGCAGCTTCCCCCCCGTGGGCAATTCCGTGCCGATGCCAATTCGGCCCACCTGGTTGATCGTCATCCCGGTTCCAGCATGGTTATTGCCGATCATCAAACGCATACCATGATCATCCGCGCTGCTCATGTTC
>CAUZJQ010000244.1:0-6765 GCA_963580095.1 Lentisphaeria bacterium | reverse complement strand
CGACGATCCGGCATTCGACCCGATCGAAGACCAATCCGCCGACGAGGGCGCAACGTTCTCCTTGCCGATCCTGGTCAGTGATCCGGACACTGCCAACTCAGCAAACCCTGATGTTCTCACCCTTGCGCTGATGACCGGCCCCGGTGAGATTGTCGACGAGCAGTGGGTTTACACTCCTGGACACGAGATTGCCACACAAGAAAATCCGGCGATTTCGGAAAATATCAGTATTTCTGTGAACGATGGAAACGGAGGAACGGACCTGGTTGATTTCAGTGTGACCGTCAACGATGTCAACGTCGCCCCGACGGCCGCAGATCTCAGCCTCACCCCGGCGACACCGCTCACCACAGACGTGCTGGTGCCGGCTTACACCTTCAGCGATTTCGACGGCGATATCGAGGGTGATTCGGAACTGAGCTGGTTCGTGCGCCAGTCGGCCGCTGCGGAGTTCACAACCTACAGCGGGCCGTTCACGGGTGATGGAGATTCCGTCCCGACGAGCGCCACCAGCTTTGAGCAGGACTGGCAGTTTACAATCACCCCCATCGACGATCGACCGGACGCCACGCCCGGCACGACACAGACTTCAACGATCGTGACGATCGCCAACTCCGCGCCCGTCGGGACAGCGCTGAACGTTACCGTTGCCGAGGACGACAGCGCAGTGATCGATCTGCAGGGCACGGACGCCGATGCTCATCCCCTCACCTTCAGCTTCACACCGCCGCAACACGGTGTGGTAACGCAGGAAGCGCCGGACGTCGCCACTGTCGTCTATACACCGGCGACCGACTACTTTGGTGACGACGATTTTTCCTACACCGTAAACGACGGATTTACAGACTCCGAAACTGCAACCGTAACCGTCACCGTCACTCCTACTGATGATGCACCCACGCTCACGATCACCAACCGTCTGGTTCTCGAAGCTGGAACAGTGATAGGCTACATCACCACCGCAATGGTCGTGGTCGATGACGCCGACGCGCCGAGCGGAATCGATCCGCCGCCGCTGCTGACCGTGCACCTCGATGCGGACCCGTTCCATGGCACATTCAGGGACGGAAACGAAGTCGTGGTCTCCGCCGCTGCGCCGGTGAGTTATGAGGATTTCCCGTTGACCTATACGGCAAACGATGCCAACGCGTTCCAAACCGAGTCCGTAGGCCTGACAGCGCACGACGCGACGCTGAGCAGCTCAACCAAAATATTTCAGATCATCAGCGGCGCCCACCTGCAAACAATCAGTGTCGAGAGGGGCTGGAACTTCATTGCCTTCGCCGCCGATCCGGTGGATGGGCCTACTGAACTGTTCGTGATCGACGGCGTGCAGCGTCATCGCGGGAAACTGTGGTACCTGAACAACGGCAACTACGTGAGTGCCGCAGCATCATTGTCCGGGGGAGTCGGCTATTGGGCGTGGTTTTCCGATGCCGCGACATTCGTCGACGTACCCGGCGCGCCGAAGTCGAACACACTCGACATTCCCGCTGGCTGGCAGGGTATCGGCATTACCGGGTCGGCAACCCCTGCGGCGCTGCCGACAAGCGGCATCACGGGCACTGTCTGGGGATGGGACGTGGGCAGGCAGCGCTACATCAATGCAGTGGAATTCGAGCACGGGAAAGGCTACGTGGTGATGAGCCAGGGAACGACTGTGACATTTGAACAGCCCTGACGCCCTGGCCGAATGTTCTCGCGCTCTTCCATGCCATGGGCAGATGTTCGATATGCAATGGCACTGAGTTGAGCGTTGGCCGAGTCGGCCGTGCGACGGAAAAAGAGGCGATTCCTATACGCCAGTTGCATTCGAATCCCCTGACCCCATAGTTATTGACAAGGCGCCACACCATCCCCAGGACCCGGAAACCCGAGCCTTCCAGGAAGGCGTTTAATGCGATCACAAGGATTTACGTTGATCGAACTATTGGTGGTGATTACCATCATCGCTATCCTGGCGTCCATGCTGCTACCGGCGATCAATAAGACAAAAGAGAAAGCCGTGGCGATAAAATGCATGTCGAACCTCAAGCAGTTCGGGGCCTCGGCTCAGATGTATGCCGCCGACAACGAGGGTTTTCTGTTCCCGGTGCAGCCTGATGATCCGATCAGTCACTGGTTGAACTATCTGTACGTGGATCTTGCCGGACAAGACGCGGATTTTGTGCGCTGCCCCGCCGTCGACCAGGCAAATATGTTTAATCCCTTTGGTGGCCAGGACACTTACAATGCACTGACCAATGCGACCTACATTATGAATGCAATCGCACCCGGCACAGCAGGGGCGAGATGGGCCGGCGCCACGCTGACCGGATTCATACCGACAATGACTTTCGGCTGGACGACAAACAACAGTACCTACCCGGTCCGTTTCAATCGAATCACCGATATTTCCTCAAAAATACTTATCGTGGATTCGCCCAACGCCCAGTTTTCCTCACCATCTTCCTCGATCGCCATCCAGCGATTCGACCAGACCGATCACGGGCAATTGGACCAGAACGGCAACGGTAAGATCAACTCGAACCTGGACGGCACCACCAGCGACCGCAAGGTGGGCTACGAGCACAACTACGGGTTCAACCTTCTCTACGGCGACGGGCACACCGGCTGGACACAGCAGACGGACGACCACAATGCCTGGGCAGTCCACGAAGTACCATAGCCCCACCCTGCGCGTCCACGCTGAACCTACTTCAACTCACCGGCGCGAAAGGCCTTCAGATAGGTCTTGCAGAACTCATCGTTCCCCAGCAACATGCTCTCGGCCAGTTTGTACGGCCCGGACTCGCGATCGGCCGAAAACACCCGCGCCAACGGACTGGTCACAGGATCGATGATGCCGCTGTCGGCACCCGCATCAACAGCCAGATTCGTGAAGGCGTCATTCACCAAACGCCGCACGGGGATACCAAAGGAGACATTGCTGAAGCCACCGCTTATGTGTACCTCCGACCCATATTTCTCACGCAGCTGGCGAATCGCTTCGAGACAATGAATGCCGAACTCAGCATCCACGGAGATCGGAAAGATGAGCGGATCGATGTAGATGCGATTCAGTGGGATCCCTTTGCCAACGGCGGCATCGACAACCTGCGAGGCGTTGATGACGCGCTCTTCCGTGTTCTGCGGCATGCCATCAAAGCCGGCTGCGGTAGCAATGACGTGGCAATTGTACTGCACAGCCAGGTCAAGTGCATCGAGGCGTTCCAACGAAGCTGAATTAAGCATCACCGGACGATCGCTGTCGGCGGATTCAAGTCCTGCGGCAATCGTCCCGATACATGAGGAATCAATCGACAGCGGGGTATCGCACATGCCGGCAATGGTCGGCACCAGCCAGCGCATCGCGGCTTCCTGTTCCTTGCGGCGAATCGAAATTTCGTCGACGTTGAGATCGAGGAAGTGCGCACCGGCTTCGACCTGCCGCCGCACCATATTCTGCAGGAAAGCCATACCGGTCTCAACCTCCTCGGCGTTGTCCGACATGGCGGCATGGATGCCGGCCTGGACATACTTGACGCGCCCCTCTTCGAAGTCCGCTGAACGCTGCATTTTCTCCGGCATATTCAGAAAGCGATCACCATCCGGCGTCGTGAAGCGAATGCGCTCCGCACCGTCCTCACCCTGGACAACAAACCGCCCCTTGCGCAAAACGATACGGGTGGTGTGAATGTTTTCGCCGATGATAATGAAATTGTCACGGCGATCTTGTAAACTCATGCTGTTTCCCCTGAACTGTTGGATTTCTTATCAACGCCGGCCCCCGGCGTTGTGTCGGTGCGGTCTGCCTGATGGTCCCTTTCGAGGAATCGGTTGGCCCAGGCGCTGGTGCCCTCGAGGGCACCGTTCTTGATGACAACCGGTCCATCAAGCATTGTCTCTTCCTCACCATAGGCCTTCAGGCGATCGTACGCCAACGCCCAGATACATTCCTTCTCACCGACTTCACATTTCCCCTGGCGAGTACCGCCGCAAGGCCCGTTCCTCTGGTTCTTGGCGCACTGCGACTCTGGACAGAGGTAAGCGATTTCCGGCAGTGAACAATCACCGCAGTCACGGCAGTCGAAGGTCGCGATCTTGGCGACATGCTCGGCGCCGTGGACAATTTTTCGAACTACAGCGGGCGCCTTGTCGATGAATTCACTGATTTTCCTGGCGGCCTTGAACCCCATAGTGTCGCGCTCGAATACCTTGTCGTGCACGACTCGATTGAGGCGATACGTGATCGGGGCGCGACGGCGGGACTGGTCCACCATCGCCGCATCCTTCGAGCGCTTGTACAGGCGATTAACCGTCGTCGTGTTGAGACGGGTCATCTGATTCTGCTCGAAGTAGAAAAATTCATCGGGTTGATGGTAGCAGATATTGCCGGCAAAGGATTTCCAATCGGTGGCGCTGTAGCTGGCGGCGCGTTCGAGCACAAGTGCATAATCGTCGTAGGTGAGATGACCGCCGATATATACGCCCCGATACCCCAGCCCCTTGAGAATCGCACACTGCATCGCAGCGAATTCCAGGAAGAAGGACTTGCCCTTGTCCGCGTCGGCAGCGTGCTTCTCTACTAGCTGCATGAGCTTGTCTGTGACAACGACGCCAGGCACTTTCCCAGAGTAAAAGTAGCGGGCTGCACGGACGCCCAAAACGTAGACGTTGCCGATCAACGGCACGTTCAGATTGTGCATCTGCATATACTTTATCAGCTCATCCTGCTTCCGGGCATCATAGCCGATCTGCGAAATGATGTAGTCGGCACCGGCACGGATTTTCTTTGCCAGCTTGAAGTACTGCGGCATCACCTCGTTCTCCAACTTCTTGTGATTGGTGACGACAGCGCCGAGAAAAAAACCGGTCGATTTCGCCGGAGGCTTACCGCTATCTGCCGGCCCTCCATCGTTCATCTCCCTCAGCATTTGCAGCAGCCCAACCGAATCGATATCGAAAACACCACTGGCCTGGCCATGATAACCACCAACCGGACAGTCTCCCGACAGGGACAGGATATTTCGAAAACCGTCGCTCGCCAACTGCCAGGCACGCCCCTGCAGGGCGTTGCGATTCCAGTCCTTGCACGAGAGATGGATGATCACTTCCTGCCCGCGGGCGATGAGATCGGTGCCCATCGTATCGGCATTGATCATCGGGTTGCCGCCGGGGTTGTCCGTAATACTGAGCGCGTGAATATCAGGATGCTCGACGAGTTGACGAGCCACCTGCAGCACGCGGCGACCGCTGCGTTCCGTGATCAGGCCGCGCGAAGTCACCAGTTCGACACAATGAACAAAGGTGTCGGATTCCTGCAGAAGTCCCCGAAACGAGGACTTGTTCCAGGCGCCACTTGGCCGGGCAGATTTTTGAGGTTCTTCGGCCATGACAGACTCCGATCAGCCCGGGTTGACGACGAGCTCCGTCGGCATTGGTTTGAACTGGCAAGCCTCGACGAAGACTTCGAAAAAGTCGGGCGTAGTCTCCAGTTCGATATGTTCGATCTTGCGCAGGCATTCATCGATCACTTGCCGTTTGCGCTTTGACATCATCGCTTCCATGGCGCCGTGGACGGCAGCATTGCCTATTTTAACAACGCGCTCTTCAGGCACCGGCGCCAGGAACCCGATCGCCACGGCGTTGGCAACATCGAGATAATTTGCAAAGCCGCCGGCCAGATAGAGTTTATCGATATCGGCCGGCCCCACCCCGAATGTCCGCATGACAATGTACTGTCCGCAATAGCTTGCGGCCTTCGCCTGGGCGAGATTACTGGCGTCTTCGCGGGACAGGGTAATACCATGGTCCGGGACGATATCCAACTCATACTGTTTGTCCTGAAAAACGCCTTTTGGAGTCATCACCTCGCGTCGGCGCAGATCGGCCAGCAGATCGATCAAACCGGAACCGCAGAGCCCCATCGGCGGCACGTCGCCAATGGTATTGTAGGCCCAGCGATCATCCGCCCAGTGTATTGACTCGATGGCGCCGTCGCCGCCGCGCATGCCGTATTTGACGAGTCCACCCTCGAAGGCTGGTCCGGCCGGGCAGGAGGCGCACATCATACGCCCCTGATAGCCGATTACAACCTCGGTATTGGTTCCGACGTCGATCAGCATGAAGCACTCGTCGCGGGCCTCGACATCGATCGCCAGAAGGTCGGCAGCGATGTCGGCGCCGACATGACCGGAGGCCAGCGGCAGACCGTAGATCAGCGCCTTCGTATTTGTCATTAAGCCGAGCGCCCTCGCCTTCTCGGTGACCGCCGTACTCTGACGCCGGCCCTCGAGAACGTCGACTTCGGTTGTCGATCGATAAGGCCGCTGCCCGATAGGCTGCACATCGTACTTAAACAGCAGGTCACGCATCGTCGAGTTGCCGACAACGACAATCTCGTAGATTTCCTGACGCTTGAACCCGAGGCGCCGCCCCATTTCCATGATTTCGTGGTTGATCGTCTGAACAATCACCCGCTGCAGCTTGCCACGAAAATCGCGGTCGTAGGAGATGCGGTACATGACATCGCTGCCGCCGAACTTCTGGGGGTTCTCGAAAGCACTGACAGTCACCGCCCTGCCGGTTTCCAGATCCATCAGAGCCAAAACGACAGTTGTCGTGCCCAAGTCCATGGCAAGGCCATACATGTGACCACGATAGGTGTCGATCTCCTCGCCGTCGTAGTAGACGACATCGCCGGTGCGGGTAACGATGGGATCAAACTCGGAAGCTTTTTCGCGGCTGGCACTGAGGATTCTCGGGCGCTGATGCAGCGGCGCG
>CAUZJQ010000243.1:0-6776 GCA_963580095.1 Lentisphaeria bacterium | reverse complement strand
CGGTTGCGTCGGCTGAGGCCGGAGCCGTCGGCGGCGACGAAACTGCGGAGATCAATGCCGGTGCCTGCGAGGTTGGCGCGCACGGCGCGGCCTCCGTTCTTGAAGCCGGCTACGCCGTATCGCTGATGCCCGAGTACCAGACACAGGGTCTCGGCCCGGAAATTGTCGCTGTAAACGACCATGTCCGGCAAGAGTTCGCGCAGGGACAAGCCCTCGAGCGTCAGCAGCGGCACCGGCACGGTCTCCAGCTTGAGGGGGTCTCCGCGAACAGTGATTCCGGCGTCCTCGAGCATGTCCTGCAGCACGGCGCAGTACCAGATACCCGGCGCCATGGCCTCGAGCCGCCAGTAGTCCTGACTGTCACGGCCCAGGTTGATTTCGATGTTGTCGGTGCGGCCGGCGGCGCGGCGGCGCCGCTGGGAGCCGTCCCATTCCTTGTGGCGGAACGCGAAGCTGACGAGTTTCTCCGGTGCGTAAATGACGACGCCGTCGCGCACGTCGATGTCGACGGTGTTCTCGTTGAACGACAGCGCGCCGACACAGGGGTAGTGCTCGTTGGTGACGACTTGCTGCCAACCGCCGCTGTGGTCGGGGAAGAGCCCGCCGCGCACGGTGCGGATGCCGCGGGCCCGCAGGGACTCTGCGAGCTTTTCGACCTGCCCGCGGAGGATGTCACAGCGTTCGGCGGCCGTCAGGTCACTGGGGTAGCGGGCGGTAAAGACAATGGCGCCGTTGCCGCGCACGACGAGGTTGCCGTGGAGTGTGCCGCCTTCAATGGCGCCGGCAGTGAAAAATTCGGTGGTGGAGCGGAAGTCGGGACCAAGCTCGTGCAGTGCCGCTGCGGCGACAAAGAGCTTCTGGTTCGACGCCGGGATCAGGGCGCGGTCGAGGTTGCGCTGATACAGCAGCTCACCGGTCTGCAGGTTGCGGATGCCGCAGGTCCAGACGGCGTCTGCGACGACCGGGGTGCGGCCGAGTAGTTCGTCGAGATCCTGCTGCAGGTCGGCTGCTGCGACAGTCGCCAGGAGGAGGAGCAAGATGAAGGTGCGGGGCATGGGAGAATATAGCGCATAGGATGCGACAATGCCGGAGGATAATCAAGAGGGAGAGGGGCGGGGGGAACTATGGAAGGGGCATGGGAGGATTGAACCGAACACAAATGACCGAATCTTCCCGGTCCCTTACATGCCGGCGAGTTGTCGCGCTTTGCGGAGGAGCTCGCGGACGGCGTCCCAGTCACCGGCAGCGATCATCTCCTCGGGTACGTAGGGTTGCATCGGGGCGCTGATGAAGGGGAGTTGTCGCCATGTCGGCAGGTCCTCCAGTTCGACCGTGCCGGTCGGGCCGAACATGACATCCGGATAGATCGTCGCCATGATTTCCACCAGCGGCATGCCGATGAAGTCGACCGGGCAGAGCTTCAGGACCTTGACCGTGCGGCCGACATCTTCGAAGGCGTCGTGGACGTTTTGAATGTCCTGCAGTGTCGAGATCCCCGGCATGTACGGCACGTCGGCCTCGACCGCGACGTCCAGAATTCGGCGGCTGAAGGTGGCGGATACCAGCAGGTCGGCGTTCAGGGCGACGGCGCGTTCGGCGTCCGCTTGGGTTTTCAGGGTGCCGACTGCCAGGTAGAGAAGTTTGCGTTGGGGCGTTTCGTTGAACGCACGGATCAGCGGTTCGGCGTCGTCCATCGGGCGGCCCAGAACTTCAAACAGCGGATATCCTTCTTCATGGAGGACCTCAGCGAATCCGGCGAGTGCGTCGACGGACAATACCGGATGGACGTTGCATTGTATCGGCGCGGTTTTCAGGCTTTCCAGAACATCGTGATTCATGTGAATCATCCGGGTTGGGATTTACGGAGCATACTCGCGGGCATTGTGAATGCCAACAGCGTTGCAGACAAATGAAAGGATATGATATAGTACGCGCACGAACGCGGAACGCCGAATTTCAACCGGCATCTCCGCAGGCGATGACGGTCCCGAATCCTTGAAGCCCGCACACGCCTCTTTTTATGATTTTAGGCATCATCACAGTCGAACTTGATATCGAACACGCCATGTCGCTCAAGGACAAGCGCGCTGTGCTCAACAGTGTACGCGCCCGCGTCCGCAAGAAGTTCAACGTTTCGATTGCCGAGATCGAAGGGCATGACGTCTGGAACTACGCCTGCCTTGGTATTGTCATAGTCAGCAACGAACAGAAACACTGTAATCAGGTGCTGTGCAAGGTCATGGATCTGTTCAGTGAAATCCGCGACTGTGTGGTTGCGGACTACGCAACAGATTTTATTCACGCCGGGACTTGAACAGCTTGTCAGTTTGTCACTGCCGTTGACGCACAGCGACTGCGACCGTATATTCACTGTTTCGAGTTCTGCCGATCCCCTGTGTCCGTAATCCGTTTCATGACCGAGGCTAGTACCAGTGAGTAAAACGAAAGAAGAGGTTCTGGAGACGCCGCCCGAAGCGGCCGAACCAGCTGCCGACAAAGACCCGAAAACCGCATCCGAGGCGGACATCGAAGCTGCCGCTGTGCCCGCCGCCGCCGCCATGGAAGACGCCGAAGAGGAACCACCGCCGCCGCCGACGCCTGAAGAGCAGATCGCCCAGCTCACAGATGCTGTCGCCGAGGGCAAGGACAAACACTTGCGGCTGCGAGCCGAATTGGACAACTTCCGCAAGCGCAGCCAACGCGATATCTCCAGTGCCAGAATCATTGGGAAGACCGCCGCGATCGAGTCGATCCTGCCGATCGTCGATCATTTCGGCATGGCGATGATGGCCGCCGACCAGGAAAATGCCGATATCGCGACTCTCAAACAAGGTATGCAGATGATCCACGCCGAGCTTGAACGCTGCCTCAAAGCTCTGGGTCTCGAAAAAATACTGACAGACGGGAAGTTCGACCCGAAGCAGCACGAGGCTGTTTCCACCGAACCCTCCGACGACATCCCGGCCGAGCACATTATCCGCGAGTGGAAAGCTGGTTATCGCCTCGGTGAGACCGTGCTGCGTGCCGCCGTGGTCGTCGTCAGCACCGGCTTGGAAGTTGCAACTGAGGAGAGTGGCGATGAGGCCACCGACGATGAGGCTGCCGGCGATGAGGCGTAAGGACGCAGCGATGAGAGGATTGGGGACAGCCACCCGCAAGTCCGAGAGCCGAGAAGCTTGAGCACTATGGCAAAAGACTATTACGAATTGCTGGGTGTATCCAAAGGCGCTTCTGCTGACGAGATAAAGAAGTTTTACCGCAAGGCGGCGCTGAAGTACCACCCGGACCGCAACCCGGACAACGCGGCGGCGGAAGCCAACTTCAAGGAAGTCTCCCAGGCCTACGAAGTGCTGGGTGATGCCGAGAAGCGGCAGATGTACGACCGTGTCGGTCACGACGCCTACGTCAACCGTGCCTCGACCGGCGGCGGCGGCGGTTACTCCGATCCCTCCGACTTGTTCAGCAGCGTTTTCGGTGGCGGCGGCGGAGGAGGCGGCATCTTCGAAGAGTTCTTCGGCGGTGGCGGTGGGGGGCGCCAGCGACAGGGCGGTCCGCGACAGGGTGCTGACCTGCGCTACGACCTGATGATCGCTTTCGAGGAAGCAGTTTTCGGGGTCGAGAAGGAAGAGGAAATCACCAAGCCTTCGCCGTGTGACAAGTGCACCGGCTCCGGAGTCGAACCGGGTTCGAGCAAGCTGCACTGCGGCCGTTGCAACGGTTCTGGACAGGTGACTGTGTCACAGGGGTTCTTCAGTCTGCGGCAGACCTGCCAGACTTGTGGCGGCACTGGCGAGATTGTCGAGCAGAAGTGCCGCAAATGTTCCGGCGGCGGCCAGGTCAACAAGACCAAGAAGATTCGCGTCAAAATTCCGCCGGGTGTCGATACCGGTGCCCGTCTGCGCTATTCCCGCGAAGGCGTGCCCGGGACCGGCGGCGGACCGCCCGGCGATCTCTATATTGTCCTGCATGTCGAGGAGCACGAGATTTTCAAACGCGACGGCGACGACGTTGTCCTCGAGATGCCGATCGACTATGCGACCCTGGCGCTCGGCGGTAAGATCAAGGTGCCGACCATATCCGGAACCGAGGACCTGAACATCCCTGCGGGTACGGCGAACGGCAAAGTCATCACCATGTCCGGCAAGGGAATTCCGTCGCGCCGCAGTAAAGGCAGGGGTGACCAGCACGTGGTGTTGTCAATCGAGATTCCGCGCAAGCTCAATCGCACCCAGCGTGAAGCGCTTGAAGCTTTCTACGATAGCTGCGAGCCCAAGACCCATCCGGCCCGCGAGAAGTTCATGAAGCGGCTCAAGGACATCTTCTCCTGAGCGTCCGGACGGGTACTTACTTGCCTTACTCGCTGTTGCATTCCGGACAGGTCCCGACCAACGTCACTTCGTGCGCTTCGACTTTGTAGCCGCCGGGAAGTGAGGTGCCGTCAGGGATAGGCAGGATGCAGCCGGGCAGGTCGAAGACCAGGTCGCATTTGCGGCAGCGGAAGTGGTGGTGGTGCGCCAGGTCCGAGGCCTCGTAGCGATCCTGACTGTGCGGGATCGAGACGATTCTGATCTCGTTCGACTCCAGCAGCAGCTTGACGGTACGATATACAGTCGCCAATCCCAGCGACGCCACCAGCTTCGATGCACGTTCGGAGATTTCCTCTACCGTGAGTGGGCCTTCCGCCTGGCGGATCACCGCGGAGATAGCCTCGCGCTGGCTCGTCTTACGCTGTCCGATTTTCGACTGCTTCATGGGAGGGAATATCGGCCTGTATGCTGCCGGGGTCAAAGTGTTCTGCCTCTTCAAAGAAGAGCTTTGGGAAACATTCCCCGGGAAAACACCGGGCCTGCTGCTGTTCGATGAGCCGTGCGGTGCTTTGAACCCGCGGACGCGCGGGCTATATCGAAGGCACGCGCGGCTGAGGATTGACAGCAGCCCCGGAATGTGGGAAGCGGCCTTTGGGCGGCGATCGATGCCGAGCTCTCGAACTATCAAGCTTTGGAGGCATCTCGATAGACTTCGAGGTGGCGGTCGATGACCGTTTCCCAGGTGCGATCGCCCACGAACGCAATGCCCGCATCGACCTGTGCGGCACGGCGATCGGGCGACTGCCAAAGGTCGTTGAGTGCGGTGCTCCAGACCGCGGCAGCATTGTCGGTGACAACCGTCAATGCCTCTGGTGCTATTGCCGTGAGGTCGCGGATGCCGTCAGTTCCCGACGCCAGCACCGGCACACCGGCGGCCATGGCTTCGAGCACGACGTTTGCCTGCCCTTCCCAACGCGACGGTAACGCCAGAAGATTCGCGGCGGCATAGTACTCGACCAACTGCTCACGCGGCACCGGACCGCACCATTCGAGACGCGCGTCAATGCCCAGGTCGGCCGCTGCCTGTCGTAGCTGCGCGGCACACACCGGCTCCGGCTCGGCGCCGACAAAGCGCCAGCGCCAGTCGATGTCCGCCGGCAAGCCAGCCAGGGCTTCAAGCAGGATATCGAGACCTTTCTGGTGTGTAATGCGCGCGATACTCAGGCCCTGCAGCGTGGCGGTGCTGCGGTTTGCAGATCGGGCGGCGGCGAAGGCTTCGAAGTCGACGCCGTTCTCGATCGTCGTGCAGCGTGCAGCGTCCATGCCGACCTGATCGACGGAGAACTCTCGGACGGCGCTCGAGACGCAGATGCAGTGGGTGACGCGCCCGCGCGTCAGCGCATCGAGCCAGACGTGTGACTTGCGCGGTTCGACGACGCGCATCGAGGCGATCAGCGGAAGGCCGCGTGGCAGTGCAAGGCGTGCCAGAAGATTCGCGTGGAAGAGCCAGGAATGAACGACGTCCGGTACAAAGTCGTGGATCACGGCACGCAGGCGCTTCAAGCCGACCGGCAGCTTTGCCGTGCAGGTGACGCCGAGGCTGTCGACTTCGATACCGGCGGCGCCCAGGCGTCGGGCGACGGCGCCGTCACTGTTGAAGAGACAGGCAACGCGCACCTGATGGCCACGACGAAAAAGGCCTGAAGCGACTTGCCCCAGGGCGTTCTCGGCCCCGCCTTCGCCGAGCTCAGTGATGATCAGCAGTATTTTCACAGCAGATTCTCATGGATCCAGCCGAGGATCTGGTCGTCGCGTTTGATGAACAGTATCCGCAAGATGTCACCCGATGACCGCTTCGATAGCTTTGAGTGTTCGGCTGGCCACGGAACGCCAGGAGCGCTGTTTGACGACCAATTCGCGGCCGCGCTCACCCATGCGGGCCCAGGCGTCGTCGCCCTGACTGATCAATGTTTTGATCGCATCGACCAGCTTGTCCTCGTTTTCCGGCGGGCACAGGATACCGCAATCCGATACTTCGATATAGACGGACTGCGGCAGATATGTACTCACAACCGGCAGCCCCATGGCAGAGTACTCCAGGCATTTGAGCGAGGAATTACCGATGTATGTCGAATTACCCATGCCGTCGTGTTGGCGGAGCCGGTACGGTGCGATGCCGATGTCGAATGCCGACAGGTGCTTCTGCAGCTCGGCGTATTCGATGCGCCCGGTCAGAGTGAAATATTTCGATACCCCCTTTAGGTCGATGAGCCGCTCGACCTCACCTTTCTTTTTCTCTTCGCCGATCAACACGAACCGGAAATTCTCAACGCCGTCGTCGACCAGCCGGCGGGCCACCGCCGGCAACAGTTCGACACCGTCGAATGGCGTGAAACAGCCGACATATCCGATACACACATGTTCCGGCGCCAGTCCGAGCCTGCTCCGCAGGTCGGTGCGGACAGCCTC
>CAUZJQ010000242.1:0-6784 GCA_963580095.1 Lentisphaeria bacterium | reverse complement strand
CGATCCGTAATATAATCGAGCAGGGTAGTCAGGAAGGCATGGCATCGATGGATGCTGGCCTGCGAAAACTGCTGGCCCAGGGCAAGATCAACGAGATCGAAGCCTATATGAAAGCTTCCGATAAGAAAGAATTCGCTCAGTACCTTCCCGAACACACCGTGCTCGGCGCCGAAAGCTGATGCCCCTTCAGCACCACGAGCTTACGCGCTCGTGATTGCAGTCACCCGGCCTCCCGCCTCCCGGCATTGAATATTTTAGCCGGCATACCCTATTGGCGGCGACGGTCGACCCTCTCCGCATCCAGTTGTGGCATAAATCGTGCGGCTTTCAGTGTTTGACGGGTTGACCCCACATGCCGAGATTGTCTTGAAATGCTATCTTTTAATCCTACATTTTCTGCTGATTGCCTCCAACGCAATTGGATGAAATGCATGTAAGACAGGGCTTATTATGCTTCATACAATATATCGATGGATATATCAAAATGAACGCCACGCCGGTTTCCAGGCTGCCAGTTTCTACCCGGAGCGACGCATGCGCCGACTCTTATCGCTGCTGATATTCAGCCTGTTCGCCGCCGGCGACAATGTATCCGCCCAGGCGGCGGACGAGGATCCCGAGAAAGTCATGGCCACGGTCGGCGACGTCAAACTCTACGAGCGGGACGTTATCGATAATCCGGATGTTCTGGTGTCGATGCCGGACGTCCAACGCGAGGCCTATTGCCAGCGCCGTCTCAATAGTGCCATCGATGCCGAGGTGCTGTACCAGAGCGCCAGGAAACAGGGCCTGCACGAAGATGAAAGCTTCCGTCAGCGTCTGGCCAGGGCCAATTCGGTGCGGGAGCATGGACAACTGCAGTTGCTGGCGAGCAAATATGAGGCGCAACAGACCGAGTTGGTAGCCGCCCGTAACAAAACGACGATCACCGACGGGGAAATCGCCGACCACTACGAAAAGCATCAGGACAAGTACCGAGGTCGGCCGAAACCATCAGCTTTGAAAGTCATCCGCATCCAGTTGGCAACAGCACGTGCTAACGACGTCTACCGTGCCTGGCTGAAGAAAGTCGTGGCAGATGTGCCCGTCCGGATCGACAGTGATCAACTGCCGGTGGCGGTGATGTCGGAGTGTATCGACCGGCACCACGGCGGGACGAGTAATCGCAACGCCAACACCCGCATGGATCCGCTCTGGCAGGCGATCCTGGATGCCGCCGACCTGAAATTGCCGGCCGCGCGGTGTCAATTCGACGCGGCCGTTGCGGAGCCGTACATCGAACGCATCGGCAACCTGGAACTGCACGTTGGCGAGAGTGTCTACCGATTTCGTGACTTCAGCCAGTTCGGCTTGATGGCCCGCAACGTCAGCACCGGTTGTCCCGGTAGTGCCATGTTTAATACGATAAAAACCGTGATCATCGCCGAGAAGGCCCGCCGGGAGGATGTTACATGCGTTGACACGGCTTTTCGCGTTGATCTCGAAAGGGCGTTAATTACGTGGATTCTTTTCGAACGAGCCGACATGGCTGATCCCGACAGCTACGAGATAACTGAGGAAGAAATAAAGGTGTACCGCACTGAACACCGCGCCCGCTTCGAAAGAATCCAAAAAACACAGCTCGGTGCAGATCGAGTCAATACACTGGTCACCCGTATGCTGAAGGGCGAGAAAATCAAAGCAGCCCGCAGCGAGCATATCCGCGGGTTGCGCGACAACTTCGACATAAAAATATACGAGTACGGTAGTGCTGGCAAGTTGGAGCTATAGAGTGTCTTAGCTTCGTCTAATTTCTTTTTACTTTCCAGTCCCCTATCTCCATCCGATGAACGCAGCCCTGTTTACTTTTCTTTGGGACTTTGTCGATGAAGGCGTCGATGATCTGACCGCCTATATTCGCGATCTCGGCGTCACTCGTGTCCTGGTTGCCAGCCAGTACCATGCCGGCTTCTTCCTGCACCCGCATAATCCGACTCGCAAGACCCATTTGCTCGAGGACGGTGTCTCCTACTTTCGTCCGGATCGGGCACTCTACGATGGCCTGACGATTCGCCCGATCCCCGCGTCAATGTGTGCCGACCGCGATTGGTTCGCATTCGTCTGCGAGCGACTGGTCGATCGCGGCCTGGAAGTTTCCGCCTGGCATGTCTGTCTGCACAATACACGGCTGGGGTTACTGCATCCGGATGCCACTATCCGCAACGCTTACGGTGACTCCTATCCGCACGCGCTCTCTCCGGCGCACCCGGATGCAGTCGCTTTTGTCGAGGCTACAGTCAAGGACATTGCCACCAACTACCCGCTTGCCTCGGTCATGCTCGAAGCATCGAATTATCGCAAGCGTGCCCACGGTTCCGACTGGGTCAGCGGACACCATCACGAACGCGAGAGTGTTTATCTGCGACCACTTGAACAGGCCTTGATGGATGTCAGTTTCAACTCCGCCGACGTGGAACAGAGGGAGACTGCGGGTATCGATGTTGAAGCGT
This sequence comes from Lentisphaeria bacterium, assembly GCA_963580095.1. Classification (GTDB taxonomy): domain Bacteria; phylum Verrucomicrobiota; class Lentisphaeria; order JABSQK01; family CAJWLW01; genus CAJWLW01. The sequence continues at coordinate 4,295 of CAUZJQ010000242.1, read as the reverse complement.
TGCGGTTGGCTATCATTGCGCACATGGATCGATACTTTGAAGAAGCCCCTATGATCCCGACGGACTTGCCGGAGACGATCGATCAATTCTGCGATGCGGTCCCGGCATATGCAGCCTGCGAACAACACTGCCGCGACGCCGAGGCACGACTGCTACTGTCCATGAAGAATGCACTTGCCGGTACCGGCACCAAACTTGAAGCCGGACCGAGTCCGCATGTCGACTGGGTCATGCAGGGAGCCTACGGCCTGGGGATCGAGGAAACCGCCACTGCCGTCCGCCGTGCCCGTGATGTGGTACTGCCGCATCAGCGCCTCAACTTTGCGCTGCGAATGGGGTTCAACCACCCGGGTATGGGTACGCCTATCCTGTCAGAATCCGAAACCTGTACCATGGCGCAGGCAGTCGCCGGTGCCGGTGCCGACGAGGTCGTCTTCTACAACTACGGCGAAGCGCCGCGCCGCAGCGTCGACTGGATTAAGCCAGCCCTCGCCGGCTTGAGTTGATCCCGGCAGTGATTCTCCGCCTTAATCTCTGACAACGCTGATCCGAACTTTGAAAAGCGACCGTCCCGGCTACTGCCGATGCGGGGTCGCAATGCTATCCTTATTAATTTACTTCCTTTTCATCCTGCGATCTTCGTATGACTCTTCCCGCCCGTATCGCCACACGACTACCGGTCTCCTATGGCTGGGTCATCCTCGTCGTTGCCACTGCTATTCATCTGGCCTCCTATCCCGGGCAGTCGGTTGTCATCGCTATCTACAACCCGTCGTTGCGGGCGGCACTCGGATTGAGTCACGGCGACCTTGCCGGGATATACATGCTGGCGACACTGATTGCCGGTGGCATGGCCCTGGCCATCGGCGCCGCCATCGATCGATTCGGCGTGCGGAGCGTTTCCATCATTGCGGTCGTCGCAATGCTTGGTGCCTGCGTGCTCATGTCCCGCGTGTCGTCGGCACTGACGTTGTTCGTTGCTTTCGTCCTTTTGCGCGTTGTCGGGCACAGTGGTCTGCCGATGGTAGCCGATAACGCAGTGGCGATGTGGTTCAACCGACGACTCGGCAGCGTGACGGGGATCAAGAACATGGCTATCGCCGGGTGCATCGGGATTGTGCCGGCTCTCAATATGTGGCTGATTAAGCGCTATGGCTGGCGGCTCGCGTTTACTGTTCAAGGCGTATTCTTTGTGGTCACCGTATTGCCGATGGTCGGCTTATTTTTACGCAACCGACCGGCCGATGTCGGTGAGACGATCGACGGCGGCAGTGAGGCCGCCGTGACGATTGCCGAACCGCCGGCCGCTGCCGACTTCACTGCTGGTGCGGCGGTCCGAACCCGGGCCTGCTGGTTGATCATACTCTTTTCCAGCCTGAGTGGTGTGATGTGGGCCGGAATCGCCTTTCACATTCTGCCGCTGTTTGCAAGCCGTGGGCTCACTGGGACCGACGTTGCCAACACACTGGTTGTATACGGCATGTGCCTGGCGCTCTCCCAATTCTTCGGTGGTTTCGTCGCGGATCGGCTACCGCTGCCTCTGCTCCTGACGCTTGCCCAGGGAATGATTGCGGTGGGCTGTTTTTTCCTGCTGCAGATGTCGTCGATGTCATTAGCCCTGGTCTTCGCCGTTGTCGTGGGAACCGGTGAGGGACTCGGATTCATCACGGTCGCCGCCCTGTGGCCGCGTTACTATGGACGGCGGCATCTCGGAAAAATTCGTAGCCTCGGTATGGCTGGGCTGGTTATTGGCAGCAGCGTCAGCCCCTATCTTTTCGGTATCGCCTACGATTCCTGGAACAGTTTTGACCGACCGCTGACGATCCTGACAATCCTCTGCGTGATCCTCACGGCGTTTATGCCGCTTACCACAGCGCCAAAAGCACGGTATATTGCCCCATGAAACGAATCACCGCCATTGTTGTCGCCATTGTCGCCGCTGTCGCAATCGTTGTCGTTCTGCGCCGGGCTGAACCCGTTGGCCAGCCGGCAGCACCGCCTGCTGCGGTCGTCATAAATGCCTCGGAATCGCAGCCTGCCCGCCTCGAGGATTACGAGTCGATGAGCCGCGACGAGCTCATCGATCGACTCCAGGGGCAGAAGAGACAGTTGGCTCAGAAACAGGAGTTTCTGAAACGGAGTGAGGATGACGTTGAAGTACTCGAGGACAAGCTGCAGTTGACGAGCCGCCGCCTGCGTGAGCAGCTGGAATGGAATGATGCCTCGATCCAGAGTGCTGCGGGGTCAGCAACTCTCGAGCCCCAACCGCTGTCCCGTCACGATATCGACCTGCGACTGACCGAATACGCCGAGGCCTTCGAACAGGCCTTTGCGAATGGTGAAGGTGACGCCGTCATGGCTATTTTCGGTGAACTGCGGGAACTTCGCGAAGATGGCTATCCGTTGTTGGTCTCGATGCTCAACACCGTCGTCGCCGACCAGCGCGGCGACAATTCGCTCGGACTCTCGCACCGGCAGTTTTTTCGTAGCTTTGGTCGAGAACCCGACCTTTTTGCATACGCGCTGCAGTCGACCGAAGCTTCGCCCGAGTTGCGGAAGTCGTCCATACATGCATTGCGCTGGTCGGATGGCGACTACGTGCCTTTGTTTATTGAGCAATTGTCCTACGAAACGGATGAAGGCGTTACCGCAGCGCTGGCGCGCATGTTGGGATATGTCGGTACGCCGGAGGCCGTTGATGCGCTCAGTCAGGCACTCGATCGTGAGTACGAGAACAACGACACGGTCGAGTCTCTGGTCTTCGCCCTGGCACGTTCCGGCATGGAAACGTCCGCGATTGCTCTTGCAGAATATGCGGAGTCCGCTACCGGCGATGCACTGACGACGACCGAGATTGCCTTGCGCATGCAAGCCTCACCGGAAGCCGGCGTGGGCGTCACCGGTATCACCCCCCACACGCAGGGGGAGAGTGCGGGATTTGAGAAGGGCGACGTGATCGTCTCTTACAACGGCAAGCCCGTTCGCGGTCGCAGAAGTCTTGTACGCATGACCCGCCGCTCCGATCCCGAAGAGCCGGTCATCGTCGAGTACTACCGCGACGGCGTTAAGCAGGAAGCACAGATCTACGGTGGCTTCATTGGTGTGGGTGTCATCAGTATCGGGAAGTGACTGTGTCAGCCTGAAGTAATCGCTTTTTGCTGGGATTCGGTGCCGGTCGAATCTGCGATGGTGATCTATACCTCGGCGAGTTGTCTACAACGTTTTTGTATCCATGCCCAAGCAACAGCTGTAAAAGTAGCTTAGCGATGATGACCGATGTCAGTTTTGTGTCAGAATTTGACGGTACCGAACAGAAATACGTCTTGTTTTTGCCGGGATCGTTCGAGCCGGGTGTTGAGCATGATGTCTTGATTGCGTTGCACGGATCCGGATCGGATCGCTGGCAGTTCGCCACGCAGGATGGCAATGAATTTCAAGCAGCCCGGGATATAGCGGCGGAGCATCGCCTGATATACGTGTCGCCGGACTACCGCGGCCCGTCATGGATGGGGCCCAGCGCTGAAGCGGATGTGGTTCAGATTATTGCCGAGCTGAAGGCCGCGTATCGGGTGTCGCGTGTCCTGCTCGGCGGTTCTTCGATGGGGGGTGCCTGCAGTCTGGCTTTTGCCGTCCTTCACCCGGAACTCATCGATGGCGTGGCGTCGACAAATGGCCTTGCTAACTTTCTGGAATACGAGAATTTTCAGGACGCAATGAAGAATTCCTATGGTGGTGGCAAGGCGGAGATACCGCTCGAATACAAGAATCGCAGTGCCGAATATTGGCCGGAAAAACTGACCATGCCGATAGGTTTGGCGGTCTCTGGCAAAGACGCCACTGTGCCGCCAGACAGCGTATTGCGACTCGCCAAGGCTCTGGAGACTATCGGGCACCCCAATGTGAAGCTGCTTTATCGTCCGGATATGGAGCATGAAACATCATATGACGATGCCAAGGCGATCCTCGAATTCATTATAGAAAAATCCGGCTGCCGCCCAAGGCGGTCGAGGCCGTGAGTTCATGCGGCAGGGAAGGCGCTGGGGTGTGAGAGGTTCTCCTAACTCCACCGCTCCGGACTGACTCCCGGCCCGGTCGTTCGCATATTGTCCGGGCGATTGGGCAAGTCGAACTCGATGTCACGGGTATTCAGGCTGCCGAGCAATTTGCGGATATGTTTGGGTTGCCGGGCGATCAGTTCGGGGTCGTGCTCTTCCACTTTGGCAATCGGTCCGGCCCAGGCTGGTCGGTAGGCGATCGCCAGCATGCGTCTTGTCCGGTCACTGTAGTTTGGATAG
>CAUZJQ010000241.1:0-6800 GCA_963580095.1 Lentisphaeria bacterium | reverse complement strand
TACGTGCTCTCCGTCAATCGTCGGCGTGCAGCGAACGCCCGGAAGACTGCCGCTCCACCCCGGACCGTTGGCGAACTGCCACTTCGTCGTCCCGTCCATATTCAGTGCGAACACGAGCATGTTGTCGCCGACTTTTCCGCTGGTGTAAATCGTACCGTCCGCGATGGCCACCGTGGAATAGCCAACGCCAAAGCCGGTCTGAGCCCACAGCAGTTTCGGGCCGCCCTCCGGCCACTGCTTCAACAGACCTGTTTCGTGCGAGATGTTGTCGAGACCCGGGCCATTGAACTGCGGCCAGTCGTCGCCATACACAATGCCTGCGCACAGCGCGAGGACAATGCAGAGAATTGTTGTAGCCGTCGACCGCATGTTGTTATGTCGAAAAGTCAAAATACATACTCCATCGTTGCTGATTGTTCGCAGTTTGCAGGACGGACACGGAAAGCAGTCCTATCCGTCTTCAGTAAGATACTCTTTTTTATAGTCGCGGTCCTTGCGGTTCCAATAAAAATTTCGGGGCGTTGCCAGCGTTTGCGGAGGTGTCCCGATCGTCAGGATGAACGCTCGCCGGGGTACGGCGGATTGATTGCCGCTGGTGTAATGCGCAGCGCGGCAGTGATGCACCGTCGCACCACCGGCCGTCAGCGGGCACGGAACTTTATTCGCTTCGTCAACACAACCGTCGTCGATCTCCAGGGCAATGATGTTCGGATCATTCTGCCAGGTATGATGCGGATGTACATCGCCTTTGTGTGAGCCCGGGATGAACTGCATACAGCCCATCTCCTCGGTCGTTTCCTGCAGGGCAATCCAGACCGACAGCTCCTGGTACGCCTTGTCATCATCCCAGTAGGACTCATCCTGGTGCCACGGAGTCGCCCCTGTGGACCCCGGGGGTTTGACAATCGCATGGTCGCGGACGATCAGGTCGTCGCGCGTGCAATCACCGGTGTCCAGAAGTTGCATGGCGATGTCGAGTGCCGCCTGCCATCCCGGTGACTCCGCCAATTCGGTCACGTGATGCGACGGATGCAACAGCTGCGGGACCGAGCCGTGATCCAGGTCGGCGTCCGGGTCATTGCCGGTTAAGTCGAAGTACAGGGGGTTGCCGCCATCGGCCGGAATGCTGAACAATCGATCGAAAATCTCCTGCAACCGTAAGACTTCATCCGCAGCAATGATCGGATCCAAAGATATAAATCCCTGATCACTATACCGCTCACACTCTCCACTCTTAAGTTGCATAGTATCTTCCTGTCGCCCCATTCTCGTGATGAAACCACGCCCCCTCTATCGATCAATAACCTGCGCGAGTGTGCCGCCGTCAACGACGATCGCCTGGGCGGTGATCGCGCGTGCATCGTCGCTGAGCAGAAAGGCGATAACACGGCCCACATCATCCTGGCCCGTCAAATACGGCAGTACCTGCTTCGATTTTATCCACATCTCGAGGTACCCTTCGACATCATCGGACAACTGGGAGATAACCTTGCGGCTTTGCGGACCATCGACCAGGCCGGGCAGGACACAATTCACCCGGACGCCCTGGGGCCCGTAATCCAAAGCCATCCCACGAGTCAGACTCTCGACTGCCCCCTTCGAGGCAGCGTACACCGCGTGTCTCGCCGATGTCGCACGACTGTTTATCGAACCGATGTTGACGATGGCCCCATGCCTCGCCTCGAGCGCGCTGTATGCGGCACGTGACAAACGGAACATCGCCCGAATATTGACTGCCATGAGGGTGTCGAACTGGTCATCGGTGATCTCGGTCGAATCCTCGACCAGGCCGACCCCGGCGTTGTTGACACATCCATTCAGACCACCGTACAGTTCAAGTGCATGGTCAACGATCTGTGCCGGTGCGTCGGTCTCAGTGATATCGGCAAATAGCACGTCCGCATGCCAGCCGGCCTCAGCCGCTTCCGCCTGCATAGCCGCGACTGCCTGCCGATCGATCTCGACGACGAGTACCCGCCAGCCAGCCTGGGCAAGCACACGCGTCGCGCCGATCCCTATGCCGCCACCTGCACCACCGGTGACGATCACACTTCGTTCATTGGAGTTCATGTCTCAGTTCCTCGTGGAAAATCGTACAACAGAAAATAGTCGAAAGTATAGACGACGCCACTCACGTGCACATTATTTTAAGGCTGGAATTAACCTGGGTTTTCAGGGTGAAACCTATAACAGGATGTATTGTACGCAGTCCAGCGTGATCGTGAACAACGAACTATTGCCTTCTTCTCACCATGTTGATCATTGACGGCCATCTCGATATGGCATACAACGCCTTGTTCCACCGGCGTGACCTGACCAGGAGCATTCAGGAACTGCGCGAACGTGAAGATCCAGTTCGTTGTAATCTGTCTTCGCATCCGGACTCTCTGGAACGGCGCGGCGGCAGCCCCCACACGCTGTACAAAGGAATTGCCACCGTCAGCCTGCCGGAAATGCGCCGCGCTGAGGTCGGCATCATGCTGACAACGATCATGGCCCGCGTCCAGACACCGAGTCTGACTGCGCACAACGCCTGCCGCACCCGTCACACAGCAGAAGCCCGCGGTCGGGCGCACCTGGCTTATTACAAGGCACTCGAGCGCCGCGGCGAAGTGACTTTCATCAAATCCAAGGACGACCTCGAGCGCTCCGTCACTGCATGGCAAGACCCGCAGCCGGATACACCGGTCGGCCTGATCCTGAGTATGGAAAGCGCCGATCCGATTAGCTCGCCGGAAGCTGTAGCGGAGTGGTGGGAAGCCGGGTTGCGCTCGGTGACGCTCACCCACTTCGGTGCCAATACCTACGGCCACGGCACCGGCAGCCTGGGGGGGCTCTACCCACCGGCATACCCGCTCCTGGATGCGATGCGGGAAACTGAGATGATCATCGATCTGACCCACGCCAGTGACCAGGCGTTCTGGCAAATCCTCGATTACTGGGACGGCCCCGTTCATGCCAGCCACTGTAATTGCCGGGCACTGGTCGAGGGCCAACGGCTGTTGAGCGACGACATGCTGCGGGCAATCATCGAACGGGATGGAGTGATCGGCATCGTCTTCGTTGACACGATGGTTAATCCGCAGGTAAACTGGGACGACCCCAGTACGTTCGTGTCGCAGGCAGCACGGCCGATGCGGGCCATGATAGAACATGTCGATCATATCTGCCAGCTGGCAGGCAACAGCCGGCATGTGGCAATCGGCACCGACCTCGACGGCGGTTTCGGCCGGGAACTGGCGCCAGTGGATATGGATACGATCGCCGATTTACAGGGGTTTCTCGATCTGCTGCGCGGGGCAGGCTACAACGAGGACGACGTAGCGGCGATCGCACATGGCAACCTGCTGCGCCTTTTCCGCAACAACTGGCAGTAGGGGCACCTCACGAATCATAAATGGCACATCAACTGATAATCGACGCGCACCTTGACCTGGCCTTCTCTGCTGTTCAGGTCAACCGCGACCTCACCGTTCCTGCGGCAACCGTGCGCACGCAGGACGGTGAAAACATAAGACGCTCATTCGGGAGCTGCACAGTGACCTGGCCGGAGTTGCGCCGGGGACATGTCGGCATCGTTTTCGGCACGGTGATGAGCCGTATCGATCCCAATGACGAATGGACACGATCGGGCATGTACTGCCAGGATCAATGCCACGGCATTGGTCACGGACACGTCGCTTATTACCAGGTGCTCGAGCGTGAAGGGCTGATCCGGTTCATCCACAATGTTTCCGACCTCAACGAAGTCGTTGACGCATGGCAGGCCCCGACGGCGGACACCCCCATCGGGCTGGTGCTGGCGATGGAAAGTGCCGATCCGATTCTCTCTCCGGACAACGTCGCGGAGTGGTGGGACCTGGGATTGCGTATGGTCAGCCTGGCACACTACGGCATCAGTTCATATTCGCACGGGACCGGGACCGAAGGGGGACTGCTGCCGCGAGCCAAACCCCTGCTCGAGGCACTGGCTGCCGCGGGGATCATCGTTGACCTGACCCATACTACGGACCAGGCGTTCTGGGAAACCCTTGAAACATACGATGGACCAGTGGCGGCCTCGCATCACAACTGCCGAACTCTGGTCCCTGGGCAACGGCAACTCTCCGACGAGATGATCAAGGCAATTATCGAGCGTGACGGCATGATCGGTGCGGCATTCGATGCGTGGATGCTCGATCCGGACTGGAAGAAGGACACGCCGTCATATGACCAGGCAACATCGGCAACCCTCGATACCGTCGTCGACCACATCGATCACATCGCTCAGCTCGCCGGCAACACACGCCATTGCGGGATCGGCACGGATCTGGATGGCGGTTTCGGCAGCGAACAGGCGCCGCGCGATCTGAACACCATCGCCGATCTGCAACAATTGCCGGACCTGCTGGAAAAGCGGGGATACTCGGCAGAGGATGTCACCGGGATTCTGTCGGGAAACTGGATCCGCTTGCTCAGCCAGACCTGGTGAGTCTGTTCGTGAATGAGATGGAGAAGATCGCGACTGGGTAGAACGTCTCTACTCAATTTTCGAGGTGCTTTGCAGGTAGCAGACCGGACGCTGGTCGAAGCGCACTGTCAGTGAACCGCAGAGTGTCCGGCCAGATTGGCAGACCCGGCATTGATCATGACACGATCCAGATGAAACGGATGACAACAACACCATCACCCCCCTGCAAGCTCAATCCGTGTAATACATCATGCCGTGTGCCCGTAGTACTATCGATGTTTCAATCCGCTGTCATCGCTATGCTAACCACCCTCGCCGTTGCGGCCGACACGCTGTCGCCAGTCGCCGGTACAGTCACGGCATCCCTTGTAGACGATGCAGTGGCGCCACTCAGCTGCCCGTTCGAGACGACGCATACAGTCGCGTCGATGCTGACCGGCGACGCGAACGACGGCGAGCTGCTCCATGTCTGGACCGGCAACGCCTTCAACGTTTATCAGTTGACAGAGGGGCAGTGGCGCATCTACGGCACCGAGACAGCAATGCCGGCAGGCCGCATCGTCATCGAACACGGCGCCGCCTGGATGCGCAGCCGCAGCAACGACGGCACGACAACGATTCAACTGTACGGCATCGTCACCGAAAGCGACAGCATCGGCATATTGGCGCCGCCGCAGAGCTGGCAGCTCCTGGCCTATCCGTGGCCCGTCGCAGTCACGCTGAACAGTCTGGCGTGGACCGGCGCCGCCGATGGCGACCAGATCAAAATCTGGGATGCCGCCGCTGCAGACTGGGAAACCTATGACCGGGTCGGCGGTGTATGGCAGGGGAACCTTGCCGATCCCGTCATCGAGCTGGCAACCGCCTTCCTCTACTACAACAGCGGCGCCGTATCTGCCACGCTGACCTTCGACCGGCCGTTCTGACTATGATGGTACGCGTAATAATCCTGTCTCTGTTTTGCCTGACAAACGCCCACGGCACAGCATTGCTGCTTGAGCTCGGCAGTGCCGATTCGCCGTTTCGCCTGCCGAGCGGCGCCGACGCCACGATCGACGATCTCGATAACATCCGCCCCGGTGTGTTCGACCAGGAAGACAACTTTGTGGGCGAAGCCGACACCATCGGGCTCGATGTTGCAGGCAACGGGCATTTCATCGGCACCATCAACCTGAACAACGCGCTGGTCGATGCCAAACTAAAAGTCGTCGACTGGGAAAACCTGATGATTGCAGACCTCGCAGACGCCACCACGCAGGATGCGTTTCTGCCGCTGACCGATCCAACCAGTCATCGCGTCTCGGCAACGGATGTCGTGTGGCAGCCGTTCGTATATCATGCGCTGACCATCGACAGCGAAGGTGCCGGTGCCGTCGACGACGTTGCTGGTGACTACGCAGATTTCGACAATGCCGAGCTCACCGCAACCGCAGGGCCACTGCATGAATTTGTCGGGTGGACCGGCGATGTCGCCCCCGAAGACACGACAAACAATCCACTGCTGCTCCCGATGGATATCACACGACAGGTCGAAGCAGTATTCGGCCCGGTTATAAGCGATGCCTGGGCAGTTCGTCATTTCCTCACGACAGCGATAGACCCCGAGGCCGATGCCGATGCGGACAGCGTGTCAAATCGTGATGAATTCCGCCTCGGCACCGATCCGCAAAGCGGCACAACGACGAGCGACAGCGTGTCGGTTACCGCCGGCTGGAACCTTATCGCACCGACGGTGCAGCCGGAAACAGCCCTGTGGCCGGCAGCAATCACCGTGAGCTGGTCGTGGGATGCTCTGGAGCACAGCTTCGTGTTCGATCGCACCGTGGCAGGCAAGACCGGGTACTGGATTCACGCAACAGAGCAGCAGGATGTCGCCGTCACCGGCCAGGCGATCATCGACAATACACTGTTGCTTTATACCGGGTGGAATCTCGTCGGGGTTGCGCAGACCGTTGCCACGCCCGCGTCCAATGCCACGATCTGGACGTGGGATAACGCGGCAGCACGGTACATGTCCGTCGACAACGGACAATTGGCGCCCAGCCTCGGTTACTGGATCCTGGCAGACGACGATGCCGTCGTCGACCTGACACCGTGAATCGCAACACGGGCACCGCATGTCTTTGTGGCGCCACGCTCCAGGATGGCGCCTACCGCGTTCCAGAGATTGTCAGAAAAGCGTAGATGCTCTGTCTGTCGGCGGTGGCCAGTTCTCGACTCACGCTCATACCGGCGTTCACTTGTCGACCACTGAAAGCCTGTGACCAGGACAGGAACGTGTCGAGTTCGCGATCGCCATTGTGCGTGTTGGCTTCGAGTGCGACACTGAGGTACAGGTTTCCGGCAGATA
>CAUZJQ010000240.1:0-6820 GCA_963580095.1 Lentisphaeria bacterium | reverse complement strand
CGTGTCCCAGTCGTTCGATAATCGGCGGCGCCCAGTCGGCATAGCAGCCATTGCCGGCGTCTACGAGAACGCGCAGTGGCCGCCCGAAAGCATCGTCGAATTCTTCCGACAGCCAGGCATGATATGCATCTCGCACAGACATGGCCTCGATGCTGCCATTGCCCTCGCGATAGTCCCGGCGATCGATGCGGTCGACCAGACGCCCGATACCGGCCGGTATCGTCGGCTGATTATTCAGCATCAGTTTGATGCCGTTGTACGCGGGTGGGTTGTGGGAGGCCGTGACGATCACGACGTGGTCGGTTTGCAGGAAGCGCTTGGCGAAATACGCGACCGGCGTGGGCACGATGCCGATGTCCAGCACCTTGCAACCAGCGGCGGCCAGTCCCTCCGCGACAGCTTTCTTGAGGGCAGGCGTACTGGTTCGCACATCGCCACCGAGCACGACTGTGCCGCCGTCGATCTCCGAGCCGGCAGCGCAGCCTGCGGCATAGGCAGTCGGCTCATCAAGTTGCGAACCGTAGAGTCCGCGGATATCGCAGGCTTTGAAGATTGAAGGGGGCATGATAGAATCAGAGTGGGTGAACAGTACAATAACGAACTCCGAACACAAATTCTTATCTTCGTGGTAACTCACCATACCGTGATAGAGCTTTCACCACGAAAGGCACGTCGACGAGAAGAAATACAGTCAGGAGTACAAAAATCAGCTTTTGACAGGTCGCGACAGCGGCAGGAACCGGCCGCGCCAACGGCACTTGAAAATAGGCTAACTTTCAATAGTTTATACCGTGTGTATGGTTTACCACAACGTTGACAAACTGGGATCTAACTGGACGAACTCCGTGAATACCATCGCCAAACCTCATTGTCCGCGTCGGTGCGCTGTCCCAATTCTCGCACTTCTCCTGATCGCTTGTGGCCCCGCAACGGCCATGCGATTCGGAGAAATCGACCGATTTCGGCTGGTTGACCAAGCTGTCCCGGTGCTGGAGTGGGATACGATCGATTTCGAGGCGCGCCCCTCTCTCGGAGCGGGTGAAAAATTCGCCATTCTCTCAGTCAGGCTCGCCCCCGGCCGCAGTATCGGCAAGTATGACTACGACCTTGCGGGCACCACGTGCCTGGCAATGGCCATCGACGACGGCCCCTTCCGACCGGAGACCTGGGAACAGAGCCAGGCGGCAGATGTGGAAATCGTGCACCTGCTTTACAAAGTCAAACAAGTCGACGCCCCTTTTTCGTTGAACATCGCGCTGCTCGACACGAATGAGACAGCCACCCTGAACAGCGACGGTACTGTAGAAGATGGTCATGCCGGAGCTGCCCACACACCGGAAACATCACCCGACACGCAACCGGCGCCCGAAGAAGCGCCCGCTGCCGTTGTAGAGGAAAAACCGGAAGCCCCCAAACCGGAACATCTCCAGACCGTCCTGCCGGTTGTGGAGAAACCCAAACCCAAGCCAATCTTTATCGAGGAAGAAGTCGAAGACGATTGGTAAGATAGCTGCCCATGGCATTGTTTATTCGGTGTTTCAGTTGGCTGGTCGGCTCTCTACCCGCGAGTTTGCAGATCGGTCTGGGGTGTCTGCTCGGCTGGGGACTGCGGCGGGTGGTGAGATTTCGCCGCAACGTGGTCCGGCAGCAAATGAAAACGGCGCTGGGACCCGAAACGGCGGCGGCGATCGAACCGGCAGTTTACCGGCACATCGGGCTGACGGCGATAGAATTACTACGGCAGCCTGCGCTTGCGGACGAGAAACTGGAGGAATTGATAAAGTTTGACGGGCTAGAACACCTCGAAAAGGCGCTCGAGCAGGGTCGGGGAGTCTTGGCATTGTCAGGTCACATGGGGAATTGGGAGTTGCCTCTGCCGATGGTTAACCGACACGGCCCGGAAATGTACGTTGTCTACAAAGAGCTTAAGCATCCCGCAGGGGAAACATTTCGCCGAATGATCCGTGATGCTCGAGGTGTGCATGGAATTTTACGACATGGTGCAGCTCGTGGTGTCCTCAAGGCGCTCAAAAAGAATGCGATGGTCGGATTCGTTCTCGATCAGAACATGACTGCAGACGAGGGTGTGTTCGTCGATTTCTTCGGGATGCCTGCCTGTACTATGCCGGGGTTGGCGGTGCTGGCAGAAAGATCAGGTGCCGTCGTCCTGCCAGTATGTTGTCACCGGGCCGCGAACGACTGGAACCATCATATGCGGTTCGGCGCACCGATTGAACTGGAGCGTGGGGGGGATGACCCCAACGCGAACGCCCGCGCCAACACCGCACGCTTTACCCTGGAACTCGAGCGGATGATCCAGGAACGGCCGGCCCAGTGGATCTGGATGCACAAGCGTTGGAAAACTAGACCGCCTGACGAAGCGAAAGCGCCAATCAATTTTTAAACGTAAAAAGCCATTCGGCAGACAAAAAAGGTGAGGTCAGTGACAATGGATGATATTACTTGCCCACAGTGCAAGGCCTTGAATCAACCAGATGCCGACAGCTGCAACGACTGCGATCGCAGCTTGCTGGTCGGCAAACTTACCAGCCTCGGCATGGGCGTTCTGCCGAAGGGGTTCGTCTGGGAAATGCGCCCCGGCGACCTCAGCCTGGGGCGTAATATTGCCAATGATTTTGTCATCCCAAGCAATCTCATTGCTGGCGAACAGTTGCGTTTCGTCTATCAGGGCAAGGGCTTTTCACTGCTCGACGTCGAGCAGAAGAGCCGCTGCACCGTCGGTGGTCGACCGATCAATGACGCGACCAAACTTCGTGACGGTATCACGATCAAAGTTGGTGTGGAGGAATTTCTCTTCAACTGGTCCGGTGAGGATTCGCGAGAGGTACCCCGCGTGGATCCGCTCGCCAACCATCTGCAGTTGATGCTCGGAGTTATCTCGGAGTTCCACACGTCACTGAACCTTCAGGAAGTGTTCAATAACGCTGTCGACGCAGTTGTGCGCCTAACCCATACGAAACGCGGTTACGCTTTCCTCGTTGATCTAAAAGCCGATGGCGAGATGGAGTTGTCCGAGGTTGCAGCCCGCCGAATCGGCGGTAAAGCGCTGACCGACGAGGACCCCTCCGGCTATACGATCAGCCAGTCGATCATCAGCCAGGTCGTATCGGGTGACGAACCCATTGTCATCGAGGACGCCGGTGCCCAGCAGGTCAGGACCGACACCATGCGCAAGTTCAAACTGATCTCTGTCGTCTGCCTGCCTTTGGTCACTTTCAATCATCGCACCGGCAAAAAGCGTGTCATGGGCGTCATCTATTGCGACAGTCCCATGCCGACCGGAGAACTGCCGAAACATTGTCGACCGACGCTGCAGATGCTGACCCAGATTCTCACAGCCACGATCGTCAAGTGGCAAAACTACGAAAAGATGGAAACCTTGTTCAACACCTTTGAACACTCCGTTGCGGCACTCGAGCAGGATCTCTCCTTTGTCCAGAAAGATATCGAGATGCTGCAGGCTCGGGTTAGCGAACCGGATGGTATCAACAAAATCAGCACGGACGAGATTCAGTCGGAACTGCAGACGCTCAACGCACGTGTCAGCACCGCAGTCACCTCATTGGGCCGTCTCCAGGCGAACCAGTGATCGGCCACTGTTTCGAGCTTTCGTGGCTTATTTCAGCCGGGCACACCCCCAGTGAAACCTGGAGTCCGTGAATCCGAATGTTCGTTGCTACCCTGCTCCAGAACATTGCCTTCGCACGATCCGACACCTGACCCGGCGCGCGCCATGCGGACTGCCGAGGTAGCGAGTTGTCACAACCTTATTTCACAGTTTCCGAAAGGGTTTGACTCGGTGATCGGGGCGGGTGGCTATGTCCTGGCGAGCGGCCAGAAACAGTGTATTGCCATTGCCCGTATTGTCTGCCAGGAGCCGTCCGTATTCATCTCCGATGAAGCCACCGGGGCCATGGATACCGAATCGGAACGACTCATTCACAACAACCTCGAGCGCCTCCTCAATGGTCGCACAGCCTTCATCAGCACTGCCGGCTCGCAACCGTGAGTGATGTCGATCTGATCATGGTGCTAGATCAGGGACTTATCATCGAGAACGGCACGCACACCGAAACTGATGGAAAGGCGCGGGCTGTATTACGACCTGACGAAGATGCAGGGACGATAGCGGGATTGCCCCACTACTATGGCGGTTGTGCACGATACGCAGCCGCCAGGGCCAGCATGACGAAGATTTCAACATCGCGTGCGATATAAAAAAAACACCTACGCCTGACAGCTGGATCCCGACACAGTACTTTACGCTTCGTATTCACGGTATAGAAAGACCGTGCCAGAGAATCCCGTTACTGCAACACTACGGCTGTCACCTGTGAAACCAGAAGAACCCGGAATAACCCTGAGCCAGGACGGGCACGCGGCTATCCTGCTGTGTATCGGTCCGGATCAGTCGTTCGACGATGTTGCGACAGAGTTGTTCGAACTACTACTGCGAGCGCAGTCCCAGTTTCCTGATGTGCCGCGGCATCTTTACGTCGAAATCGACGGGCACAGGGGTGACCGGACCGGATTCGATGCCGATTTTTTCGAGTTTCAGCAGGAGTTTTTGCTTGGCAGCATGGGGCAGTTCTTTACGATGATCGACACACCACTGACCGGATCCCTGGGCAATCCGGAGGCGCAGAACAATGACGTCGCCGACCGTCTCAAAATCGACGGGACGCCGTAACGGCGGCAGAACGTATAGCCCAGCGCCAGATGTCAGCCCGTGACCTATTCGTACCGGTTCCCTGTGGGATTGTGGTGGATTTTGCGTAAAGTAGGCTATCAACGCTTTGCGGCAGGCTCCCGAACTTCGGCAAGCACGGCATGTCAAAAGCGGAGATCACCCGCAGGCACGCTGGCCCATTCCATGCGATAACAGACAATTCAACCGCGCCGCAACAAACGACCATGCCCATACACAACAGAGATTGGTACCAGGAAAGCAGCAGTTCCGGCAGCTCCTATGGCGGGAGAGCGGCCAACGCCACCCCCACGTGCACCCGCATCCTGATCGTTACGATCGCGGTGTACGTCGCACAAATCGTCATCTCCGACGGCCGCGTCTCCGTTGTCACACAGTGGCTCGCGGTGACGCCGGACACGATCAACCACGGCCAGGTCTGGCGACTGCTGACCTATGCCTTCTGTCACGATCCCAATAGCCTGTTCCACATCGTTTTCAATATGTGGATCCTGTGGATGTTCGGGCGGCGAATCGAACTGAAATATGGCAGCCGAGAGTTCCTGTTGTTCTATCTGGTGGCGGCCCTGTGTGCGAGCGTACTGTACTGCCTACTGCACTCCACCTTTGGCCAGGTGCATCCGATGTTCGGTGCTTCCGGCTCGGTGATGGCGGTCGTCATACTGTTCGCCATGCTCTACCCGCGTGAGCAGATCCTCTTGTTCTTCCTGATCCCCATAGAGGTGCGGTGGATTGCTCTGCTCTTTGTCATACAAGATTTGTATCCGGTGCTTAGGATGCTCGGCAACGCGGGAATGAACGACGGCGTGGCACACGCCGCGCATGTTGGCGGGCTGGCTTTCGGGTTCTGCTACTGGCTATACAAATGGCGACTGGAGTATCGTTGGCAGTGGCTGACCGGTTGGTTCCGTATGAAGCGGCACGGACGCAAAGTGCAGCCGCGGCGGCGGGTCGGGCATGATCCTGAGGCACCCGCTTCGAAACCAACGCTGGCCGGGGTGGCGCAGAAGAAACTGACAGGTGCCTTCGATGAGGAGATCGACCGGATACTCGAGAAAGTCGCGACCAAAGGCGTCGAAAGCCTCAACGAGCGCGAGCGCGCGCTGCTGGAATCCGCCAGCGAACGATATGAGACCGAGGAGTAAGACCGCGGAAAGAATTCAGGGGCAAGTTTTCTTTTAGAACTGTAACAGATTACGAGCGGCTTCAGTAAAGCCCGAATTACTACGGCGTTTCCAGACTGATTGTTCCAATATTGCCCTCGCGAAAGTCGTTCAAGAAGGTGCTTGCCGCCAGTGCCGTGTCAACCGCGTCGCCCGGCAGCAGCATGCCGCGACGCCGCCCGATGCCGTCGAGCAGATCATCCACCAAGTCGGGATAGAAGTCCAGGTCATAGAATTTCTTGAAGTCCAGGCACTGTTGATCGTTGAAGACCTGCAGAAGATATTCCGCCAGCAGTTCCACACCGATCAGTTCCTGCTTGATGGCGGCGATCAGTCCGAGTTTTAGCGCTGTCTCCGTCGTCTCGATGTGCGGAAACATGATCCCTGGCGTATCCATCAACTCCACGTCCTCACCGATCTTGATCCATTGTTGATGCCGTGTGACGCCCGGCCTGGGCCCTGTCTTCGCCTGGTTGCGCGAAACCAGCAAATTAATGAGCGACGATTTGCCGACGTTCGGCAAGCCGACGATCATGGCACGAATCGCCCGGGTCCGTGGATACTTGGCACCGCGCGCTGCCCGTGCCCGGGCTTCTGCCTTTTCGATCTGTTTCAGGAGTCGCGGCACAACGTCGCGGGCGCGGTAGTGCGTGGCCATGACCGGGCACCCGTCGCCCTTGAACACGTCACGCCATGCAGCAGTTGTATCGCGATTGGCCAGGTCGGCCTTAAATAGCAACGGCATGCGGACCTTGTGCTCCATGATATCGCCGAGAACGTGGTTGCAGGTCGACAGCGGCAGGCGCGCGTCGAGCACTTCGACCACTACGTCGATCAGCGACAGCTTCTCACGGAGTTGGCGCAAGGCCTTGTTCATGTGCCCGGGAAACCACGACACTTTCGGCACTTTGTCGAAATCCATCATCGC
>CAUZJQ010000239.1:0-6827 GCA_963580095.1 Lentisphaeria bacterium | reverse complement strand
CGACAATGAATCCAGGCACCATCCTCGTAACCGGCGGTAACAACGGTATCGGCTACGGAATCTGTGACCGCCTGCTGGCCGCGGATCCGAACGTCCATGTCATCATGACCGGGCGCCATCCGGATCGTGGACATACGGCCCACACCGAGCTGGCCGCGGTGCATGGCGGCCAGCGGATCTCGTTCGAACTGCTCGACGTCACCGACGTCGCGAGCATCGCTCAGCTCTCCACGCTCGGGCTCGAGTTCACAGCGATCATCAACAATGCCGGCATAGCTACGAAAGGCCACGCGATCAATGCGGAGATTGCACGCAGCACGATTACCACGAACTGCTTCGGCGCGCAGCGTGTGATCCGTACCCTGTTGCCATGTCTGCGGGAGGGCGGACGCGTCGTCAACGTCGCCAGTACTGCCGGGCAGCTCGGGAGCTTCAGTGACGCCTTGCGAAAACAATTCATGGAGCCGCTGCTGACTGAGGAAGATGTCGCCGGACTGATGCGTTCATTCATCGATGCCGTCGCCAACGGCAACCACGATCAGGACGGCTGGCCATCGAACACCTATTCGGTTTCCAAAGCCGGCATGAACGCGTTGACCCGCGTCTGGCATCGTGACCTGAAGGCTCGTGGCATCGTCGTCAACTCCTGCTGCCCGGGCTGGTGCCGCACGGATATGGGCGGAGCGAACGCCTCGCTGTCGGCGGCACAAGGCGCCGACACGCCGGTATGGCTGGCCCTCGGCCAGGGCGGCAACGAGGGCGGCGGGTTCTACAGGGAAAGGCAGCCGATCGCATGGTGATGGCAGACGAACCCGGAAAAGGCATTCACAGCCTCACTGCGGGCGGCGCACAATCGCTGTAGCGTAGCCTTCGGGGATACTGACCTCGGCATAGGCCTTGCCGTCGCGCACAACTCGCGGTACATCAATTGTTTTCGGCGCCGGTGATGTAGATGTCGGTGTCGCCACGCATCGTAGTCGCGGCCTGCGGCCGGTTGCTGATGCGCTTGCCGGCGATCGCCTGGCCGTTGAGCTCGAGCCGTAAGGCATTGGGCAGCCAGCCGCGGACCCGGTTGGTATTGATGCGGCCGCGAAAGAAGAGGTATGGCGCTTTCTCATTGCTGACATCGGGACCTGGAAGGAAACCGTGCGTGCCTGTTGCGACAAAATTTCGGCGGCCGTTAGAACGGGCATGGACCTGCACGGGACTTTGGCCACGACCGTTACCATCGCCGAGCACCATGGGAATCACATCATCCGCCCCGATTGCCACGCCGCAGTCGTCGGCGTGACAAACGCTTGCTGCCGGGCAGGCATGGTATCGGCATCAGAGAGTGCGACTGTGAAATTGACGTTTTTCCCTGTCGGACATTGAAGCTGCCCAGCAGTGAAAACGGTAGGAACGCCTCGACGATGTAGCCGGTCTGCGTGCGCCGTGCGGCATGCCTTCGGGGGCGTAGAAGTAAACTTCCGGATCCGTGAGAATCTCGCCGCTGCCGGGTTCCGCCAGGTTGCCGGGGCTGACGACCAGGTGATACTGGCCGTTGCCCAGCGCATTGCGTTATCGGGCTCGTCCTGCGGTGCCAGGTCGATGAAGATATTGGCAGTCACCCCGGCGTAACCAGCCGCTTACTCGATCGGCGTGATCGTGATCTCTGCTGCCGTTTTCAGCTTATCGATCAACGCTGCCCTGGCAGCAGCAATTTCCTGGTCCAGTACCATGCTGGAGAGCAAATTGTGTGCCTGTTCGGCATCCATGCTTCTGAACTGCTCAGGATTCGCCTCATAGAAGGCTGCGAGCTCCGCGTCATCGACGGCGACCGCAGCCCGTATCCCCAGATGCGCGCCACGCTGACGCTGGCAAAGCTGCCGGGCCATCCTATCTTGACTGTCGGCGGCATGACGACAACTGGCCGAATCACTATGGCCGATCGAAATCCTGGTGAACGGCACCAGCCTGTGCAAAGGCAAGACGGACTTTCCGGACAACGAGTGGGACACCCGCGACTATGAGATTCCGCCGGGTATCCTGAAGGTCGGCGACTCCGCATCACCGGCGCCGCCGCCGTGATTCGGTATCGCCTTCCTCAAAACCTTGGACGCCCAATGAAGCTGCACCCACATCGCTGTCTGCTTGTTGTCTCCGACATGGACACCTCTCTGGCGTTTTATCGGGACGTGCTCGGAATGCGCCTGACCCGCGATGCCGTACGCGAAGGGCCAAGCTACGATGAGATCCTGCAGACCGATGGCGCGCGGGTTCGTGTCGCGTTCGTCGAAGCGGAGGCGGACGGGTATCCCCTCGAGCTTGTCGAATACCTGCGGCCGAAGAGCCGCAAGAGGTCACGCAAGATGTCAGACGTGGGTGCCGTACGCCTCTGTTTCGAAGTCGGCAGCGCGGCGCGAACGTTGAATACGCTCAAGCGTCGCGGGCTCCGGCAATGGCGCGGGCCGATCATCCTCGAGCGCGACGGCGAGAAGGTCGCGAAACTGCTGTACGTGAGCGATCCGGACGGCATCGAAGTCGAATTCATCCAAATGCTATGAACCCGAGGGCGATTGACATGAGTGACAACCTTGCACAGCGTCTCGAGCAATGTTATTCCGCCGCCGTTTATGATGTCTTGAAAAACCGCGGTTTTGCAGAGCAGACACTACCCATCGATATCAAACCGATCGAGCCGACCTGGAAAGTTGCCGGCCGGATCTGGACGGTAAGCGGGCGCGCCCAGGCGGCAGATCCACATGAAACCCTGCTGCAGTGGACCGGCATGTTATCAAAGGCCCCGGGGGACCACGTGGTCATCTGCCAACCGAACGACGCCACTATCGCGCACATGGGCGAGCTCTCGGCCGAGACGATGCTCTCCCGCGGCGTCCGCGGTTACATCGTCGACGGCGGCTGCCGTGACTCCGATTATATCATCCGCTTGGGGTTCAAGGTCTTCTGCCGCTACTTCACGCCGCACGACATCGTCGGGAGCTGGCTGCCCGAGGGCTTCGGCGAACCGATCGACATCGGCGGCGTGACGATCGCCACCGGCGACTATGTGCTCGGCGATCGCGATGGCATCGTCATCATCCCCGGCGACCTTGCTGAGCCGGTGGTCGAAGAGACCGAAACGGTGATGCAAACCGAGAGTCTGGTTCGCAAAGCGATCCTGCAAGGCGAAGATCCGCAGCAGGCGTATCTCGACCACGGCATGTTCTGAATAGACTGCTGCTTGCGAAATATGTCTTGAAATGGCGGCGGATTCGGGGTACTGGACAAGTTTCTCCAGACCGGCTTACTCCGCTGCCTCTTGTCCACCGTCCCCGATCAGTTCTTCGAGGCAATCATCGGCCAAGGGCTCGATTGGTGTGAAATCACGGTGTGCAATCCATTCCTCGCGTTTGAATTGTCGGATATGATTATCAACCTGACAAAGGGAAAGATAAACGATGACCCGTCCAAATGGGCTGATGTTTGGAGGGCTTGCGTGAACCATCAGGGATGAAAACAGGAGGACACTGCCGGCCGGACCAGTTGGCGCGACACAGCCACCCTGTTCCGCCAGTTCAGTTACTGTTTCCCGATCCAGTGTCCACAGCGGATAGCTGGTGGTTTCAAGGTCGTGCCCTGCATCTATGACGCCGAGTTTGTGGCTGCCTGGAATAAACAAAAGGGGCCCATTGGCCGCGGTCACATCATCAAGGAATACAGCGACATTCATGGCCCTGGGTTCCGGCATGTCATCGTCGCGTTTCCACGTGCCATAGTCCTGATGCCATTGCCAGACGTCACCATCGAAGGCGGCTTTGGCATTGACTTTATACTGGTGTATGTAGACCTGACCGTCGAGCAGTTGGCATACAGGCACGATCAACCTCGGGTGGCAACCAAGGCGCATGAAGGCTTCATTGTACGTATGGGCCGCGAATGCCGTGCGGGCAACACCGGAACTTTCCCTCCAGACTTCCTCGCGGTCCATAGCATAGACATCAGACGCGGCGTTTTTCAGGGCCTTTGCCTCTGCACTGGAAAACGTGTTGGGAAAAAACAGATATCCTTCGTCCTCAAATTGGGCTATTTCTTCTGCTGTCAGTTTCATTTCACGTCACCGGGTCGTTGTCATGTGGCATAAAGCAAAGGGACATGATTTCCTAATCTAGGCCTCTTCTTTTCCTGGCCAACACAAAATTAACGGGTGATATGCCTACCACCCGGACGACACAGAAAATCCCGATGCCTTCAGTGGCGGCGGTGCCCCACCCAGTATCACCATTGAACTGCCGAGGCACACGTGGGGAAGGCCCTACCTATTCAGCCTGTAACAGTTGCATCAAAAGAAGGACATACACCGTTGCCATGAAAATCTGCACGACGGCATAGGGGAAGGCCTTCTTGACAAAAGCGCCGAAGGACATCTGCAACTTGTACTTGTGAATGATCGTCACCGCCACCAGGGTCGAGGCACTGCCGATTGGCGTCAGATTGCCGCCGAGATTGGCGCCAAAGACCACCGCCCACCACAACGCCGAGCTGCTCTCCACACCCTGCGCCCCCAAGATTTTCGCCAGCATCGCCGCCAACGGAATGTTGTCGGTCACCGAACTGAAAACCGCCGAGGAAACCAGCAGCGCCCCGGTACCGAAGCTGTTCTTGCCGTCGCCGATTATCATCGTGATCCCTTTGCCGATCAGATCCAATACATGGGCGTGCTCCATGACATTGATCACCACAAAGAGGGCCATGAAAAAGATGATCAGGTCCCAGTCCACGGCCTTATAGAAGGGATCGACCTCGTGCTTGTAACACAGCAGCATGATCAGGGCAAAGGCCAGCGCCACAAAACTCATGCCCAGGAGTTTGACCACCGGCAATACCGACACCGTCGCAATAACCAGGATAAAAAGCAGCAGCATCACCGCGCCGAAGAAAAACAACCCCCTGTTCTCGATACGGTCGTTCTCATCGAAGCCAGAGACCAAAAAGGCCGCCTCTTTTTTCTCCTCTTCCGTTGCCAGTCTGTCGATCCCGAAGAGCTTCGCCCCCATCAGAAGGGTGACGACTGTGGCCACCGCAACATAAGGGCTGGCAACAATAAAAAATTTGACAAAGCTGATGCCCGCGGCATTACCGACAATGATGTTCGGCACGGAACTGATCAGGGTCAGCAGCCCGCCGATATTCGTCAATAGCCCTTCAATAATCAGGAAGCCCAGAAGCTTGTCCATGCGTCCCAGCTTCTTTAACGAGACCCCTGTCAGGGACCCCACAATGATCATCGCCGTCACATTGTTCAGCACCGCAGAAAAAACCACCGTCATCAGGCCGTAATACCACAGCAGCTTGAGCGGATCGCCTGTCGAGGCCTTGGTCACCTTGATGGCAATCCACGTAAAGAGCCCGGAACGCGAAGTGACGTCGACAAAAATACTCGAGCCGACAATAATACAGATGACGCCCCAGTCGATGGCCGGGATAAAGACGGGCATGGCGATATGATGCCCGTTTGGCAACATGACATCGCCGAAAGGCAGAATGCCCATGGCCGCTGCCAGCAGAAGGCCGACCACCGCGAACAGGCCGACGATCACCGACTTCTTGGCGTGCAGCTTCTCCTCCAATGCCAGGCAGGCGATCATCGCCACCAGCAGAAAGGCGAAGATAAAGGTGGTGCTGCCGAACTGCGGCGTCCCGTGCCCCGCTCCGGCAGTGCTCGCGGACAGTAGTGTTGCGGTCATAAACTTGTCCCTTTAGATCATCAGAATCGGAATTTCCCGCAGCTCGATGGCCAGGGGATAGGCAAGCCCGTGCATCGCCAGCTGATCCTCGTCCTTGCTGTGAATCACCAACAGGTCGGCCGATTCTTTCTCGATATGTTGACGATACTGCTTCAAGTAACGGCCAAACTCCACAATGCACTTAAGCTCTATCGGCACCCCCGCCTCCCCGAGTACGGCCACACAGGAGTTGACATAATCCCGCGGCTGCTTGAGCAGCTGCGCCGCCAGGCTCTCCCGGGCTTCCGCCGTATCGATGTCCGGAATTTTGGAAATCGCCTCCAGGTAGCGCTCGAAAACCGCGTCATCCTCGATGTGCATCAGGAAAATCTTCCCCTTCGCCTCGGTAAACTTGACGGCATAATTGACCAGGGCATGGTCATTGCTCAGGTGATCGGTGGCGGCCATGACCACATTCGTATTCTCAAGCGCGTGCTCATAAGCCCGCCCGGCCTCCGGGTGCGGCACCACCAGCACCGGCATCGGCACCCGCTGCACAATGATGTCCAAGTGTTCGCCCAGGCTGTGGGGAAAGCGCCAGGCCCTGCTGTGCAGGTTGCGGTAGCTGCAGATGAGGTCCGGCGACTCTCTCTCGATCAAAATCTGCAGCTCCTCCGTTGTCCGGAACTGGTCACCCGTGACCACAGTCCAGTCCAGGTCCTCACCCTCGCCGAGTACAGCGGCAAAGCCTTTGACTTTCTCGGCAAAGGCCCCAGCCCCCGCCGCGTCAAGGTCCGTCACGACCAGAACGGAATGAATTCCAGGATCCGCATGATGGAAGACATCCCGAATCGCGGATCGAAAAACACTCTCAAATTGATCAACTTGTGGCATCAGGAAAACCTCGTCAAAATCCCGACGCGCAAATTAGAGACCGCGCCGTCCAATAGCTCTATCAACATAGCCTGCGAAGGCGAAGGAGTCAGCCGTGGCTGCCGCGAGTCGCACTGCGTCGGTACTGCAGTCAATGACCGCATGGAGAGGAAACACATGGGACAGGCTGCCGATGACAAAAAACCTGTAAAATCCTGAAGGCGAGGGAAGCGGAACGCGCAGCGGTTT
>CAUZJQ010000238.1:0-6843 GCA_963580095.1 Lentisphaeria bacterium | reverse complement strand
CGCAAAAGCCAATCCATCGGACGCCCTTATCCCCTATGATTGAAATCAAACGCATCGGCCATGTCGGCATTCAAGTTCCAAATGTTGAACACGTCGCGGCGTTCTATGAAAACATCGTGGGCCTGGAAATATCGGATCGCGTCGACGGTTCGATTTTCCTGCGATGTAATGAGCAACATCACTGTCTGGGATTGTACCCCGCGGCAGAACGTGGATTGCACCATCTAGGGCTGGAAGTTCACGACGCCACGGCAGTGGAGTGCGTTCGCGAAGCGCTCCGCGAACTGGGTCTCGAGCCGATCCCGGATGAAGATCCGCATCCCGGGATCGGAGAGTCGGTCTGCTGCCGCGATCCCGACGGCAATTGCTTGAAGTTCTACGAAGGCATGCACCATGTTGACCGGCCGCTTTTGCCTCGCGAAGTTCAGCCTGTGAAGTTTGGTCACATCACCTATCATACGATCGATCTTAAACGCACGTTGGCGTTTTACATCGACGTGCTCGGGTTTCGACTGTCCGACACCGTCGAAGGGAATATGCTGGCCTGGGTGCGTTGCAACCAGGATCATCATGGCATCGCGTTCTTGAATGATGGCCAGGCAAAGGTAAATCACTACTGTTTCGACCTCACCGATTGGCACGCCATCAAGGAAACCTGCGACCATCTGAAACGAAACCAGGTACCCATCATCTACGGGCCGAGTCGGCATGGTCCGGGCGACAACATATTTCTGTATATACCCGACCCCGCTGGAAACGTCATTGAATTGAGCACCGAAATGCTGCAGGTCTCGGATGAACTCTCGTACCGTCCCCAGGACTGGCCCAACGCTCCCGGCACAGTCGATGTTTGGCGGGCAATGCCGGCGCCGCAGCACTTCCTCGACGGCAATGGTCGTGACTTTCACGACTGGTCAGCCGGCTCCGCCGTTATCGGGGCCGGTTGGCACGTGCTGGAGGCGGGCGACTTTCGGGCGCTGGACCCCGCGGCCCAGATCACGACGCCGACTCCCGAGCTGCCCGAGTTTACGATCGATATTCCGAAGTTTACGCTGGGCGCCAAGAACCCTGTCGACCATGTCAAGGCGTTGATCCGGGCCGACCGGCGTTTTGCCGCCGGCACCGGACTCGCGGCGGGGGTCGATATTGCGGTCCAGGTCCACGGTACGGCAGCTAATCCCTATGACGCGGACCCCGATGATCCGCGGCTCGGCAGCGGTTCCATTGCACTCATCGACGATTCCGCCGGCATAGTCTTAAATTTTGAAATTTCCAATCGGCGTATAATGGCCCTCCGTGAACTGTTCGTCGTGTCCGCTCCCGCTGGCGCTGCCGATTCCGTCAAGCCGATGGCCGATCCCGTGATGATCGATTTGTTGATCGAGCCGGGAAGCTGGCACCGCTACGAGATCCGCTACTATCCCGGTGACGACGCACTCCTGGCGCCGGGGCCCGATCGCGCCGAGTGGTACGTCGACGGCGAACTGGTCCATGCAGTTGACTGGGTCGCCACCATCGATCCACCGGCAGCACCCGTGATCAAGCCCGCCCGGTTTACGGTTAATATGGCCATTTTTACATTGCTGGATGACCTGTCCGATGGCAGAGGCGGCACTATTCCAGGACTCGACCCAGGTTACGAACAAACGTTGTTTGGACAGGGCGTCACGTCGCGGTGGCGGAACCTGGAGGTCACCGAAATCGCCGATAAATGGCACCTGCAAAAGGAGGGCTGACCGTGGAAAAATCGCTTGTTGACAAAGTTGCACTGGTGACCGGCGGTGCGTCGGGAATCGGACAGGCCACGGCAAGACTGTTTGCCCGGGAAGGGGCCAAGGTCGCCATCGCCGACATCCAGATCGAACTGGGCCGAGAGACGGTCGATCAAATTCAACAGGCCGGGGGAGAGGCTGTTTTTTTCGAGTGCGACGTATCGAAATCCGGGGATGTCGAGGCACTTGTCAACAACTGCGTCGATACCTTCGGCCAATTGGACTGCGCCTTTAACAACGCGGGGATCCTTGGCGAAATGGGAAAAACCGCCGACTGCACCGAGGCAAACTACGACCGACTGATGTCGGTGAATTTGAAAGGAATCTGGCTCGCGATGAAGTACGAGATTCGCCTGATGCTCAAACAGGGGCACGGGGTCATCGTAAATACAGCATCCAACGCCGGCATGACCGGACAACCCAAGTTGCCGGTCTACGGCGCAACGAAGGCAGGCATCGTGCAACTGACCAGAACCGCAGCACTGGAGTACGCTCGAGAGGGGCTTCGCATCAATTGTGTGAATCCAGGCTTGGTTTGGACACCCATGGTCCAGCGACAAACCGTGGACAACATGGAGGCGGTTGAAAAGTTCACCGAGGAGCAGCCGATCGGACGACTGGGCAAACCCGAGGAGATTGGCGAAGCCGTAGTTTGGCTATGCTCGGATGCGGCATCGTACGTCACCGGCCATGCGATGAATGTCGATGGCGGTGTTCTGGCATGAACACCGATTGGGATGCAGCATAATTCACCCGGAATATTTTAACCAAGCCTGGATTCTTCATAAACAGGATTGAATAATCCGGATGATTTACTGCATTCGGCACAACTCAAAGCTGTGCGGCACAATCGAATGCCAACCCGCCAGTGACATCATCACAGGTGTCGTGGTTGCCAACGCTTTGTCTGTATTCGGCCAACAACTCATTGCTCATCTTTGGGCAGGCGTCTGCTGTTGGCGCCAGGTAGTTGCACAGAGTAACTTTTGAACAGTCGATCAAACAATTGAGACACCACGATGCTTAACGATCAAAAAGTCCTCATCACCGGTAGCACCTCCGGAATTGGTAAAGCAATGGCGGCAGCGATGCTCAAAGCGGGCGCACGAGTCGTGATCAATTCCAATGAACCGGATACCGGCAGCGCAGCGCTTGCAGAGTTGGAGGAATTCGGGGAATGTCACTTCATCGAGACCGACCTGTCCTCAGTGGAAGCCTGCCAAGCGCTGGTGGGTGCCGCCTTCGAGCGACTCGGCGGCCTCGATTGCCTCGTCAATAATGCGGCGGCAGCTGTCGGTGGCCCGTTTCGGGATGCGACTGTTGAAGATTTCGCAATGACCTTCGACGTCAACGTTCGGTCGTCATATTTCACGTCACAGGCATTTGCCCGGTTGGTTGGCAAACGAAACTGCGACGCCTGCATTCTTTGCACAGGCTCCACCAATTCAATGCAGGCGGAGAGAGAATCGGTCCTGTATGATACAAGCAAAGGCGCCATTTTAATGCTGGTACGATCACTGGCAGTGACCCTGGCCGAGGATGGCATTCGGGTCAACGGCATCGGACCGGGCCTCGTCAAAACCCGCCTCAACGACTACGCCTCCAGCAGCGACCCGGAATTGCAGGAATTGATGAGATCGCAAATTCCACTCGGCCGCATCGGTGAACCCGATGACATAGCCGGTGCGGCAGTCTTCCTCGCCTCGCCCATGGCCCACTACATCACCGGGCACATGTTGTACGTTGACGGCGGAATCATCGCGCAGCAGATGGTTACATCCACGTGACTGATCGGTTGCAGTGCCGAGTGCCAGGGGCGTGGGCATTGCTGAAACAACACCCGGAACCGCCAACCTGACCGACAACCAGATATGTATGGAAAATCCCGGCAATTACTCAACAGCCCGCCTGCTTGCCAAATCCAAGGCTCTGCCTATCTTGGACGTACCGTCCCCCTAACCGTGTTCGCACATGCTCGTAATGAAAGGAGATGAATAGATGCCCGATCCCAATCACCCCGCCTCCAAGATCACCGCCGAACACGAACAGCAGTTTCGTGAGGAAGGTTATTTCATACTCGATCATGTCATTTCCGAAGAACATTTGGAACTGCTGCGTCGGGTTTGCGGGGAACTGATCGCTGAAACCGACGACCAGATCGACCGCGAGCAATGGGATCAGGTGCGAGAGATCACGCACAAGGGCAAACGGTACTTCATCGATGGTGCCTACGACCGCCGCCCCGACCTTGGACAGTTCCTGTTCAGCGATTACATGGCCGACATTTGTCGGGCCACCATCGGGCCGACAGCGCACCTGTTCAAGAACCAGTTCGTGGTTAAATGCGCGGGCGTAGGGATGAACTTCGGCTGGCACCAGGATTCCGGTTACATCCCTGAACCGCATTCCCCATACCTCTCCTGCTGGTGTGCCCTGGACGATGTCAGCGCGAAGAACGGGACCATTGATGTCCTGCCGTGGTCGCGGGTCGGGGGAAGCCACATTCGAACGCACACACGCGATGAAAACACTAAAGACTTGATTGGCTACGTAGGCGAGGATCCAGGTGTTCCCGTCGAAGTGACCGCAGGCGGCGTGGCAGTGTTTTCGAGCACGACCCTGCACCGAAGCGGCGCCAACACATCCGACCAGGTACGCCGAGCCTTTCTGGCGCAGTATTCACCCGACATCATGCCCTTTAAGGAGGGGACGACACGTCAGGCCGTTCCGTTCTTAAAGGACGGTTTAGTGGTTTGATCATGAATCGGATCTGACTACCCTCGAAATCGCACGGCAGATGGCATCCTTGCGGGTTGCCATACCATGTTAACCAAGTATAGACGAGAGGTTTTTTTGATGCAGACATTTCAGGTTGGCATCATCGGCTTCGGCAGCATGGGCGCGCATCTCGGACGCGCACTTGACCGTGCCACGGGAGGCCTGGTGACGGTAGCCGGCGTGGTGGACCCCGATGATCAGAAGTACCGGCGCGGTTGTGAGTTTCTCGGCAATGAACCGCAGCGGTGCGCCACGATTGCAGAACTCCGGGAGATGCCGCTCGACGGCATTGTCGTGTCGTCGCCAAACCATTGTCACCTGGAGAACATCCAGGAACTGCAGGGGTTGAGCACACCGCTGCTGCTGGAAAAACCGCTTGATGCCAGTTTCGACAAGATCTGCGATGTTCTACGCTTCTCGGAAGAGTACCCGGGCCCCATTATAGTCGATCATGTCATGCGCTATGCGCCCATCATCTCCCAGGCCAAGAAACTGGTTGATTCGGGTGCGATCGGCCAAATCTGTTCCGTCTCATTCGTGCAGAACTGTTTTTACGGCAACAGCATGTACCACTGTTTCCGGCGTACCATGGCCGGCAGTGGCGGCATGTTTATCGAAAAAGCTACGCATGACCTAGACATCATGCACTACATCGTCGGGGCTCGCGCCAGCCGCGTTGCTGCTGTCGCCAGACGCCAGGCCTTCGGTGGCAACAAGCCGAATGATCTGCACTGCAGAGAGTGTGACGAACGCTTCACATGCCCAGAGAGCAGCAATAACACCCAGTATCGCTACGGCAATACCGACAAAATGTTTGAGCAAGACTGGGCAAACGACATGTGCGTGTACGCAGAGGAAGTCGATGTGCCCGACAACGAAGTGTGCATGATCGAATTTGACAATGGTACTTTCGGCACCTATACCCAGTGTTTTTTCAGTCCGGCCAGTTACACGACGCGGGAGTACGAGATCACCGGGCTCGAAGGTATTTTGCGCCTTAGCCTGAGCATCGAGGGAAACCACAACAAGGGCCGTATCCTGCACTGCCGCCGCTTTGGCACACCTGAGGATTCAACAGTCTACGAATTCGACTATCGCAATCGTATCCACTACAACGGCGGCGGTGCTGTCGCCCGGCACTTCTGTCAGCTCATGAGCGGCGAGGCAGAGCCGTTCACAACTGTGCGCCAGGCCTTTGCAGCAGAGGTCCTCGGACAGGCCGCGACGTTGGCGGCACAGCGGGGAGAGTTTGTTGTTCCTCAGGAGCTCTTGCCCGACGACCTGCAGGGTTTGTGGGAAGAACTGTAAGATTCACAATACACGACCGGGGCCAATCGCTCCAGCGACGATGCCAACCCCAACGGCTGTGTGGACCTCGTCTTTCCCAATATCCACGGCTACATCGAACGCGGCCCCACCTGGATCTATTCCAAGGCCGAACGACCCGGGAGATGGCTGATCGCGGCAGAAGCTGGGAAATGACAGCGGCTGGTGCAGCCTGGTCCGGCCCGGACCAGAGTCTGCCGGTCACCAATAGCAACCTCTTCTTTCCGTAATTAATGCCGCCGCCGGTTTGCCGGTGGCAGGATTACGCATCCTGCCTCATTCGACTGTGAACGAGCTTGCGGCAGACGTTCCCGTATAGAGATCCGTCACCGTCACCGTCCATCTGCCCGGTTGCTCATTGTGGGCAATGGGAAGTGTGATCTGCGCCTGCCCCGCCTCGACGAAAACACGGTGATTTTTTTTCGTTTTGATGCTCATATCAGTGTCCCCTCAACTAACAAAGTCCAGCAGCTTACGTGCATAGGCTTCGTTACCGTAGTTTTCCAATATGCGCTGCTGCGCGCGCCTGGCAGCGTCCCGGCGCTTGTCCTCGTGTGTCAGCCACCATCTGGCCTTATCCTCCAATTCCTCAAGCGTCTCCCAGGTATCGATCTCCTTGCCAATTTCAAAAATCTCCTCAATGCCGTTGACGTAATCGGTGAGCATGAAACCGCCGCTGCCGGTGATTGCCGTGTCACGCTGATTCAGGTACCCATATGACAATGGAGAATTGTGCTGGTTGATACTGATCTTCGCAGCCTGATACAGTCCGGGCAATTCGAAATACGTCCGGAAACCACGGTAACAGTTACGCGGGATATCCTCGAAAACACCGAACCCCAGGCCGCCGTAAATGTGAACACGCCCGAGCTCGTTCACCGTGCGAACGACGTCCTGACGCAGGGCGCGCTGGTCGGGGAAGGCGATCGTGTGGGTGATGCGCTCGACCTCGTCCTCGGATTTCAAA
>CAUZJQ010000237.1:0-6863 GCA_963580095.1 Lentisphaeria bacterium | reverse complement strand
TGTCTGTGGCAGCTCGACCGCATGCACATCAACCTGGGTTCCGTGCAGGCGGGCTTGCCAAAGCTGGGTTGCGAATTCGTTTGCCATGTTATGGCTCCTGATTGAACGGCATGGCGGTCTGATACTGACCGGGTGTTGCTTGGCGGGTATGGAAAACGTCGAAGCCAAGGTAATTGCCGAAGGCTTCCCACAGTACGTTGCCGATAGTCGCCGGGGTGATTGCCACGTGGTGAGGGAAGCGCTGCAGCACGACGTTGCGATACAGCCATTGCAGATCTTCGATGCGGCACCATCCGTACGAACCCGATGTAGTGGCCGGATTGTCCTCGATTTGACCTTGAGCGATCAGTGCCTGCCAGCCGCCGTCGACGTCCTGCGTGATCCGGCTCAAGGTGACCGGCGATGCTTTCATTTGCAGTTCGACGACGCCCTCTACCTGATTTTCGGCCGCGATGCCGGCACTCAACAGGATTTCGTGCGACGCCAGACGCGGCTGCTCCTTGGCGAAGCTCTTCGGGAACACACCGCAATGCCAGATATTGACGAGGTCGTCGTCGTCATTGTGCAGATTGTTCCAGTCTGCCAGGGCCGCGGGTTTGCCGCTGGCCAATTGCAGCGCATGCATCGAGAGCGTGCCGAGGATATCCGCTTCGCAGGCAGCCGGGGTGAGCGTATCGGTGAAACGGCTCATGGTGGTGCAGGCGCAGACACCGTAGTGGCGTTGGATACTGGTCCAGCACTGCACAGCGAACGCGTCGAGATCGTTTTCCGCCTGCCAGCGGCGCAGGAACAACTCGAGCTTGGCCATGCGCAGCATGGTTGAATCCGCCATTTTCGACGAATCGGCGTAATCGGCGATCGATTTGATCAGGTCGCGGACTTCGGCATCATCGTCGCTGATGGCACGGACACCGCCGAATACTTCGGAGAGATCAAGCGTGACGGTAGTCGGACCGAGCCGCTGCAGACGTTTTTCATCGAAGCGGCAGGTCCAGAAGGCGTCTGGCCGCGCTCCGATCTGGCCGTAGCGCGCCTTCCGAATGCCGTTGACGACCCGGCAGACGCGGACAAACCAGTCGAGGTCGTCGTGGAAGGACTGATCGGACGGAAAGCAGACCGGCCGTTGGCCCACACTGTAGGTAAACCCGACTTGGCGCAGTGCTTCACCGATACTGAGCAGCCCGCAGAAGGCATCGCGACGGCTCATGCCGGGTGTCAGTGCGTGTTCTTCCTGGCAGCCGAAGATCAATACCGGCACGTTCAGCCCGGCTTGCTTCACGGCCAGGGCCGCGGCCTGTTCGTCGCCGAAATTGACGGCACCGATGACGATGCCCTCGACTTCCTGCTCGCGGAACAACCGAGCGCAGGCCTCAGCTTCCTGCCGGGTCTCGACGCAGCCAAGCTTTGACTGGCCGTCTTCGAGCACCACGGGATCGAGCGCCAGTTGCCGCATGGCATCAATGGTTTCTGATCGCATCGCCGCCGCCAGCTCGCTGCTGAAGAAACCGCGATTGGCCGGAATGAACCCGATTTTCATATTTGCCGCAGCCATAGACACTCGCCTCCAAAATTGTTGTAGTCAGGGGGGGGGACGATAGCACGCGAGGGTTGCTCGTGCTACCTTTTAGGAAAGCCGAATTGGCATTTAACATGCCGGACCATACTGCATACCCATTTTATGAGCCCAATATTGACGTCACGCCTGCATCGTTACATATGCTGCTATGCCGCTGCATCGGCGGCGGCACTGACGCTGCTGCTGTCTGGCTGTGGCAGCGGGCAGAAACAGTCGATCGAAAGCCTCGACGAACGTGTCGATAGTCTTGTTCCCAACCTCATAGGCGTTTGGGAGGAGCGGCCACGATATGGTGTCACCGGCAAGCAGAAATTCGTAGTTCTCGATTTGCAGGAGGGGGGCAGAGGAACGATCTCGGTGAAAGTCGGAATCGTTGGTCTCGACGGCCAGATGGAGCCCGACGCGCCGGAGATGACCGGCAATGTCGTGTGGTCAGGAGGAGACGGTGAACTGTATATGACCTTTGCCGATTGGCAGACGGCGATTCCGGGAGTGATCGTCAGCGGTGGTGCCGATCGCATTATTACAGCGTCCGATGACTTTTTCATTGTCTACGGCGGCGGTGAAGCAGGCATCACTATCCGCTATCGCCATGACGCACAAAACACCGCGGTTCCGCTGACAACGAAGCAGTTGACGCCCGCCGAGAATTTCATCATGGCCGGCGACCGATCCTTCCAGATTTCACCCGAGGGCAGCATGCAGGTGACCGGCAACCCGGCCGTTTTGCGCTGGGTCGATCCAGTCACCAATTCGGCCGATTATCTTGTCGGCCGGCATATCGAATACTTCAGGCCGGGCGGTTTTTTCGTTGTCACCGGAGGTGCCACGATCGTGCAAGGCGATGAGTGGACCAGTGACGACCGGGAAAGTTCCAACTTCGTGCTGTTCGCCGACCTGCGTACCATCATTGAGCAGCAGGCCAAATCAGTTATCAAGGAGCGCACGGGGCCGGAGTTGACGTTTGGTCGCGAGATAATTATCGAAGACGAATGACCTGTCGTTTTGCGTTGACACCATGCAGACCGTACGCCGGCGATGGTCGGGGAAGGCCAGTTCAGCGTGTCGCCGAGTAAATTTCCGATTCACTTACGGCAGGGCTTTGAGTTCACGCGCAACTATTTGCTGCACGCCACCTGTACACTATGAAGTGATCAGTCATCATCATCGATGTTTTCCGGCAGCTGTGCCTTGGATTTGGTGAGATTGGCGTGACCCAACAGTTCGGAGAGGTGTTCGACGTACTGGGCGCCGTCCATGCCCCGTTTGTAACCGGAGCGGCCGACGGCCTTGCCGCGGCGGTCAGTGATGATAATCGCCGGAAAGCCGCGTACTAAGTGTTTCTGCGCCAGCTCTTGGTTGAACTTCTTCAATTTCTCGTCCTGCTCTTTGAACCTTGGAAAATCGACAATAAGGCAAACGAAATGGTCGGCGGCGAGTTTGATGAAGGCTTCGTGCTTGAAGAATTTTTTGTTGATCAGCATGCAGTAAATACACCAGTCGGAACCCGTGAAGTTCATAAACACAAACCGCCCGGTCGCCTCGGCCTTCGCCAGCGCCACGTCGTAGTCGGTCTCCCAATGGACCTCCTCTTCGGCTACCGCAGCAAATGCCAGCCCAATGACCGCTATAATTGTCAACACCCACTTACTCACCATCTCAGGTGCTCCGGGTTGATTCAGTGATCCGCAAATATCGAATATAGGATTAGCCTTGTCTATGTGCAACGGCCCATCGCCGTCGCTTCATCGAATTGATTCAAGGACCGCTAACGAGTAGAATATTGCTTATCCCTTATCACTGACGCTTTGAAAGACCTCGATATCCATTCCGACACTATGACTTTTGCCGAATTCACCGAAGCGATCCGCAATGAGTACACCACACCACCGGGCCGGGCCGGTTTTGCCAGTCACCTGGGGCCGTTGAAAGCGGTTTGGTTCCACACCCGGGTGTTTGCGATACTTGTCAGCGCTTCTTCCAAGGTGAAGGACAATGTTCTGGACCAGCACATGGCTGCAGTGCACGGACGGCGTGTCCTGCAGCTTGCCGAAACAGCGGGGGGCCGGTGCCATATCTCCGGGTTCCGGCATCTCGAAGCGGTCGACGGCCCGGCTGTCATCGTCGCCAACCACATGAGCGCATTCGAAACAATGGTCTTACCCGGGATGATTCTACCGTTCAAGCCATTCTCATTCGTGCTCAAGTCCAGCCTCATGAAGTACCCGGTCTTGGGCAAGGCTCTGGGCGGCATAGACCCCATCGTCGTCGAGCGCGTCAACGCCAGGGAAGACCTCAAGACCGTGCTGACCGAAGGACACGCCCGCCTTGAGGCCGGCAAATCTGTGCTGCTGTTCCCGCAGCACACTCGCAGTCTCGAAATGGATCCGGTTGCCTTCAATTCCCTTGGCGTTAAACTGGCGCGTGGCACTGGCGTGCCCATTGTACCGATTGCTTTGCGCACGGATTTTCTCGCCCAGGGCCGGTTGATCAAGGACCTCGGACCAATCGATCCGTCTCTCGACCTGTATTTCGAATGCGGCCCCGCGCTCGAGGTCGAAGGGAACGGTAAGGAAGCCCACCGCGCCTCTGTCGATTTCATTTTCGAGCGCCTGAAGCAGTGGCGCTCCCAGTAGCTTCTGACCTCCCATGACGCAGATGTTGTCAGAAAAGACAATCCCCTCGAGATGGTAACTGGCCGCAGGAAGTGGCTGCGAGTGAGTTGTCGAGGTTTTTACGACAGACCATCAGTTTCATGTCACTGGATATAAAAAAAATACAATTCGCAGGTGCGGCGGGCGAATGACGACGACGGTAAATCACACTGCATCGCAAAGACAACCCAATCGACCAGCGCACCGGTGCATTGGCGAGGTGGTCAGCAACGGCCCATGGGGATCATCATTGCTTGTCACAATGCTGAATTTCAACAGATACAAACTTCCCGTATGCCGCGCAATGCAAGCATGTCAGTCCCGGGGATCCTCATCAAATGAATATTTCCCCTCCACGCGAGTCCGAGGAAAAGACACTGACGGTGGCGGCAGGTACGATGTGATCAACTACCACCGTTGACAGAAGAAACGCACGATCGTATATTTCAGTTGATGATGCTGGCCGAAACTAAACTGCTGTTCAGACACATAATGCGGCAACCCATGCTGACCTACGAAAAACGCACTTCCCTTGCCTTGCTGGCGTTGTGTATCTTCGCCGTTTCCGGCGGTGCCGGCATTGTCGTGCAGACGACAGCGTTCCGTCTGCGCGACGGGCAGCTGGTGGAAGGTAAGTTCAACCGCAAACCCGAGGGTTTGTTCCTCCGCAGCAAGTACGGTGGGAAACTTTACCGGTGGCACGAACTCGATGCCCAGGGTCTGCCGCGTCCACTACGCGATGATGTTCGGCAGCAGGTAATCGACTGGTTACAGGAGGCGCAGGCACATTACGACCGTGGGGAGATCCCGCAGGCACAGCGCCTGTTCAAGCATGCCTATAGTGCCCGTGGATTCCTTGAGATCGAGGACTGGGAACGGCCCGAGTTTGAGAACATTGGTAACAAGGCTCGCGGCTATGTCCTCCACGAGAACCGCTGGATCCCGTTCGAGCGGCGCCAGGAAGTAGTCGGACTCGCGCAACACCGCGGTCGCTGGCTGCCGGTGGAAGAGGTGAAGGAATTGAAGGCGTTTGAGCAGGCAATTGGCACGGCGAGGAAAATTCAGCGTCTGACGCAACCTTCGCGTGTCGATTACCAGAATGCAATCATCGGCATCCGCGAAGTGCTCGAAGCCTATCCCGAATCCAAGTTCCGGAGCCTGGTCGAACAGGAGATCGCCGATCTGTTGCGTAAGTTCGATCGGGAAGCCTACGCCCAGGTGCCGCCTGACCTGCGGCGACACCCGCTGCTGCCACAGGTGCCTCCGGCGAATTTGGAACCGATCGCCGATGTCGCCGACAACGCCACGAATTACTATGGCAACTCGAGCAACTATCCGCCGAATTCGCAGTATGTGCCGGCCTTCCTGCTGACCCCGAATCCCGAGCAGGCCGATGCATTTCGCACCAGCAACGAATCAGATGTGCCCCTGTCCGAACGCAGCCCGGAATTTCTTATTGGTAATGATTCGGAAGAAAAATTCTCAGAGAAAGGTCCAGCTTTTCTTATCGACAGCAACAATACCAAAATGTCGCAGCGCGGGCCGAAGTGGCGTCTTGGCAAGGTGAAAAAAAAGTAGCACGTTGTGGCCACATGGCGCAGAGCAGACTAAAACTCCCGACGACTCGTGCGGCAGCTTCTTGCCGTCGCCTGCTATGGCCTGTTCTTTTGCCGGTCATTGTCATCTTGATAACACCTGCCAATACGCTGCCGGCGCAGACGGCCACAGAAGCTGCCGGGACGCCTGCCACAAACTCTTCCGGCAACAGCCTTACCGAACTTTCGGAACGTTTCACCAAAGTCATGCGCCGCGTCCGCCGCTCCATGGACCGGTTGCAGGATGCACGCCTCGATATCACACCGCAGTTGGAGCGCATTGTCTCCGAAGGGGCTGATGGCCGCCGCGACGGTTTTCCGGAGGTGATCGCGATTCTGCAGCAGCGGATTATCGTCGAGCGCACGCTGGTAAGCAATCTGGAGACAGCTCAGGATCTTTACGGGCGACTGGGCGAAGTGACAAGCACCGAGCAGGAACGGCTCAAGGGACTCAACCAGCTGATGGTGCGAGATCTTGTCGGCATGCGTGACAACCTGGTTTCACAGACCGAACGCCTTTCCAAAGTGCTTGATGAAGAGGGCAAAGTGCAACTGTTCAAGCACTATGCCGACGTCAAAACAGAGTTTCTGGCGGACATGGTCGACAAGCTGCAGGATGAACAACTCTCGACCCTTGACCGCTACTTCGAGCTCTGGCGCGAAATGGTCCGTACCCGGTTGCTCGCCGATCAGTATCAGCTGCTCAATTTCGCGCATTACGCCCGGGCCTTTGAGTGGATCGAGGGACGCAA
Organism: Lentisphaeria bacterium; assembly: GCA_963580095.1. GTDB lineage: Bacteria > Verrucomicrobiota > Lentisphaeria > JABSQK01 > CAJWLW01 > CAJWLW01. The sequence continues at coordinate 286 of CAUZJQ010000237.1, read as the reverse complement.
CGCCGCCCCAGAAGCGATTTCCGACATCGATGCCGGTGACTACCTCTCTGATATGGGCCGGGCCGACCTCAACAGCGTCAACCTATCGTCCGTACTCAATGCGACCTTCGCAAAGTTGGTCGCCGATGCCTATGACCTGCCCACCACATCTGAAACCGTTGTGCCGGAAAACGGCTTCCGCGTCAGCATCACACCCAACCACGGACTGGGCGGCGTTTACTATTACAGCGACTCCGGCATCGGCTTGCGCGACGCTGCCTACGTTCACGCCCATGGCCACCAGCCG
>CAUZJQ010000236.1:0-6867 GCA_963580095.1 Lentisphaeria bacterium | reverse complement strand
TGCTTGACCGATTCCCAGTCACCGCTCAGAGCGTCTCTGTAGACCTGCATGCAATAGCCGGCGACAGAGATTTCCGGGACCGCCCATGGTGTAAAAGCGGATGCCCTCCAACAGTGCAGCACTGTACAGGTATTCGTCACCGCAGATGACCGCGAAGGATTCCGCATTGTGCAGCTGGTGAAACGACTTCTGCAGGTCGAGGAAGGGGACGTAGGATTTCACGCCGATGATCCCCGGCACTCGGCTCAGGCGAGACAAGCTATCAAGGTCAAGCCGCGCACTGGTCTCGAAGTTATGATACACAACGAGAAGCAAATCACATTCAGACAGGAGCTCTATGAAAAATTCGCAGATCAGCTCAGGCGAAGTCTCGTAGCTGTACGGTGCTTTCGTCAGGACCAGACCTGCTCCGGCCGCCTTCGCCATGACGAGCTGCTCCATCACCCTTGGCAGGCTCTGCTCGGAGACGCCTGCCATCACCGGCACACGACCATCCGCTATTCTGCACGTCTCGCGCATTACCGCATTACGAACACCCTGAATCAACAGCGGCTGCTCGCCGCACCAACCCAGCGGGAACAGGCATGAAGCCCCCTCTCAATGACACGCTCGATCAGTTTTTCCAGCCCTTCTACGTCGAGGTTGTACTGCGCGTCCAGTGGTGTGCACAAAGCGACAGTAAGCCCTGCATGCGACCCAAAAGATCTGTAGTTTCTGTCTCGTTCCCATCCGCCCTGTTATTCATTGTCACAGCCTCCGGATTATTTTAACGCAACTCGAGATCGACCAGACGGCGATAGGGGCCGTTGCCGGCCAGCAACTCGTCGTGCGTGCCCTGCTCGACGATTGCGCCTTTGTCGATCACAAAAATCCGGGAGGCGTCGCGGACAGTGCTGAGCCGATGGGCGATCGCAAAAACCGTCCGGTGTTCCATCAGCCGCGACAACTCCTCGTGAACCGACTGCTCGGTCGCGGTGTCGAGCGCACTGGTTGCTTCGTCGAGGATGAGGATTTGGGGATTCCGCAGAATAGCGCGAGCGATCGCAATGCGTTGGCGCTGGCCGCCGCTGAGCCGGGCGCCTTTGTCGCCGACGATGGTGTCATAACCGTCGGGCTCGCCAGCGATGAAATCGTGAATGTTCGCCTGCCGCGCCGCCGCCTCGATAGCGTCGGCTTTTGCGGACGGTGTGCCGTAGGCGATGTTGCTGGCGATCGACTCGTTGAACAGAATCGTCTCCTGCCCGACTATTCCGATAAGCCGTCGCAGCGAGGCCGTCTCGATATCGCGCAAGTCGACGCCGTCGATCGTGATACGCCCGGCCGTCGGGTCATAGAAACGGGCCAGCAGATTGGCCAAAGTCGTCTTGCCGGAGCCGGTTTCTCCGACAAAGGCCACAACGTTCCCCTTGGCAATCTCGATATCGATATCCTCCAACAGCGGCGCATCGTCGAACGAGAACGAGACGTGCTCGAAATGGATGCGGTCACGGAACTCAGGAACAGTGACCGGATCGGCCGGCTCAGGCACGACATCGTCGAGCTCCAACAGTTCGAAAATCCGTTCGGCCGCTGCACTGCTGCGCTGCAACTCGTTGTTGATCTTCGCCAGTCGCTTCATCGGCTGATACGCCATCAGAGCCGCGGCACCCATCGGAATTATCTCGGACAACCGAATCCCCTGAGCAAAACAAAAGACAAGAAACACGCAGACGCAAATGATCCCGACGAATTCCATGAGTGGAGTCATCAGCAGCTCGGCACGCAGGGCTTTGATCACCTTACGAAAGTAGTCGCGGTTCTCGCGACGAAAGCGTTCCTCCTCCTGCGACTCGGTGTGAAACGCCTTGATCACCCGGATACCGGTCAGCGACTCGTGCATACGAGTGACCAGATCGGATACTCGGCTGAGATAGTGAAGCGTGTATTTCTTCACACGCCGGCCGAGCACCAGGACGGGTATGACACAGAGCGGCATGACGATGAACAGTGCCACCGTTAAGGCGAATATCTCCTGCTGCACCGAGTAAACGATAACGAACGCACTGAGCGCCAGCAACTCGGCTGGAGCGCGCGTCAGGTCAGCGATCGACTTCGACACGGCACTCTCGATGGCACTGGTGTCGTTGACGCTGCGACTGATGATCTGGCCGATCTCGCAGCGGCCGAAATATCTGAGCGACTGTTTCTGGAGTGTCGCGAAGATAGCGTTGCGCATATCCGCCACGATCCGGGCACCGACCCAGCGCATGTAATAGCGGTTGATATAGGTGAAGAAGGCTTTGGCAAAACAACAAATCACCAGACCGGACATCGACACCAGCATGAACTGCCAAGTCATTGTGCCACCAGCCTCGGTCACTTCGATACCGAACCGCTTGGCGATCGACACGTACAGTTCCTCTCCATCGCGGGTATCATCGGCATCGCCCGAGCCTGAGCCGGTGCCGGCCCCCAACTCGAAGGGAGCGATGAGCAGATGGACCGAACGGAAGATCAGAAACAGCGTACCACCGGAGATCAGGCCGGCAACGACACCGATACAGAGGCGCGCTTTGTACTGCCTGGCAAAAGCCAGCAGCCGGATATAGGTCCGTAAGACATTCATAACAGGAGTCAGGTGACGGACCACAGTGGCCCGATTCAGTTACACAACTGTGGCAATTTGATCGACAATATATTGAATCTGTTCCTCGGCAAGCCCGGGAAAGATCGGTAACGACAGCACTTCGCCGGTAGCTTTGACGCTCTCCGGACAGTCCTCCGGGGCAATGCTAAGATAACTGAAACAGTCCTGACAATGCAACGCGACCGGATAGTATACTTCGGTACCGATGCCGGCGGAGCCAAGCGCCGAGCGCACCTCGTCGCGGCAACCGCCGGTGATGCGCACGGTGTAAACGTTCCAGGCGTGTCGGGTGGTGTTTTCATGCAACTCGGGCACGACAACGGCATCGTCCAGCCGCGCCGCCGCAAAAGCTGCACGGTAACGTTCACTGTTCGTTTGCCGCTGCGCCGTCCAGTCGTCGAGATGCCTGAGCTTGACCGAAACAATGGCTGCCTGCAACGCGTCGAGCCGGAAGTTGCCGCCGATGAACTTGTGATAATACTTCGGCTGCGCCCCGTGACCGCGCAACGTTACCAGTTGCTCGTGGCGTTCGGCAGTGTCGCAGGTGACAATACCGCCATCGCCGAAGGCACCGAGATTCTTGCTCGGGAAAAAAGAAAAGCAGCCATAGTGGCCGATGCTGCCGGTGCGACGGCCCCGGTACTCGGCACCGATCGCCTGAGCCGCGTCCTCTATGACAACGAGGTCGTAGCGCCGGGCGATTTCCAGAATCGGATCCATGTCCGCCGGTTGCCCGAACAGATGCACCGGGATGATCGCTTTAGTCGAAGACGTGACGCGATCTTCGATAAGAGCCGGATCGATGTTGCAAGTGCCCGGATCGATATCGACAAACACCGGCGTCGCACCGACCCGTGAAACCGCGCCAGCCGTGGCAAAAAAGGTAAAAGGCGTGGTAATGACTTCATCGCCCTGGCCGATGTCCTCGGCCATCAGCGCGATGAGCAGGGCATCGGATCCGGACGTCACGCCGCAGGCGTGGGGCGCGTTGCAATATGCGGCGATCTCCGTTTCGAGCGTTTCGACTTTGGGGCCAAGAATGAAGTGCTCAGTGTCGCAAACCTCATCAATCGCCGCGCGGATCTCGTCACGGATCTCGTCGTGGATACAATGCAGGTCAAGCAGTGGGATATTCATCGGTAGGTCCGGTGTTCGCAGGCTCGCAAGGACTTCTCAGAGACCGGCACTCAGACGAGAGTCCGGGAACGCGTTGAGATAGAGCAGCAGAAAAACCGACAGGTCACCGGCGTCCTTCTCGACGCGGAGGGAAGCGGTCCAGCAGTGCATATCCCGGCTCAATTCGTATTCGTGCCGCAGCAGATTGCCTTCGTCGAGGTCGATGTAATACTCGGCGCTAAACCGCGTCCGACTGTCGAGCGGCACGTTTGCCCGAAGATTGATGTTATGGTTGACCTCGAAGCCCACCGGAAACAGGTCGGTCGAGAAAATGCGCCGGTAGTCGGCAGCCATCGAATAATTGAAGCGAGACACGAACTCGTCACGGTAGAGGTAGCTGATATTGGCGTTCAGCCGGTCGGGCGCCCCGATCTGCGCCCCGACGTTGACCACCTTCGTGTTCCATCGGCCGACATCGACCAGGACTTTGTACCACAGCGACAATTCGTCGTTGACGGTCACACCGCCGATCTCGCCGAGGTCGCCGGATCGATGATCGGCGTCTTCCGGCGACGGGTAGAAGTCGAAAAAGGTGTCGCTGTAGAAGACCCGATGCGTACCTGCGTCGCGGCGCGTGAACAAGTCATTGCGCAAGCCGAAGCGTACGACGTTGAGGTGGTCGAGTCGATCGATAGTGTCGAAGTAATAGAGGTTCTCTTTGTCGACGTTCGGGTCGCTGATGTGCGTGATATTGACATACGGCATCGCGACATGGCGCAGACCATCGATTTCCAGGGGTTCGTACTGCACATCGGACCAGGTGGCTGTAGCCTTGAACGACAGTTCGAGACCAATTTCGTGCAGCCAGCGTGTACGGGCGCCGCCATCGTCGTCATAGTTACTGACCAACGCCGTGACATCCGGCCGGCCGAGGGGGTCGTCCGCCAGCAAGTTGCCATTAAACTGTGCATCAGTCACGGCGGTATCGCTGCTCCGTCCATACCAGGTTACACGGCCACCGGCACGCGGCACGACATTGAGCCAGTCCAGGCGCAGCGGGAGCAACAACATGTGCATCGAATCGAACCGCGCCGTGGCGTAGTCCGACGGATCGGGCAAGGTGTCGTCGCGCAACCGATCGTACGAACGCCAGTTGGTGCGCAGGCCGGCAAACGACGTCTCGCTCTGGTAATGCAGCACGCTGTAGCCGAGTTGCTGGCGGGGCAGGTCGAGACGGAGCTCCGGTAAACGCTCGATGACCGATTCGAAATCATTCATCGACGGATGAAAATCAAGCGACAGTGACAAGCGGTCGCCGAAGTATCCGAAATTAACGAAGTTCGACGGCTGCGAGTTTCGGTAAGACTCGCGACGATAAAAGTCGACCAGCATGTCAGGATCGCTGCGGAAGTCGATAGCGCCGCGCAGAATCAACTCGTCCGTGAAATCTGATCGATGTTTCAGACCAAAGCGAAACCGGTCTTCCTCCACCGCGAAACGACCGTTAAAGTCCTCGCCTGCAATCGTCTCATCGGTGGGCGGATCGGAATCGTGAATGGCGAAAGCACTCACACCCGTGGTGCCGTGTATATGTTCCTGCTGCAGTTCCAGCTCCGCCGACGGACCACGCTTGAGACGGTAGCCGACACCCAGACTCAGCTCCAGATCCTCATTTAAGTCGAAGGCCCGCGACACATCGATGTATGGCCCCCAATCACTCTTATACCCCGGGCGGATGACCAAGTTACCGATCTCGGCATGCGCGCTCCCAGTGGCGTACGGCAGATACATCACGGGGACATCGCCAATGCGATACACGGCGTTGCGGGCTGACCAGTGGCCGTCGGCAGAATATTTCAACTCAGCAGCGTCCAATCGCCAGTGGGCGTGTCCGTCCGTGAGGTATTCACAGGTAGAGACAGAGGAATCGGTCGTCGTCACTATGCCGTCGACCGTGCCGGAGCTGGCGCCGCCTGTCACGTGCCATGGGTCAAGAAATGATTCGTGTTCCGGGAAGGCAAAGGTGTTGGTGCGGATATTGCCGTCGATACTCTCTCCCGTCCAGATACTTTCCCCGCGAACAAGCCTGATATTTCCGCGGGCGGAGAGGTCGCCAGTGTCGCGGTCGAGGGTCACTTCATGGGCGAAAATCGTGATATCCTCATAGTCAATGCGGACATCGCCTTTGCCGAGCAACAGATTGGTGTCCGGGTCGAAGGAAGTTTCGCGGGCATAAACGTCGATCTCCATCGACATCACCCGGGCGCCGAGCAGCAAGAGAAGAACGGATGTAGAAAGAACACGGAGAATACAAGTCATGTACAGATCAGACCGCACGGGTTGTGGACGCCGAGGACGGCTTGAGATTGGACTCCGAAGGCGCCGGTCGATCAAGTTTGGAAGTGTCGGTCTTGGCAGGGCCAGCAGTTTGATGGGAGGGCGTGCCCGGTGGCTTGATAACAAACTCGCATTGGCATTTCGGACATTCCGCTAAAGCTTCGAAAAACTCTGGTGATATCTCGAAGCGGTCCTGGCACTGCGGACAGCCAACGTCTGTGGCAGTCGCCACGGAGTAGATCTCCTGGCTGCCAATTTCCGACGACGGGAACGACGAGGGGGACGTCGGCGGGGAGGGCAGCGTCGGGGACGATGACGACAGCGACGGCGCTGCGGCCTCTACCGCTTTTTTCTCAGAGGGCCTCATGCCCATCCCCGTGCAGGACAACCGCGCGGTCGCCGTCTGCGTCAGCTGGCCAGAACCGCCGTCCCCTGCAGGGGGTCTACTCATCATACTTTGTTCTGGTGGCTTGTCTGCCATAAAATATCTCCCGGGCTGATGGGGAAGGAACGGGCCCGGCCTTCCCTGAGTTCCAGGAGAAAGTCGAGATTTCTGCCTTTCCTCCCGATTAATTAATTTATTAAGGTACCTGTTTGGGCAGGTCGTTGCAAATAAATTCAGATCGAAACTGGTATTCACGCCAATCTGAATCTATGGTCTCTCATTGTCTCCCTAAACGTCCCGCGCGCCCGCGCCGCAGCCACCGGCACGGGTGCACTTCGACCCACACGAAGCTTGTGCAGCGATATGGCGTCGCCGTTTTATGCCTTCGAACAGAGCGATACTT
>CAUZJQ010000235.1:0-6870 GCA_963580095.1 Lentisphaeria bacterium | reverse complement strand
AAAGCCCGGACAGGAGATTGTGCTCATGATGTACTCCGCAGCGGTGCCCGTTCGAGGACGCCATGCTCGTGCGGTTTGTTCTTGATAATCTCGTCCGGCCCATAGAATCCTTTGCTGACCCGACTCAACGAATACACAATGGTGCGCGGGCCAAGGAAGGTACCGGGGTCAAGCACGGCGCTACAGCCAACCTGGCTCCAATCGCCCAGGCAAACGCCCATCTTCGCCGTACCGGTATTGTACCGACTGCCGCCACACTCGACGATCAGCGGATCGTAGTTGCCCGGCTTCAACCCCTGGAAAATACCCAGGTTGGCGGCCGTCGCCTGGTTACCGAAATGCCCGGCATAGCCGCACAGAGAGTCACCGATATACGATGGATGCGGATAGTTGCCGTTGTCCATCAGCACGACATTCTTGAGCTCGCCGCCAATGACACAGCCATCGCCGATGATGCAGTTACCACGGATGAAGGCGGATTTTCGCAGTTCGCAACCGCGGCCGATAATCGCCGGCCCTTTGATCAGGGCACCCGGTTCAATCACCGTGTCGGCACCAACGTAGACATCGCCGCCGGTCACATCGAAATGGGCATCGACGATGCGGGCGCCACCTTCGATAATGATGCGATGCGGCGTTTCGCCGGCACTGTAGACGACAAAACTGGCGACGCGATGGCACTCGCCGGCGCTGGCGGTTTTGACCAGATGATCCTCGGTCGTTTCGACCTGTTCCAGCCAGTTTCGGGCGAAAACGGCAATCTGTCGGATAGCGGTGCAGACGCAAGTGCAGCCGTCAAAAAGCGCCCGATGGGCAAACGGGTGCGCCTGCCAGTCAAAATAGGTTTCGGGCCGCAATTCGACGGGCACATCGCGCCGCTCGAGCGCCTGCAGATCAATGGAACCATTGGAAGACATAGTGTCGAGAAAGTAGTTGGAGAAAAGTTGTGTTCAAGGCATATCGGACCCGGAGTGCCATCGTTTTTTTGAGGAAAACCGTTGCCGCCTGCTTGACAGCTTCAAGGTCGCACGCTCCAACATCAGCACGAACCTGCGCACGCTACATAACTGGAACATCCAAAAAACTCGGTGATCGCCGTGACCACTTCCAGACGATACCGGTGTCTCGAACATCTTCGTTGACCATCCTCGATGAGCATATAACGCCGCGAAATCGATCCCACAGTGTTGGCATTTAACGAATGTGCCGCCGAAACGGCTCCGTTCGATGGTGAAAATGACGGACAAGCTGCAGGGGCTGCCCGGCAGGCAGTCCACAGTATGGCAACAGGGGGAGTCGCCCGGCCCGTACCACTTTTTCCGATGGGTGTTTCCGCACGAACAAGCAGCACACTTGCAGGAGCACCAACTTGCCCGTAGCATTACAGGCACACGACCGGCGCATATTGCCGAAACACTATTGAAAGGAGCAGAGATGTCCGCAACCGGTGAAGCATATGACGCTTTGATTGTCCACACACGAAAAACGGCGGTGCTGAAATCCGCCGCATCGGTCCTGAACTGGGACCGCGAAACCAACATGCCATCCAAAGCTGCGGCACACCGGGCAGAGCAGCTGGCGATGCTGGCCGGGCTGGCGCATGATCGCGAGACCGCACCGGAGGTCGACGACTGGCTCGCTGCCTGTGAAGCCGAACCGATCGAAGACAAGCCGCACAGCGTGATGGCAACGAACACGCGGGAACTGCGCCGGCAATACGACAAGCGGGTCAAGGTGCCGAAGGATCTGGTCGAGGCGATCTCACGTGCCACGACACTGGGCAATCAGGCCTGGGCCTCGGCGCGTGAGCAGAACCACTTCGACACGTTCCGCCCGCATTTGGCCGAGATCATCAATCTCACCCAGCAGCTCGCAGATGCGGTCGGCTATAAGACGAATCGCTACGACGCGCTGCTCGACGAGTACGAACCAGGCGCGCGCAGCGAGGCAATTGCCGCAGTGTTCGCCGTTGTCCGCGATCAGTTGGTGCCGCTCATCGATCAGATCGCCGCCTCCGGCAATCACCCGGACCGCAGCATCCTGACCGGCACTTATGATGTCGGGCAGCAGCAGGAGTTCACGAAGATGCTGGCGACAGCCATGGGCTACGACTTCGACGCCGGTCGTCTCGATACAGTCGTGCATCCATTCTGCATCGGCCTCGGCCCCTGCGACCATCGCATCACGTCGCGCTGGGACGTGAATTATCTGCCGTGCGGTCTCTATAGCGTGCTACACGAAGCGGGTCATGCACTGTACGAGCAGAACCGACCGAAGCAACATTGGGGGACACCGGCGGGGGCGCACATGTCGCTCGGCATCCACGAATCCCAGTCGCGCTTGTGGGAAAACGCCGTCGGCCGCGGACGACCGTTCTGGCAGCATTTTTATCCGCAGCTGCAGGGGGTCTTCCGCAACCAACTCGGCGACGTGTCGCTGGACGATTTTGTGTTTGCAGTGAACGACGTGCGGCGCTCGTTCATTCGGGTCGAAGCTGACGAGGGAACCTACAATCTGCATATCATTCTACGGTTCGAACTGGAGCAAGCACTGATTGCCGGAGAACTGACAGCAGTCGACGTGCCGGATGCCTGGAACGGGAAATTCCGTGAGATCTTCGGGCTGGAAGTGCCGGATGACAGGCAGGGCTGCCTGCAGGATGTGCATTGGTCGTTTGGCAGCTTCGGCTATTTTCCGACCTACACTCTGGGCAACCTGTACGCCGCACAGCTTTACGGTTGCGCCCAGCGAGAGCTGCCGAAGCTCGAAGAAGACTTGGCAAACGGGCGGTTGAAAATACTGCTCGACTGGTTGCGTGATCGCGTCCACCGGCACGGCCGCTGCTACTATGCATCGGAACTGATCGAGTCAGTGACTGGCGAAGCGCTTTCCCCATCGCACCTGGTCGCTGCGTTGACCGAGCGGTATACGCAACTGTACGCCCTGTAAGAAGCAACCACTCCAGACGAACGCCTGCGTTTCAAGCGGGGCACTTGTTAGGAAACTTCGCGCTACGCTACCGGTTGCGGCTCCTCGCGGGCAACAGCGGAAGCCGTAACGCGCTCGTACAGGCGCTTGTGTCCGGTGATACCGGCAAGGCGGAACCCGCCGGTGTCATGGACCGGCGTCTGGCAGTCGCCGGTGACCGGTCCCGACTGAGTGTACAATTCCGCGTAGGCTTCGTAACTGAGTTCAACGCGATCGCCAAGCATATCCCGATGCAGGTCGCCGGTCAGCCATTCCTGATAGCGGTTGGCGACGATACCGCTGAAAAATGACGCCATGCAGCCGGAGCCATAGCTGAACAGCCCTATGCGCTGGCCTGACAAGTCGTCGGCATGTTCGAGCATCGAACTGAGACTGATATACAATGACGCTGTGTAAGTGTTGCCGATCTGGCGGTTGTAGTGCAGCGAATCGCTAACGCGGGAGATCGGCTCACTGCTCACAGCGCAGTCTTCCGTGGCAGCGGCGATTGCCAGGAGATGCGCGTGCGCCTTCTCCCCCATTCGGGTGAACGGTAAATGATAGCAAAACCGCTCGAAGTCATCAAGGCCACGGCCGGATTGACGGTGGTAGCCCTGCCAGCTTTCACCCAGTGCGTGCAGATACGTGCGGATCGACAACTTGCCATCGACGACCGCCTCGTCCATATAATTCGGACGCCAGAAGTCCATGACGTCTTCCGTGTAAGAGCCCGACTCGTTGTCGAGCTGGACCAGGTGCGGCGAGGACGAAATGACCATCGCCACGGCACCGGCGCCCTGCGTCGGTTCTCCGGGTGTACAGAAACCGTAACGTGCCACATCGGCGGCAACGATCAGTATCTTCTTGTCCGGATTCCGATGCACGAGAGCAACTGCCATGTCCAGCGCCGCAGTGCTGCTGCAGCAGGCCTGCTTGATTTCGAAGGCCCGGCAAGTGCTGGGCAGGTCGAGCAGGCTGTGCACGAATATGGCACCCGCCTTCGATTGATCGACACCGGACTCGGTGGCAAACATGATCGTGTCGATGCTGTTCCGATCAACGTGGGTAAGCGCCTGGGTCCCGGCATTGGCGGCCATCGTGATGACGTCTTCGTCCGGTGGCGGCACGGCCATTTTTTCCTGGCCCAGGCCGATGTAGAACTTGTCGACGTCCACCCCACGGGTAGCAGCCAACGCTGCCAAATCGAGGTAATACCTCGGAACGTAGAAACTGAGTGCCTCAATACCGATATTCATATATCACACACTTTGAGGTCAAGTAATCCAAATACAAACATAGTTGGTGGTTTCAACAGCCCGGGAAGGCCGAAGAAGTCGCATTCCTGCCAATTTTCTCATCGTTTCAGGCACCTGCTGGAGATACTTGCGCCAGGCTGACATCGCTGGGCTGCACGGCGTCGGCAGCGCGTTGCAGAACAATCTCGAGAGCGCTGAGGTACCCGAGAAAACTCTCCCGCCCCTGGTCGGAGAGAAAGACTGTCGTGCGCGGTTTGACGCCGATAAAACTCTTCTTGATAGTCACCATGCCGGCGCTTTCGAGCGTCTTCAGGTGGCGACTCTGATTGCCGTCGGTGAGGTCGCAGGCAGCCTTGAGTTCATTGAAACTGAGACCGCTTGCAGCGGCACACAAAGCCGACATGATGGCCAGGCGGCTGGGTTCATGGAAGACGCGCTTGAGTTCGTTGTATGGATTGTTTGTGTCGATTTTCATGGTGCCTCCACCGACGTCGTCAGTCGGTTCACTCAATTGGTCCGTCAACCATTTCGGTTATCACTGCCTGGCGCATGACCGAGTCGACTTTGCCGTCATAATGGATGATGACACCACCGATCCATTCGCCGACGAACAGCACCACACCGACCGGCAGCGGGCTGAGGAACGACGGGTCGGGGGCCAGCAGGAGTGCAGCACCACAGACGATATAGAAGATGCCAAGCCAAACGATGCCTTTAGGCAGTACATGGCGGGATGCAAGATTTGCCAGGCCGAACATGGCAAGCCATATGCCGAACAGATAGCTGAACTGACCACACTCGATCAGGGCGACCGTGAAGAGACCGGCCACAAGCAACGGCGGCATGCCATCGATAACCGGCTTGAGGCGACGGATGTCGCGCTTGACTTTGGGGTCAAAGAGAAACCACTGAACAAGGGCACCATAGTTGAGACAGAGGGCAAACGACAGGATCGTAGCCCAGCCGACCAAGTGTGCATTGATGCTGCCCGGGTAGAAGCTCATCGACATGATGCCGGTGCCAACCAGGGCACCGGTGCCGGCGACGGCGCGAGCGCGTCCGGAATATCCTTTGAACCGCTGTTTTTCGAGGATATTGGCTTGCAGCTCGCGGACTTGTTTGAGGGTCTGATGTATGTGATCGCCGATCATCTTGTCTTGTCAGTGTGTGGGCTTCCGGTTGTACTTCGCGAGTTCCCTCGCTACGGGATAGTATAGCCACAGAGAGATGCTTTGCAATACAAAGTAGCTGTTTTTTGTGGACGCTTTACCCGGAAAAAGAAAAAGGCCCGCCGACACTGCACTGGCGCCGGCGGGCCCATCGCATTTTAATCCTCAAGACTACCGGAACCGGAACTGGCGCTCCCGGTTAGACTCCACCCAGTAGCCACGAGACGCCTCGAATGTCACGATACCAGTGTCTATTGCGTTCATGTAGTTCCTGTTAGCAGCATCATAGTAGAACGCCTGCTCCAGGTCGGCATTCTCCATCGGCTGCGGCGTCAACTCCGTCGTGCCGACGAGATTCCAGCTTTCTTTGAGCACGATTTTGCTGTCGCCGGTGAATCCGGATACCACAATATGTTCGATACCATCACGGGCGTTGTAGACCCAGTAGCCGGTAGCCGCGACAATGTTTTCGGCAGCGAAGTAACTACCATCGCGGTAGCCCCAGACAACCCCTGTGATGACCCGACCGGTGTGGTTCGAGAACACCGCATCCGGATCCGAATCGTTCGGTGTGATCGGGAACGACACCAGATTCCACCCCGGCTGCAGAGACACTGTCACCGAGGCACTGGCGCTACCTATGGTGACGCGGAAAACACGAATGCGTTCTTCAGTCAATATCTCCGTATCGAAGTTCAGCTTCGTAGTCATCAACATGTCGATTTCGGTGTCTGGAATGATGGAGAAATCATTCTCTTCGTCGACTTCAACCAGATACATCGGCAGGTCCGACCTGGGCAGATCCGGGACCGGCCATGACAGGCTTACACTGGTCGGGTTAATGCCGAAGTCCAGGTAGAGGTACCACGTCGCGGTTCGTCCGAACGGGCGAATATCCCGTGTCAATGCCGTATGTCCAGTGCTGAAGCCACGCGAGAAGAAGCTGCCGCCCGGAATCTCGGCCCCCGGTGGCGTCACTGGACCTGCCGGCAGATCCACCAAAGTCGGCAGACCAATGTCGATATTGCGATCCCAGCCGTGGGTAGCCTGCGTCTCCCAACCGATCGACACTGTCTGGTCCGGCGTTTCCGTACCGTCACCGTACGTCCGTTCCGCGGTTATCGACAGGTTCCATTCGTCGTTAATGATTGACACTTCGTTACTGAGCAGACTATCGCCGCTGTGCACCGCGCCGTCGACTGTGAAGGCGGCGACCTGCCAGCGCTGGCCGGTGCGCGTGAAGCGCTTGTCCAGATGGTTGCCCGGTGCTCCGGCCGCCTCATCGGGTTCGGTGACCAGCACTTCGATACCGTTGAGGAACCAGCGGAAATGCAGGATCTGATCGTCCCGGACACCTTCGACAACCGCGACGAGATCATCGGTAACCAGTGGATTTTCCGGTACGATACGCGGCTGCGCCGGTGACAGCACGATGCTACCGGAAATCGGATCGGCACGGATTCCAACAGTCAACGACG
>CAUZJQ010000234.1:0-6957 GCA_963580095.1 Lentisphaeria bacterium | reverse complement strand
GTCCCGCGGTTGCCGTTGCTGCTATTGTCGGTGAGTTGCTCGCCGGCTGCATCTTCGAAATCCCAGGAAGTCACCGGTTGGACCGTGGCGGACGTTGATGCTGCTGCCATGAAAACTCCCAGAATGAATATCGAGAACAGTGAGGCAGACCGTACAAACATGTGACGCCGAGTCGCTGTATTGTAATGCGTTGTCGTGCCGTTATTCTACTGCCTCGACGAATGAGAAGCGAACATCACCGGAGCACACGGATCCGTTGCTGCGCGACCTGTTCGGACACACGGATCTCGTGCCGGTACTTGGAACTTGCCACACAGCGGATGAGCGTACACACTTGCACCCGAAAAACCACTTATAGCGGAGATCTACCATGCATGCAGCAGCTGCGAAAATGGATGAGCTGGTCGAGCAGGATCTGGCGATCAGGAATGGACCGCAAGCGGTTGCCGAGGCCGGCAGCCAGGCGGATCTGTTCCATTGGCCGATTGTGACGGAAGAAGACGAGCAGGCAGTGCTCGAGGTGCTGCGTGACGGTGGTCGGCCGTCGGGCACGGACATCAGCATGCAGCTCGAAGCCGAGATGGCGGCGTGGCACGGTGTGAAGCACGGGCTGACCTATCCCAATGGCACACTGGCATTGCAGACGGCTTTCTGGGCTGCCGGCGTCCGTCGCGGCGATGAGATCATCGTTCCCAGCATCACCTACTGGGCCAGCGCCATGCCGGCGTTCGCACTCGGCGCGACTGTCGTCTACGCCGACATCGACGCCGCTACGTTGTGTATCGATCCGAACGACATCGAGCGGCACATCAGCCCGCGCACGAAGGCGATCGTGCCGGTGCATTATTGCGGGCATCCCTGTGACATGGACGCGATCCTGCGGATCGCCCAGAAGCACGGCCTAAAAGTGATCGAGGACGTATCGCATGCCCAGGGTACGTTGTACAAGGGCAGGATCGTCGGATCGTTCGGAGACGCCGCGGCATTTTCGATGATGTCGGCCAAGAGCTTCGCTGCCGGTGAAGGCGGCATGATGATCACCGACGACGACGGCATCCAGCAGCATGCCATCGCCTATGCGCACTATGCGCGCCACGAGACGCTCGAGCATCCGGACCTGGCGCCGCTGGCCGGCATACCGTTCGGCGGCATCAAGGGGCGGCTCAATCAGATGTGCTCGGCTTTGGCGCGGGTGCAGTTCAAGTATTACCCGGACCGGATCAAAAATATCCAGGCGGCGATCAACCGGTTCTGGGACCTGCTTGCGGACACCCCGGGCCTACGGGCGCATCGGCCCGCGGCGGACTCCGGCAGCACGATGGGCGGCTGGTACTGTGCGGTCGGGCATTACCTGCCGGAGGAACTCGGTGATCTGCCGGCGGCAAAGTTCTGCGAGGCGGTCCGGGCGGAAGGCAGCGACGCGAATGCGGGTTGCAATTTTCCCTTGCACCTGCACCCGGTGATGAATGACGCCGATATCTACGGCGATGGCAAGCCTACGCGCATTGCCAACTCCGGCCGCGACCTGCGCCAGCCCGAAGGTTCATTGCCGGCGGCGGAAGCGACGCGCGGCCGGGTCATCAGTATTCCGTATCTGAAGCACGACCGGCCGGAAGCCGTCGAGCAGCACGCCGCAGCATTCCGCAAAGTCGCCTTGCAGGCGGACAAGCTCGTCTAGTGTCTATGTCACAACCGTTGCATGTTACGCTCGGTTCGGAGCACGGCGACTTCATCGGCATTTCACACCTGGCGGCCGGCGTGGCTGTCTTTCCAGGCACTGTCAAACTCGCACGCGTGTCCGATTGCGCGCGCGACGGCGATTGGATACGAACGCAAAACGAAGAGGTGAAGACAATATGAGTGGCAAGAGCAAGAAAATACGCGTCGGTTTGATCCGCTGCGACACGCATGGCATGTGGTACGGACCGCTGATGGAGAAACACGATCCGTTGCTTCTCCGCGAACCGATGCCGGTTGGCGAACCGTCCAAGGAATCGTGGCAGCAGGGCGGCAACTGGTACTATTTCTACACCTACTACTGCCGGCCGACGATGATGACTGCCAAGCAGGTCAGTGGTTTCGAGATCGTCAAGCTGTGGGATGCAGATCGTAGCCTTGCGGAGATGGCGTCGAAAGTGTTTTACGGTCGCCCCGTAGTTTGCGACCGCCTCGAAGATGTCAGTGACGACGTCGACCTTGTTTTTATTTCCGACTGCAATGGTGACGGCAGCGACCATCTTGAGTTGTCGACACCGGGATTGAAGAAAGGCGTGGCAACATTCATTGACAAGCCGTTCGCCTATACGCTGAAAGATGCTTACAAGATGCTGCGGTTGGCGGATAAACATGGTGCCCCGCTGATGAGTCTGTCGATGATGCGCACGGCGCCGACGGTCGTACAGTTTCGTAATCGACTGGCTGAAACGGGCGGCTGCAATTTCGGATCGATCTATGGCGGCGGGACGCCACTGGCGGGATTGTACCACTCGATCGCCCTGACTCAGGCGACGTTCGGGACCGGGATCGAGTCGGTACAGGCGATGGCCGGGCCGCGCCAGACGCTGGTCCATCTTGGTTATGGCGACCGTGCCGGCCGACCCGAACAGGGCGTGACGGTGAACTGCAACGTCGGTCCGACATTTCACTGTGCTTTCTACCTGAGCGCACTCGGTCCGAAGACTAAAATCAATTCCGAGGACATCGGGGACTGGGTCAATCCCGCTTCGGCCGCCGAGGTATTGAAACGCATCAGGCGCATGATGCGCACCGGCAAACCGACGGAGACTGCAGCGGACATGGTCGAGCAGGTCGCCGTGGCCGAGGCTTTTCGGCAAGCGCTCGAGTCGGGGAAGATTGTCAACGTCCGGTCATTGATCCGGCGCACCGGAGGCAAGGCGTATCTTGCCGAATGAGCGATTGGCTGTAGCACCCGCGGAACCGCCGGTTCAATTGCTTTGCATGCATTGCATATTCCGCGTTGCTCTCTACCAAGTGCAACCTTAACCTGCAGGCAACCAACTATGGCAGCAAAGAAACACATCGTCTCGGCTCAACTTTATACTCTGCGCGACTATACACATAGTGTTAAAGAGATCGTCAAGACGATGCGTAAAATCCGCAAGATCGGTTACACCTCGGCGCAGATATCCGCCATGGCGTCGCTCGATCCGGCCGAGCTGCGGCGACTCATGACGGACGAAGGTGTCGAGCCGATCAGCGCCCATGTCGGTCTGGCTGAATACGCGGACATCCCTGCTGTCGCCGCCCAGTGCCATGGCTGGGGTGTCAAGCATGTGGTGATCCCGTATTTGCCGCTCGACTCCGTACCGACCGTCGCCAGTTGGAAGAAGGTAGCCCGGCAATTTTCGGCGTATGGCAAGGCGCTTGCGAAGGAAGGCGTCATTCTGCTGTACCATAATCATGCCTTCGAGTTCCAGAAGTACGGCATACGCGGCGGCAGGGGGGGGCAGGCGGGCTTGGACATCCTGTTCGAAAACAGCGATCCGCGGTACCTGCACTCCGAGCTCGATATCGGCTGGGTCGCGCGTGGCGGACATAATCCGGTGACTTGGGTGAAGAAGCTGAAGGGGCGTCTTGATCAGGTGCATGTAAAGGACTGGGGCATGCTCAACAACGAACCGGTGTGGCGCGCGGTAGGCGAGGGCGGCATCGAATGGCCGGCCGTCATCAAAGCCTGCAAGGCGTCCGGCACAAGGCATTTCATCGTCGAGCAGGACGACTGCCCGATCACGAATGACCCGTTCAAGAGCATGCAGATCAGCTTCGAGAACCTGCAGGCGTTCGGGCTGTAGCTTTATCCGCGCGCTGGCTCCGTCATCTGTTCGCGAGCTTTGGCCGACAGTGCCGCCAGGTGCCCGTCGTTTGCCATGGCCTGTTCCAGATGAACCAGGCGTTGCGCATTCGCCGTCGCTATCATGGTTTCACCGTATATACGGTCGACCCAGAACCGGGCGTTGTCGGCGATCTGATCCTTGAGTTCGGCGATCTGATCGTCCGGGACGCGCTGCGAACAGTTGATGGTGAACATGCGCCGCTGGATGCTGCCACCGAAGGCCGCGTGTTTCAGGTTGTGATTGAACACCAGCACGTCGCCTGGCTCGGTCTCCAAAGCGATTGCCGGCAGGTCCTTGCCTTCCACACCCCAGAGTAACGGGTTTTCCCTGACCTCCTTCAGCTTCTCGGAGTAGGTGTCGTCGGTGTTGTGACTGCCGGGGATGACGCGCAGGCAGCCTGTGTCACGCGTCAGCGGGTCAAGGTAGAGCGCGATCTTGACATAGCGCAATGCCGGGTGCCAGCCGTCCGAGTGCCAGTGCGTGTCGCCGGCGTAGTAGTTGCCGTCGGAACACATATAATTGAAGTCGTTCCCGAGCAGACTGCAAAGCAGACCGTGGATGCACGGTTCCTCAAGCAACGCACAGAGCCGCTCATGCTGGTCGATAAACGGCACGATACAGGAGCGCTGCGTAGGGTCGTGTGCCTTGCCGTCGTGCCCATCGCCGCGTGTTGCCCAGATTTCCTCGAACGCGGCGGTGATCTCCGCGACACTGTCGGCCAGTGCCCCGGGCAATGCCAGAAAACCGAAGGTATCGAAGAATCCCAATTGTTCAGGTGTGAGATCGTGTGATGACATGTGCAACTCCTGCGTTGTCCCAATAAACTGGGCTTCGGTTAGTATTTTTTTCAGGTGGCGGCGCTGCGAATTCGTGAGCGCTCATAAATATATGGACTGAAACTGTCGCTTATGTCGATGTTGTCATTCCGGAAGGCGGCCGGGTGATCGTTTTGTCTACGACAGGCTGAAGGGGCAGAGCGCCGCCTTCAGCGCATTGCCCACAGTAAACCGCGGAGCTGGATCTCGCGCACCTCGGTCACTTCGAAGTCACTGGCGGCATGGCCGAGGGAAGAGTAGAAGACCCGGCCCTCGCCGCAATAGCGTTTCCACACCACCGGCATGACACAGCCGTTGACCCACGGCGCTTCCTCGCATTCAATCGTGGTTGTGGCGAGGACCTTGTTCGACGGGTCGACCTGCATGTAATACTGCTCCGAGTGCATTGCGAAATCGTTGAGGCCCGCGGTGATCGGATCGTCGTGATCGATGATCTGGACGGTGTAGTCTTTGATATTGTCCGGATGAGCCACCCACTGGCCGCCGACCATGAACTGGTACAAAGCTGATTGGCGGAAGGCATCGCCCGCGCCGCCGTGCCAGCCACCGAAACCGACCCCGGACTTCACCGCGGTAACCAGTGCTCCGCACTGATCATTGCTGAGCTCGGCCATCGTCCAGCAGGGCACAATCAGATCGTATTGCGTCAAGTCCCGGTCGGTCAGGCACTCGAGCGTGTCGGTGACGGTGACTTCGCAGTCTTCGGCGCGCAGGAGGCTGGCGAAAATGCCGGTTGTTTGCTCGGGTTCATGACCGTCCCAGCCGCCCCACGTCATTAAGACTTTCTTCATGCGTCACTCCGTTGTCATCGTTCGCACGATAAGTAAGTACTGCAACTTTGTGCGGATTCAAACCGGGTGAATTGAATCTGTCGTTATGCTGCTGAACCGTTGCACAAATCAACGATTTGCGATATTCTTATTCAATGATCTCACTTCAGTTCCACACAGTCCTTCTTGTCGTGGCAATGTCAGCCATGCATGTGGCTGCGGCCGTTGTTCCGGAAGAGAACCGTACCCGGGCGGAAGCGGCGCTTACCCGCGGTGCGGAGCAGTTGTTGGCGTTACAGAACGTCGAAGGCTCATGGGGGAAAACGCCGATGATCGGGATCACAGCCCTGTGTCTCATTGCTTTGCACGATGCCCCCGGCATCAATGCCGGGAAACGCGACGCAGCGATCGATGCCGGTATAGAGTTCCTGCTTGACGATCTTGACGAGGACGGCACGACAGAGACGCTCTTCGGTCTGCGCAGTCAGCCGGCCTTCTGGGAGAAGACGCCGCGCTACGCCACTTATTCGATCGCCGTCACGCTCCTGGCCATGGCGACCGTCGACAAGCCCGAACACATGCCACTGATCAAACGTGGCCGTGCCTACCTGCGTACGCTGCAGCGCGTCAACCCCAATTCAAAGCACCACGGTGGCTTCGGCTATGGCGCCGGCGGCCGCAGCGCCAACCTGTCGATTACTGCCTGGTCCGCCGAGGCCATGTACCACACGGCCTATGTCGAGGGTGACGTGCAAGGTGCAGACGCGACCGTGACAGCGCAGAACGAGGCAATGTGGGCGTCGATCGAAGAATTCCTCGAGGCGACACAGAAAAATCCGGGTGCGGGCCAAGATGCTGCCGACGACAGCGATGCCGGCGGATTCGGCTACAAGCCATCGAAGAACGACTCGAAAGTGGTTGTCAGCGGAGCGATGAGCTATTCCGGGTACAAGACCATGTTGTACGCCAAGCTGTCGCCCGACGACGTTCGCGTCCGGGCAGTGCGGAAATACATCGCCGCCAACTACGATTTGTCCGAGGATCCCGGCAGGGGGAGGGCAGGCTATTATTACTATCTGCACACCATGGCGAAGGCGCTGAACGCGGCCGGTCTGGACGGTCTGAAACTTACGGACGGGCGTTTGGTAAAATGGCGCGAGGAGGTCATCGCCGTGCTCGTCGGGCTGCAGGGCGAGGACGGCGGCTGGCACAACGAGCATGGCAAGTATATGGAGTCGATCCCGGAGCTGGTGACCGCCTACGCTATGATGACCCTCAAGACCACTCTCGGTACCCCGTAGCGCTGTACTGAACCCCTTTGTATGGTTCTTTTCCGGAGGGGCGGCCATCCCTGGCCGCCAGCACGACGGACCTTTCTCAGGCTTGTTCTGTGTTCATCGCTGCATGCGGGCGAGCGTCACGATGCCACGCATTATTGGTTTGCCGGGCGCCAGGAGAAACCGAAGACTTTCCAGTTTTTGCCATCGTTGCGCAACC
>CAUZJQ010000233.1:0-7012 GCA_963580095.1 Lentisphaeria bacterium | reverse complement strand
TCACCGGTCTCCGGATCCCAGCGCCGCACGTAATCGCCGAAGTAGTGGCCGACCCAAAGCTTGTCATCGGCGTCGATCGCCATGCCGTCCGGCCACGCTGCTTCCTCGAAAATCTCGCAGCAGGTGCGGCGGTTCTCGACGGCGCCCGTTACGTTGTCGTAGTCGAAGGCCTCGATCTTCATCAAGGGGGTGTCGATGTAATACATCGTCTTGGCGTCGCGGCTCCAGCAGATGCCGTTGGAGATGGTGACGTTGTCGAACATCTGATGCACACTGAGGTCGGCATCAAGACGGTACATGCCGCCGGCAGGACTGTCCTCGCTGTCCGGCATCGTGCCGGCCCAGAGACGGCCGGCTGGATCGCACTTGCCGTCATTGAAATGATTCGTCGGGATGTGACTCTCCGGATCGACAATCGGTGTGACAACTTCACTGTCGACGTCATAAAACGCGAATCCACTCTTCAGTGCCAATACCAGGCCGCCTGATTGTCGGCAGACCACTGTCCCGACCAACTCCTCCAGTCCTCTGACTTCGTGGCTGCCGCTCGATGGATCGTGAAAATGTAACTCCTTCCCGAAGATGTCGAGCCAGTAAAGGACGTGGTTCTCGAAGTCCCAGATCGGTCCCTCGCCAACTACTGATTTTGTATCAAACAGCAGTTCCGGTGTATTGCTCATTTGTTTTTTATCCTTGTCAGGCTGTTGGGCTTTCAGCTTTATTCCCTCATCGAAGTAACGTTAGATGAGTTACGTAAGATGAATGATCAAGATGAATGTTCAATGGTCTTTCAAGATGTCGCCTTTTCGCCTGGGTTGTCAACTTCGGTGTTGCCGGGGCGATTCCGATCATCCCATGGTCTTCCGCGCATCAACGTCCAGGGCGATGCGCCGTTTGCGGTTCGAACCGTGCGAATGATTGCCTGCTTACAGAATCAGCTGATCCTCGAAGATCACGTCAATGGCTTTTGTGCCGAGCTCGTACGTTTTTTGCCGGTGTATCGAAGTAGGCTGAAGGTTGTCGGGTTGTCAATTTGAAGAGCCACGATGGTTGATGGTTCATGGTTCGAGTTTACCTTACAGGCGGAACTCTGAACTTTTTTTCACGAGGATATAGGATCACATGGAAAAGGATTTTGCAGGCCGCGCCGCTCTGGTGACCGGTGCCGGCACCGGGATTGGCCGGGCAACGGCTATTGCCCTGGCCGGCCGGGGAGCCTTTGTCGGGGTGCATTACAACAACAGCGCAGATGGTGCCGCCAACACTCTCGATGTAATCCGCGAAAGCGGCGGCGAAGGCGTTCTCGTGCATGCCGACATTGGGGATGCTGATCAGGTGGAGGCGGCCGTTGCAAAAGTAGTTGAGACCGCTGGGCGACTGGACATTCTGGTCAACAACGCCGGCTCTCCCATTGAACGGGCGAAGATTGAAGACTGCTCGCTGGCACTTTGGAATCAGGTGATCACGACGAACCTGACAGGGACTTTTCTGGTCACGCAGCAGGCCATTCCGCACCTCCGTAAAACGGGCAATGGCGCGATCGTCAACAACCTGAGCCTGTCGGTTCAGACCGGTGGTGCCAATGGTGCCGGCGCTTATGCCGTAGCCAAGGGCGGCCTGCAGGTGCTGACGCGCACTTTGGCCCGTGAATTGGCCCCGGAGGTTCGGACCAACTCGGTGATGCCCGGCGTCATCGAGACTGAGCACCACGAGCAGTTTACGACGCCTGAACGCATGGCGGAGTATCGGCAAGAAACCCCGGTGCAGCGCAATGGCCAGGCTGCGGAGGTGGCGGCTACCATCGCCTTCCTGGCCAGCGACGCCGCCAGTTTCATCAATGGCGCCATCCTCGATATCAATGGCGGCCGATTCCTGCGCTAAGCAATCGCAGGGGTTGTACGGCCTTGTCAGAAGTGCCGAGATGCCTCCGCGTTCGCATCCAGTCAATCAAGAGGAGCCAGATGGCCAAGCCAGAAAGTCGATCCATTACTCGGTGGATTCACATTGCCGATATGCAGGTCGGTAATGTGCCTGGAAATCATGGTCAGCTGCGTCCGGCTGGTCGCGGGACCTCAATTGCAAGGACGTTGCCTGTGCTGGAAGATACCCCTGCTCCATGGCAAGCTGCGGTGACACCTGTTTGGTGATGTTTGACTTATGGATGCGCGGTGACAGGATGGATGCGTGAACGCAGAAGCTATGCGGCACCACAAACTGAGGTTGAGACTATGGACATTCTGGTAACTGGTGGCAGTGGCACGATCGGCGGTTATGTCCTGCGTGAATTGCTGGAAGCCGGGCATTCCGTGACCTGCTACAGTCGCACGGCACCGCGGGTAGCGGGCGTGACGTTTGTCCAGGGCGAAATCATGGACCTGGACGGCTTGGCAGCGGCCTGTCATGAAATGCAGACAGTCATTCACCTGGCTGCTGTGCCGGGACCGGGGCGGGCCACTCCCGAGCAGTTGATTAACATCAACGTGATGGGGACGGTTAACGCCCTCGAAGCGACAGTTCGAGCCGAAGTACCGAGGTTTGTTTTCGCTTCTTCAGGTGCGGCGACCGGCTTTTCCTTTCAAAAGCGTAAGCTGACGCCGCAGTACCTGCCGCTTGACGAAACACATCCGGCCGAACCGCAGGACGAATACGGGCTCAGCAAGTTGCTCGGGGAACTGTCTTGTAAGCGATATTCCGACTGCTACGGGTTGCAGACGATTTGTTTGCGCATCAGCAACAATTGGTACGTGGATCGGCCTGGAGCTGAAGTGGCTGTCAGCTCGGGGTGGGCGCAGAAATTTTCCGTCGAGGAGTTGTGGGCCGAGCGCTATTGCAAGACGATCGAGGACGCCGGGGATTGGCCGGTCCCCGGCCCGCCGCCGCCCGAAAAACTATTGTGGTGTTTCACAGATGCCCGGGATGCCGCAACGGCCTTCCGTCTTGCTGCCGAGAAAAGCTCTGCCGGGCACGAGGTGTATCTGATTACCGGCGACGATACCTGCTCGAAGATTGAATCCCGAGAGCTCATCGCTGAACATTTCCCGAATGTGCCCTTACAGAAGCCGCTTGAGGGATATGCGACCTTGTGGTCGTATGACAAGGCGACGAGGATGCTGGGATATCGACCCCGATATACATGGCGGGCAAGTGATTTTCAGATATGGCTGGACGGTCAGACGTAATTCTCTCGCCTGCTCTTTCGGTACTTTGATCTTCTATAGCTCATGTCCCGGCCGCTTTTGCTTCACCGTGCTTTCGCCCGTCTGTTGCGCCGGACTCCAATATCAATGACAGACATGGCGGAGCGCGGCCCGATCAGATACAGTTCATTATGAGCACCGACAGGAAAATCGAGTTTACTGGTGGCGGCTGGCGGCCTGTGAAAGATAGTGAAGAAGTGACAGGCACCCGCACCATCGATGCGCACAGTCACATTTTCCCACGCTTCGCTACAGGTTCAGGCCCGGAAAGCGCCGAGCTGACGCTGAAACTATGGCAGTATCATGTCCGGGATTTTTCCGAGTTCTGGAGAAAGGCGGACGGCAAACATGTAAAGGAGCGATTGCTGGATTATCCCTCCGATGATATTCACAAAATGCCTGATGTGAATTTTCGTATGGGCAAGTATGGGAAGGCCGAATTTACAATTGACGGGGTCGACTATTACACCGCGTTATTTCCGCCGGGCCTGGAAAACTTGGAGGCGGTACCGGAGCGGATGATCGCCGAGATGGATGCAGCCGGCGTCGATGTTGCGGTGCTGCAGAGCGATCATGTCTATGGGGCGAATATCGCTGAGTACTACGCCAAGGCGATGTCGCGTTTCCCGAATCGATTCATCGGCCTGGCGCAGATCTGCGAACCGGCAGCTGATCAACCGGTGCAGCTCGAGCGCTTGGAACGCGCCGTTCACGAACTGGGGTGCAAGGGACTTTATTTCAGTGTCGAACTGTTCGCCTTTGATGGCTACACCGACCATATTGACGACAGTAAATTCGAGCCGCTATGGGGACTGGTGCAAGCTCTGGGAATTCCCGTGTGGTGGTACCTGGACGCCCGTCGTCGTGATCGGGTGGCGAGTTTCATGCAGTACACCGCCGAGGTCGATCGCTGGGCCGAGCAACATCCGGATATCCCGTCGGTGCTGACCCACGGACTGGTGCCGGCGACTATGATTCACGAAATCGGAGTGCCGCAGGAGGTGATGTCGCTTTTGAAGCGCCCGAACGTGTTTGCCGAAATCCTGATGCCCGCCAAGTGGCCGGAGTATCCCTTTGTCGAGGGACAGGAAATGCTGCGACAGTGGCGCGATGAGGTCGGGGCCGAAAAGCTGATGTGGGGATCGGACATGCCGTTTTGCGGCGGCAACTGGTGCACTTATCGGCAAGCCGCCGATTATATCCGTCTGCACTGTGATTTCCTTTCGCGACAGGAAAAGGCGCTGATCCTGGGCGGCAACGCCATGCGAATGTTTAAGCTGGATGCTGAACGCTGAACACCGAACCTCGAGTATACGAAGAATGATTGACCCGCAGAATGTCGAGCGAGTGGCCATCGTTGGTGCCGGTACGATCGGTTCCGGATGGGCAGTGCACTATCTGGCCTGTGGCAAGACCGTCACGGTCAGCGATCCTGCACCGGATGCGGAATCACGCGTCCGTGCTTTCGTGGAGGATGCATGGCCTGCCGTCGCGGGTCGTGCCGTCGCAGGTGCGGATCCCGGAGGGCTGCGTTTTGTCGTTGATCCCGCAGTCGCGGTGAGCGATGCGCAGTTGGTGCAGGAGAGCGGACCGGAGTCACTGGCGGCAAAGACGGACATCTACCGGGCACTTGAACCGGGGTTGCCGGCCGACGCCGTCGTGGCAACGAGTACCTCGGGGTTGCTGATCAGTGAACTGCAGGACGGTCGCATCGGGCCGGAGCGCTACATTGTCGGGCACCCGATCAACCCGCCGCACATCATCCCTCTCGTCGAGGTCCTTGGCGGCCGTCAAACGGCCCCGGCCATTGTCGACTGGACGCTGGCGTTCTACAAGGCCCACGGCAAGCACGCGATACACGTGCGGAAGGAAGTCCCGGGACATCTGGTCAACCGCCTGCAGTTGGCACTGTGGCGGGAAGCGGTGCATGCTGTCGATGCCGGCATTGCCACGGTCGAAGATGTGGATGCCGCCGTCGTGCACGCCCTGGGGCTGCGCTGGGCGCTGGTCGGACCGCACCTGACCATTCATCTGGCCGGCGGTCCGGGCGGCATGCATCATCACCTCGAGCATCTTGGCCCGGAAATCGAAAACTGGTGGGCAGATCTCGGTACACCCAGCCTCACGCCCGAGGTCAAGGCCAAGCTCATTGCCGGTGTGGACGCAGAGATCGCCGGCAAGACCTACGAGCAACTGATAGCCCAACGCGACGGCGAACTGCTGGCAGTGCTCGACGTGCTGGCAGCTGAGCGTGCCGAGAAAACGTGACCAAACGAACGGAGACGATCAGAATGAAGAAACTGTCTATGTACGTAATGTGTCTTGCCACGATAATGCTCGGGTCGACGACCGTGTCCCATGGGGCGCCCGCGACGCAAACGGCGGAGATATCTGTCGATGCCGCAGCGCAGGAGCAGGCCGGGGAACTCGAGGTCTACCCTTTGCTCGAGGAGCCGGTATTGGTGATGGGGGTGACCGACGACGGATTCCGGCCGCTGCATCTGTCGATCTACGGGCGCTACGCGGCAATTACTGCCGCCAAAAACGGTGCCAGCCGAATCTACCTGTACGACACGAAGACGCAGGAGTTGAAACTGATCGGCGACGACGCGAAGACCGGGATCCAGATTGTCTGGGGACATTTGCACTACAAGTCCGGGCAGGTTGCGGTCAACGACAAGTACGTAGCGTACGCCAGGGAGAGCGGGGCAATCGACCAGCTGATCCTGCGTGAGATCGTAAACCCGGCAAACGTCAAGATCTATGACTTGCCTGATGGTATGTCGCTCGGGCAGATGTCCGTTGGCAATGACGACGCCGGCGGGTTCGGTGTGATCGGATACAGGCGCGATGAGGGTAATATCCTGCACGGCAACGTGTATTATCTGGATCTCGCCGAGGAAAAATTCAAACTGATACACGCGAGCACATGCAAGGAAGGCGCCGACCCGGCGAACTCATGGCTCTACAATCGCGGCCCCCAGACCCGAAACGGTACGATGACCTGGATCTTCGGCAGTCACGACTGCGCCAGGGCGACGATCTACTATTGGGATGGCAGCTTTCACGGCGATGGCACCGCGAAGACAAAAACTGTGCCGGTGTCGATGTATGAGGAAAAAAATATCCAGAACCCGTGCATGGTAACAATGTGCGAAGGCAAAATTTACATGCACACCTACAACATCCGGTGCCAGGGACGCAGCGGTGGTGTGGCTGCATGGGATCCGATCGATGACACCCTGGTCCATCTCGGCGACGGGTTGACTCCCAGCCTCGCCGGCAAGTGGCTGCTGCTCTCGAATCCACAGGGCATTTTCAAGATCGATACCACCGCTGCCGATCCGTGGGCTTCAAGGAAAATGGTGATCCCGCCGGCCCCGAACTCGAACCACTACACGCAGTCTGGCGCCAGGCTGAGCCGCACCGGTCGATTTGTCTACTTCTTGATGGACAATATGGACGGGGCGAATACCCGTGTCTACATGGCGGACTTGGGATCTGATTGATGTATTCAGACGTGTGGGTAGGCGCGATTGGTTGGAAAGTCGACGACCTCGACGATGTCTGCAGTGACCGGATAGACACATGTCAGTCCGGCGCATGGATTGCAGGGAATGCGCTGAACCATCGATTTGGGTCGACATGCGAAATGGCGGGGTGCCGATCAGAGGAAGGGCTGATAGACTTGAATAGCTCCCAACCTTGGGGGAACTTATGCCCTGCAAAATATAATCAATGAACCACTTTCTACAGGACTCTTAATGAATAACTATCAGATGTATATAAACGGCGAGTGGTGCGACGCTGCCTCC
>CAUZJQ010000232.1:0-7026 GCA_963580095.1 Lentisphaeria bacterium | reverse complement strand
GCGTCGGCGCGGATCTCTTTGCGATTGTCGCCGCTCGACCCGGCTTCCTGGGCGATAACGATCTTGATCACCGCATCGATCAATACCGAGGTCGGCGCCCAATACCGGGCGTCGGCGGCGTCAATTGCTTCGCTGATCGTCGCTTCGGGAATGGCGTCGCCGTTGATGGTGACGGGTTGCTTGAGGTTCTCCGTCATCCAGTCGATCTGGGCACCGATGTAACGGTCGCGAGCAACAAAGGGGCGGGCCGCGGCGATCGCTTCCTTTCGGGACTTACCTCGGAAGTGGTCCGGATTCCGCTTCACATAGGCGGATGCTTCGGCGTCGGTGATGGTGCTGCGGTCGCCGGCGGCAATGATTGCCGGCAATCTGGATTGGTAGAACCGGCCCAGTATGTCGACCTCGGCCAATGCAGCCTTCTGCTCGACCATTGCCATACCGTCGCGGAAGGCCGGCGTTTCGTCCAGCCCCTCGGCTGCTGCCGCCTGCGCGACAAGTAGACGGTCGATGTAACCAGTCACTGTGGGTTTGACGGTCTGCTCCAGGCTCATTTGCAACGGTATCGGCTTTGGATAGACGTCCGACTTTCGAATCGGTTTGCCGTCGACCTTCGCCAGGACTTCGTTGAGTTCATCGATCGTGACCCGTATGTCCGCGTTCTGGGCGGTAGCATGGAATCCAGAAGCGACCGCGATTACGAGGCTGACAAATACAGAGAGTGAGTTTCGCTTGATCATAATTGCTCCAGAAAGGCGACTCGTGCCGGTGGTTCATGTCGTCAGGAAAAGTCGACGCATGGTTTGTTCCCTGGCAATAAAATAGGGCCGCTTTCCAACAGCGCCAGTGCCGGAGGCAGTGGTACCGCTCCAAACAAAAAAGCGCGGCGCCCACAGACGCCGCGCTTTTTTAGATTGAAAGCCAGACTTTCACTAATAGCATCCTGCTATTGTCCGGAAACGCTATGGATTGAGCTTCGCGTCGATGGCGGCGTCGATGGCGGCGTCGATTTCAGAAGAAATATCGCAATCCGTCTCGCAGATATTAGTGCTTACCAAGAGGGAATTGACGATAGTGCTGGCAGTGCGTGCCGGCGAGTTCGACAACCCCTGCCCACCGGAAGTGGGCCTGCGCTTCGCCCGGTTGATGGACATGATTCGCACAAGCGCCGACAGCGGTCGCTTGGTGCGAGCCCAATCGTAACTTCTGAGATGGTTAGTCTTGACCCACAGCACCGGTGATCTGGTTCAGTAGCGTGGGATCGTCGAGCGCACGTAGAGATTAAGGAATTCGCGAATCCTGGCAAAGCGAATTATGGTTGACAATGGAACATCAGGACACAATCGAGCAATTGGCAACAGCGACATATCACGACAAGGTCATTCGCGCGAGGGCTGAAGACCCGAGCGAGAAATTTATGGCAGGATTTCGATTATCGGAACCTGCGCTGGCGTTTACGAAAGCCGAAATTGCGGCGGAACTGGTGACGCATGACGAGGAGAAAATCATGCAGGCACTATAACGCCGCTATAAGATCCTTCGAAAGGTTCGCGAGCACGGTATCTACAGGCCATTCGAACAATGACGCTTGAGGAAGCAGCTATCGCGACTGTAAGTGTGGCGTTTGGGGACTCTGGATTCACGGTTGCAAACAGGGCACAACCGGTCACTCCACCTCAAATCGAACTTCCGTCTTGCTGCCGCTGGTCAAATCCTTAAGGTCGGTGTCTTTTTTCTTCAATCCTCATCGTTCTGAATCCACGGGGGCAACTCTGCAAGCTCTGCAAGCGCTCGCCTTGCTAGTCGTCGGTCAGTGGATATCGTATTGGCCGATAACCTCACACCCAGGAGATACTTATGGCCGATGAACGGATATCGACCGATACTATCATGCTGCGGGTCGAAGAGCTCGAGTCGATACCTGAAGGCAAGGGTAAACGCGAGCTCGTGCAAGGCAAAGTTGTTGAGAGT
Source organism: Lentisphaeria bacterium (assembly GCA_963580095.1). GTDB lineage: Bacteria > Verrucomicrobiota > Lentisphaeria > JABSQK01 > CAJWLW01 > CAJWLW01. The sequence continues at coordinate 5,058 of CAUZJQ010000232.1, read as the reverse complement.
TCCGACGCCGAAAAGCATGTTGCGCCCCTCCTCGAACTGGCGGCTGTGCTGGCGGACGCCGCGGGCAAACAAAACGTCGTGAGTCGCACCGGCTTCATCCTTAGTCGCGATCCGGATGTGGTGCGCGTGCCAGAAGTTGCCGTGATCGCAGACGACATAGAACCACCTAAAGCAACGCAATTCCGCTCTGTCGATAGGGCGCCACGACTCGCAGACAAGGTCCTGTCCGCTGACGCCAGTGTTGGTACGTCCCGCAAGAAGGTCAGGACTATCTCGATGCCGGCACCGAGCTGGTGTGGCTCGTTAATCCTGAAGTCTCTGCAATCGCAGTCTTCCGCGCCGATCGTACTTTCGATTACCCGACCGTCGAACAGACGTTGTCAGGAGCACCCGTAGTGCCAGGGCTCAAAATGCCGCTGGTGAACATTTTTTCATAACACACGACTGGAGTTTTACACAATGGATTTTTCAAAATCAGCGGAACTATTCGAGCAAGCGCAAGAAGTATTGGCCGGCGGCGTATCGAGCGGCTTCCGCAAGAACATTCGGCCGTTGCAATATTTCGAGCGCGCCGACGGGCCTTATTATTATGATGTCGACGGCAACGAGTTCGTCGAGTACACCCAGGCCTGGGGCCCGCTGATCGTCGGTTCAAATCATCCCAAAATTAACGCCGCCGTGAGTGAACAGATCACCAACAGCTACACACTTGGCGCCCAGCACCGGCTCGAGATCGAACTGGCACAGAAGATGGTTGCGGCCGTACCCGGCGTCGACCAGGTCATTTTTTCGAACACCGGCTCGGAAGCCGTGCAGGCGGCCCTGCGCATATCACGCGCCTCGACCGGGCGCGACAAGTTCGTCAAGTTCGAAGGCCACTATCACGGCTGGTTCAACAATGTCCTGGTCTCGCTCGACAAGGACGGCGCCGTCACCGGCCTCTGCGGCGGGCAGCCGGCGAAGGAATACGAAGACACAATCGTGTTGCCATGGAACGATCTCGATGCGCTCCGCCAATTACTCGAGAAGCGGGGCAACGAGATCGCCTGTGTCCTGACCGAACCGATTCTCGTCAACGGCGGCTCATGCATGCCGAACGAGGGCTTTCTCGCCGGCCTCATCGATCTGTGCAAAGAGCACGGCGTGATCTCGATCTTCGACGAAGTCATCACCGGCTTCCGTATAGCGCTGGGCGGTGCCCGTGAGTACTTCAATCTGATCCCGGACCTTTCGGTTTATGCCAAGGCGATGGCGGGCGGGTTCACGATGTCGGCGCTCGGCGGGAAGCGCGAGGTTTTCGATGTCCTGCGCAGCGGCGGCACGGTCCATTTCGGAACGTACAACGGCACCTCACACAACCTGGCGGCCGCAATCGTGACCCTGGAGATTCTGTCAGAGCCCGGCGTCCACGAAGGCATGCACGCCCATGGCTACGCGATTCGCGAACGCCTGGAGGCGGCAGCAAAGGAGCACGGACACCCGATGATCACGACGGGTGTCGGCGCCGTGTTCAGCATGCACTTCGATGTCACGGAGCCGCCGCGGGTCGTTGGCGATATTGCCGGGGCGAACAAAGCGAAGTTCGCAGCGTTCCGCGGCAACATGCTTGAGAACAACATCCTCATCCTCCCCGACGGCCGCTGGTACATCGGGGCCGTCCACACCGACAAAGAACTCGAACGCACCCTCACCGCTATCGATGCCAGCATGGCAGCGCTGTAAGGCCGGAAAGCCGCGGCGCTATCTATAATGTAGGATAGTCGTCGCACCGCCGTTCTTAATTCTCTTACTCGGAACGGGCGGGGACGCCCATCCTGTAGAGATAGTTGTTCCTATGCGGCGTTGCGTGATATTTTATTGATTGTCGTTTTTTAAAAAGTCGCCTGACTCTATCACCGGCAAGCCGTCGACAGAAAGATTGTACAGGTATATCCAGGCGTCGATGGCACCGTGATCCGTGTGCAACGTCTGTATTTTTCGCACGAATAACCGCGGTGGCAGGCATCCTTCGGAGCAACCTTCGTAGTCGTCCAGCGCGAGTAGCAACTGCCCAGGATTGCGGAGACGATAGATCTCACCGCGCACAATATCCGCCGGATCCTCTGAGGGAACAACGCCTGGATAGAAGTCTACACGATACATCTTGCCCTGGTACCGAGCGGGGCCTGTGTAGACAGCGCCGCGTGCCAGCAAATGATAGGCGGGTTCTTTCGACTCCCGGCGCAGGGTGCCGTACACGAATAGCAATTCATCGCTCATCGCAGAACTCCGAAAATAGTACCCGGAAACGCGGAGGCACGGAGCGGAGGCCGAAGGTGGAGGATGTCGGTCGTAAACTTTCCATGTCTTCCCTTCCCTCCTCCGTGACTCCGTGGTCAATCCCAACGCCGCTCAGAACGACCGGCACAGCACGCCGCCATCGACCACGAGCATGGTGCCGCTCATGTAGGCGCCAGCATCGCTGGCGAGCAAAAGCGCCGGGCCGACCATGTCCTCGACTGTACCCCAGCGCTTGAGAGCGGCAAGCTCACCGAAGGCCACCTGCTGGTCGGCGGACAACATGGCGCGGGGCAAATCCGTCAACACCGGGCCTGGCGCCAGGCAATTCACAGTGATGCCGTACGGCCCAAGCTCGAGAGCGTGCGCCCGGGTCATGCCGAGCAACGCCGCCTTGGTGCCGGAATAGGTCCCGCGCCCGATCGCACCAGTAAGAGCCATGATCGATGATACGTGAATGATTCGACCCCATTGCTGTTCGATCATGCCCGGTGCGAAAGCGCGAGCCAGACGCATGCAGCTGGTTAAGTTCAATTCGAGGATGCGATCCCAGTCGTCATCGACAGTTTCGACCAGCGACTGTGGCATATTGGCGCCGGCGTTGTTGAATAGAATATCAGCGTGGCCGAATTCATCGAGGACGGACTGAGTCATCGCATCGACTGAACTGCGGTCGGTCATGTCGCAAATCCGGTAGGCAACTCGGGCATCGGTGCCACTGCTGATATCCGCAGCGAGTGTTTTCAGGGCGTCTTCCGACCTTGCGGTCAGGATTACATTCGCGCCGGCCTCGGCAAAGCCACGGGCAACGGCCTCACCGATACCTTTGCTGCCACCAGTGACCACGGCCGTGCGGCCTTTCAGGTTAAACAGGTCGTTGAGCACGAAGTCCTCCGATAGTCGCGTTGAAACATCTGAATCGAGCCGATACTATAGCAGATTAGGTTTCAGGTGTCAGGTTTCAAGTGTCAGTTTCAGTGTCAAGCTGGGAGGTGACAGGCCGAAGTTGGCAGGCGGAAACTGGGCAATTAGAATTCCCTTGTCAAGTCCTGGTCGGAAGTTGACCCGGTCGGCTACCGGCGAGCCTTTGACACCTTTATTTCTAAAAAAATAACTCTGCAGGACCGCCGGGAACGGCCATCCGACAGGTTGTCTTTCGCTCTACCTGAAACCTGAAACCTGAAACCTTCCCACCCTCGGAGATCTCTGATGCGCGTCGCTATTGTCGGGATTCAACACGAATCCAATACCTTTGCTGCGGAACCCACGACGATGCCGATGTTCGAGTCGGGCCGCACCTATGCGGGTGCGGACATCCGGCCAAATGTGATAAACTCGAATCATGAAGTCGCGGGATTCTTCGAAGTCCTCGAGGCTAGTGACGTCGAGCCGGTGCCTATCTATTTCGCGCTGACGCTGCCGTCCGGGACGATTACCCGCGACACCTGCGAGACGTTGGTGAAAAATGTCATGGACGGCCTGGAAGCGGCGGGGCCGCTAGACGGAATCCTCGCTGCCCCGCATGGCGCCGGCTGCGGCGAAGGCAACGAGTTCCGTGATTTCGACGGGCACTGGCTCGGCCGCGTCCGCGAGTTTCTCGGCAACGACAAACCAATAATCACGACGATCGATCCCCACTGCAACTTGTCTGAACGGATGGTTGCAGCGTCGGATGCGATTGTCGCGTACCGAACCAATCCGCACATCGACCAGAAAGCAATCGGCATCGAAGCGGGGAAGCTCATGCTCCGCACGCTGGCCGGCGAGATTAAGCCGGTCACCGCCGCGTCGTATCCGCCGGCCGTGATCAATATCGAGCGCCAGAAGACCAGCGCAGCGCCATGCCGGCCGATGTACGAAGTCGCCGATGCCATGCTCGAGCAGCCAGGGGTGCTGTCGAACAGCATCGTACTCGGATTCCCGTACGCGGATACGGAGGAAATGGGCTCGGCCTTCATCACGGTTACAGACAACACGCCAGAACAGGCGCAGACACTGGCCGACGAGCTGGCCGACTATCTGGTCGCTCACCGCGAAGATTTCAAAGGCCATTTCATCAATATCCCGACGGCGATCGACGATGCCATTTCAGGGGCCGGGCCAGTGTGCCTCCTCGACATGGGTGACAACGTCGGCGGCGGGTCGCCGGCGGACAGCACCTTCATCGCGCATGAGCTGCACCGTCGCGCTGATACAATTGCCTTCATATGCCTGAACGACCCGGATGCGCAGGCTGCAGCCCGGAAAGCCGGAGTCGGTGCCAGCGTGGCGCTGGAGATGGGCGGCAAGGTCGATGATGCGCACGGTACACCTTTGGCAGCAACCGTCACCGTTGTCAGCCTGCACGACGGCGATTTCCAGGACCAGGCGGTCCGCCATGGGGGCCAGACCGTATACAAAATGGGCCAGACCGCTATCGTGCGGACGGACACCGGGCTGACAATCTGCCTTTCCTCGCGGCGCACCGTACCGTTCAGCATCAAACAGCTCACGTCCTGCGACATCGATCCCGCCCACTTTCAGATTCTCGTCGCCAAAGGCGTGCAAGCGCCGGCGGCAGCATATGAGCCAGTGTGCAACCGGCTGATCCGGGTCGCTACCGCGGGCTGCACGGCCGCGGACATGTGCAAGTTCGAGTTTAAGCACCGTCGCAAGCCGCAGTATCCGTTCGAGGAAATCTAGCTGGACCGATCGTGATTGACGGCGTCTACGTCTTTCCCGCGTACCACGGAGGCACCTGGCACGGGGGAGCTTAGACGCCGTCAATCACGAGCTTGGAGG
>CAUZJQ010000231.1:0-7030 GCA_963580095.1 Lentisphaeria bacterium | reverse complement strand
AGCAGGAAGATGTCACTGCGCTGGTCGAACTCGTCAACGAGCCCGTGCGCCTGCTCCGGAGGCATGTAAGCCGGTGAGCCTTTGATGACGCCGATTTCGGTGGCTTCGGCGTTTCCATCAGACGACGCCATCCCGGCAATCGGTGGTTCCTCCTCGGAAATACGTTTCGCCAGCCCCCAGTCCATCAGCACAACCTCACCGAAGTCGCCAATCATGATGTTGTGCGGCTTGATATCGCGATGCACAATGCCGCGGGAATGAGCAAACGCGACGGCATCACAAACTCTGCGAAAGGTGCTGAGCAGCGTGAAAAAGTTGTATTTCTGAAGGAACTCACCGTCGCCGAGTTCGACCTGTCGCAGGAGATCGTTCAGTGGTTGTCCCTGCATCAGCTTCATAGTGAAAAAAACGCCGTGCCCGGGCAGGTACCCAAGGTCATGCACCGGAATAATATTCGGATGCTCGAGCTGTGCCGTGATCCGGGCCTCGCGCTTGAAACTGTCGAGAGCCACGGCATCGTGCGTGATCCCAGGCAGGATGACTTTCATGGCGGAATCCCGCTCAAAATCCTGATCGAATACGTGGTAGACCACCCCCATACCGCCGGTGGCAATCTTCTGCTTCGTCACGTATTTCCCGTCGTCCGCGGTGCGCCAGCAATCATCGACGCAAAGCCGTTCGGCGTCGGTGGGCTCACCTGTGGCCCCACTGCCGCTGCCCGCATCAGTGAGAATCGAAGAGATGATCGAGCTTTTGCGAATGATCTGCGTCTTCGAAATGATCAGCGAATCCTGCCCGGACAATTTCGGTGTCACCGTCTTTACATGTTTGTCCATGGACCCGCCATCCGTGATTCGGTCTCACTCCATCCGGTTCTTTACGATAAAGGCGCCAGCGCTTTGGTCGCAACGCAGACGTCGAACAGTTTGGAGAGGCCTGCCAGGCAGCAGGCTGGACCGGTTGTGAATTGCACCGGCCTCGCTATATTGCATTTGAATGGTATCGCCTAACCTAATGTGATAGTGACGCAAGCACAAATGCACCCGCACCTGAAGCGGCCTTACTTACTCTCATTGCGTCAGATACAGCCCAAGAACAGCCCATGTCGAACGTAGTTTACGAAACCGGCAGGACGATCAGCCATTTCCGCCTGGGGCAGATGCTGGGCCAAGGTGGTATGGGGGCAGTGTTTCTCGCCGAAGACCTGACGCTATCCCGCCCTGTGGCAATCAAATTCATGAACCGTGAACTGGTGGCGCAGCAGGCCAATCCACAGTTGCGCGAGAACATTGAGCAACGATTTATCCGCGAAGCGAAGAGCGCCGCCGTCATCAATCACCCGAACCTGGCGCAGATCTACGAAGCGAACTTCGACTCGGACACCTGGTTTATCGCCATGGAGTTCATCGACGGCGCCTCCATCGCCGAGCATCTCGAAAAGAACAGCGTCTATACCATGCCGCAGATCATTGGTATCGCGCGCCAGACCGTAAGTGGCCTGAAATTCGCCTGGGACAGCTACAAGATCATCCATCGCGACATCAAGCCGCAGAACATCATGATCACCACCAACGATATCATCAAGATTGTTGACCTGGGCCTCGCCAAGCCGATGAATACGACGGATGAGAATTACGACATGCCGGAGCTGACCAACGCCGGCGTCCCCATCGGCACCCCGCACTACATGGCGCCCGAGCAAGCCACCGGCGAGACTAGCATCGACCACCGTACCGATATCTTTGCAGTCGGTGCCACGCTCTACGAGGTATGCACCGGCCAGAAAGCATTCTCCGGCGCCACCGCCCCGATGATATACATGGCGCAGATCCAGAAGAAGTACGAGCCGATCGAAAGTTTGCGCGACGATGTCCCTGCGGAACTCTGCGAACTGATCTACAACATGCTCGAACCGGAACGCACCGAGCGCATCGGGAGCTACGACGAAGTCCTTCAGCGCCTCGCCGTGATCCAAGGCAGCGGCCAAACCATACCCGGCGGCATCGAAGGCTTCTCCGCCAGCATGGGTGGTGCTGCCATCGACGACCCGACGGTGGCAACGCCCATGCAGTACAGCACCTACGAGGTCGACGACCTCATTCTCGACCGCTTCCGCGTCCTCAAGTTCGTCGGTGAAAGCCAGGCCGGTGTCGTCTACCACTGCATAGACACCAAGGCCGGTGTCGAATGCGCTGTCAAAAGCTTGTGGCCGGGCCGCGAATTCCCGGCATCGGACATGCCGCGCATCAAGGAGAACATCCAGCGACTGATGCGCCTGTCACACCCCAACCTGGTGCATATCCGCGACCTCATCCATAATGACAGCACCGGTGAACTCTTCGTCATCATGGAACTGCTCGGCGGCCGCAACCTGCGGTCCTGGGTGCACAAGAAAAATATCGAATTCGACGGCATCACGGTTGGCGATATCCACCCGCTCCTGGCCAAAATCGCCGAGGCCATCGACAGCATCAATTCCAAGTTCAACATTGTCCACCATGACCTCAAGCCCGAGAGCATTTACCTGGTAGACAACGACACCCAAGTCCGCCTGCTTGACCATGGTATCACATACTGTTCGCCAGAGAATGATCCCCATCGTAACGACAAGCAACTCTACAAGTACCCCTCCTCTACCCCGGACTACCAGTCGCCCGAAATCTGGCAGAAAGAGGAGTTGACACAGCGTACAGACCAGTACTCCTTCGCTGTCATGGTCTACGAAATGCTCGGGCACCGCCTGCCGTTCTGGCTGAAGAACCCCAAGTACCTCGAAAAGGCCGCTGACGACAAAGCAGACAAGCAACTCTCCGAGGAGGAGCGCCAGCTCAAGAACCTGTACCACGACGTGCTCGAAAAACCGCCCGAGCCGATCGAAGGAGTGGGTAAACAGGAGAACGAAGTAATCCTCCGGGCATTGAGCAAGAATCCCTCGCAACGCTTTGGCAGTTGCACCGAGTTCGCCCAGGCTCTCAATCGCAAAGGTATGCCAATCTTCGTGAAACTGGGCATTGCCGCCGCTATCCTCCTGATTCTGGGTGTCTGTGGCTTTCTGGCTGTGAGCCCCGGTGACAGCGACCGGGCAGAGGACAGCAAACAACGCCGGTCGCCGCACTCCGGCAGTTCCTCCCAGCAGGCCACCGACGTCACAGTGGCATACACCGGCAACGGTACGGACGTCGACACCGTGCCGATGAACGACAACGGTTCGGATATCGATGTGACCGCCCATGTCAACGACGGCGACCGCGTGACCGACGACGAACCTGACCGACGCGTCGCCGAGGAACTCAAGCGCCAGCAGGCCACAGCAGACGCGGCGATAGAGGCCGAGGAACTAGCCCGCAAGCAGGCCGAGGAACTCAAGCGCCAGCAGGAAGAAGAGATCGCCAGTCAAATGGCACAGTTTGCAGAAAAACAGAAGCGTCTCAAAGAAGAAGCCAGGCGCAAAGAGTTCAAGCAGCGCGCCGAGCAGCAGAAGAACAGCCTCGCTGCCATCATCAAGAAAACCGCTGAGGATCCGCAGATCGCCGTTTACCTCCCGGAGATCGATGACGTCGCGAAAACCGCCGAGACTCTCATGGAGCAGGAAAATTACGAGCTCGCCATCACCACCTACAAGCAACTCATCGACGCTGTCCACAACATGGAGTTGCGGGCTATCCAGGAGAAGAAAAAGGAAATTGGAAAGCTGCAGGAACAGGCAGCCGCCATCCATGAACAGGCGAAACGCTTCGAAGGCGCCGACCCGAAGTTCGCCCAGGCCTTCGTCGATGCTGATGTCTCACGCACCATGGCCGAGGAATACCGCACGAAGAAGCAATTCGATCTCGCCGTCACGGAATTCAAGAAGACTGTCGATAAGTACAACGCAATCATCGCGAAAGGCAACGAGAAGTACCACGGCGAAACGGGCAAAAACTGGACTATGCCGATGGTCAATATCGAACTGGTCTGGGTCGACAAGCTCAAGATCTGGGTCGGCCAGTACGAAGTGACCAATGCTCAGTACCGCAAGTACAAGCCGCTGCACGACAGCAAGAAGGCGGAGGAAGGATTCTCCCTCAACGGCAACGACCAGCCGGTCATCGAAGTAACCTACTACAATTGCGTCGCCTATTGTTCCTGGCTCAACTCGACGATGGCCAGAGACCAGTTTCTGCCGGATGGTTACGCGTTCCGACTGCCGACCAAAAAGGAGTGGCAGACCATCGCAACTACCGGCATTGATCGCCTCTACCCCTGGGGCAATGAATGGCCCCCGGCAAACGGCAATTACGCAAATCAGGAAGTTTTCCCGGAGGATTGGGATCTGGCTGGATACGCCGACAAGTTCGCCGTCACCTGCGACGTCAAGGACAGCGGCAAAAATGCCTGGGACCTGTTCGGCCTCTCCGGTAATGTCTGGGAGTGGACCAGCGACGAACGCGAAGGGCGACGCGGTGTTTTCGGCGGTGCCTGGACAAGCCTCATGAAGCCCCTGCTCGTCGTCGAACCCGCAGGATTCAATTATGCCGAGGTCAACGAACCCTTCGACAACATCGGTTTCCGCATTGTGCTGGCGCCGAAATAGTCCGTCGCACAAGTTGTATTAGTGCCTATTCGCAGCAAACCTTCCATCTGTCTCCGAAAAATCTCCTTTCTCCAGTCAATCCAACGAGCGTGCCATGCAACGCCTCATCCCTGTTATCATCATCGTATCGACCGCCGTCAGCCTAGCCGCTGATCCCGCTGGATTCTACGATTTCGAAGTCATCCACAATCCCGACCGTACGTACTTCGACGCCGACGACGGCGCATATGAGCTAAGTGATTCCGAGTACGTCAGCCTCAATCCCGGTCCCCGTTTTATGCGGTACATCTTGTCGACGTGGCAGGACATCGGCTACACGGAAGAGCCGCACTTCAGAAACAAGGCGCCGAAGTACACCCCCGATGTCTCGATCCTCGCACTCAACAATTTCCTGCTCAACAGCCGCGATCCACTGGCCCGCTCAAACCTCGTCATGCGACTCATCGCGTGCAACAATCCAATCGCCCAAGACCTGCTCAAAAAACTGCTCGCTGTCGAACTCGACGCCTATGTCATAGCCGATATCCTCAAGGCCTTCCGCCTGCTGGAAACGTCATGCCCCGAGAGTGAAACTTACCTGATGCATGAGGATCCGGACGTGCGCCGCGAAGCCGTTCAGCTCTATGCGCAGCAAGCCGACTTTCAGGCTGCCCGCCTCCTCGAGCTACTCGGCAACGAGTCGCAGCTGCCGGTTGTCGAGGAGACCTGGGGCGCCCTGGCACGGAAGCATACCGGCACAAGTATCGACAACTGGAAAACACAGCTGGATGCGCCGAATCCGACCGATCGCGCTCAGGCAATCGGCGTCATCATGAGTCGTACCGACTGGACCATGGCAGTGCGAGAGCGTTTGGCCCAGTTCGCAGGAGCGGGTCACCCGCTGGTGCGCACCACCATCGCCGAGAACCTCAGCGCCGACCTCGACAAAGATCTTCAATTCAGCCTGCTGCGTTCCCTCATCGTTTGCGAGCACACCAGTGTCCGAGCCGCAGCCGCAGCCACGATTGGCAGGCTCGAAACCAGCGAGCTTCTGCCTGACCTCCTCAAACTGTCCCGCGACCCGGCACCGATCGTGAGGCGCCGCGCCGCCATTTCCATGGGCATCTTCCCACAGCGCGACACCTATGTCCGGCTCATCGAGCTTTGCGGCGATTCAGGCAGTGAACTGCTGCGGGACGCCGCACTCGACACGCTCGAGAACATCGCCGACAAGTATCCCGTCGAGCGTGAAGCCGGTAGTTTTCTCGACAACAAGAACGCCGACATCCGCTACAACCTCTACCGCCTTCTAACCCGCCTCGACAGCTCGATGCACAACGAATCCATCGCCACACAACTACGCCTCAGTGCCACTGACGCCCGCCAGAAATTGCCGTACAGCGACCGGCCGATCAACATCGCCGCCGCCATCCGGGCGCTCAACACCGGCGGCGCCAGGGAAGCGACTGGAGATATCACGGTGCTCAAGGAACATCCGGACGCTCTGGTGCGTACTGCGGTTGCTGAATCTATCGGTATACTGAAGCCCGCCAACGGTCCGGACATCGTCAAGCACTTCGCCCAGCAAGACCAAAGTACAGATGTGCGCAAAGCCGCGCTGAACTCCATGAGCGCTATCCTCGACAACTCCTTTGAAGACACCTTGCTCAAAATCCTCAAGCGTACCAACTACGCCGCAGGTGAGTTTCTCACTGCCACAGACCGTGTCATCGCCGCTTGGCTGCTGTCGCGGCTGCCCACGATCGGGACGCCGACGAAAGCGCGCCTGTACGACCAGATCACGACGCCCGTCGTCATCACAATGCTAGGGCCCGCCTTCGATTCCGAAAATGTTCGCACCACTGCGCTGTGGTGCCTGGTCATCTGTGCAAAACGCCATCCCGGCGATACCGAGCTACAGAAACAGGTCGAGCAACTGTTCCGCAGCCTCATCCGCGAATTGGACCAAATAAGCCCCATACCGACCAGTTATGTACTGAAATACTATGCCTACCAGGCCAGACAGTTCTACAACGACGCATCGATCGAACGACGCATTGTCAGGCCGCGTGAGTACAGGTTCAACTACCGCCTCGCCAAAAAACGCGACCGGTGACCGGCCACGCGTACCGAGTAATACAGAGCGCCGCACGCTCAGCCCGGTTCCTGATCCTGCTCGCCGCAGGCTGCAGACCGATACAGCCAGCCCACCCTTAGCCGATCGGCATCGATCCGGACCCGCTCAGTCCGATACCTCCGCCATCCAAAGACATTCGCCGATAAACGCGTCGGGCTGGGGCCGAAATAGTCCATTGGACAAGTTGTATTAACGGCCATTCACGGCCAAATTCCCCTCCGTTTCCGACAAGTCCTCCTTCCCCGGTCAATCCAACGTGGTTTCCATGAAACGCCTCATTCCTATTGTCATCATCGTATCGACCGCCGTCGGTTTAGCCGCTGATCCCGCGGGGTTCTACG
>CAUZJQ010000230.1:0-7139 GCA_963580095.1 Lentisphaeria bacterium | reverse complement strand
CCGTAAAAATCATCGGCGTTGATCACGGCAAAGGGTTCGTTGACGTGGCCGCGACAGGCCAGCACGGCGTGGCCGGTGCCCCAGGGCTTGGTCCTGTCTGCTGGGGCGACAAAAGGCTCGGGCAGTGCGTTGATGTCCTGAACGACATAGTGTGTATCGATCTGCGACTCGAAACGCTGGCCGATATGTGTTCGAAAGTCTGCTTCGATGGTGCTATTGACGATGATCACCAGCTTGCCGAAGCCGGCCCGTAAGGCGTCATAGATCGAGTAGTCGATGATGATCTCGCCGGCCGGTCCGATCGGATCGATCTGCTTGCAGCCGCCGTAGCGGCTGCCGATCCCGGCGGCCATGATGACCAGTGTTGGTTTCATGGTTTCTGGACAATAGTAGAATGAAAGATGCAAGGTGGGGAGACAAACGGCTAAACGTGAAGGTAGTCGCGGTCCATTGATTTTTAAAGTTACGGATTCATGTGCCGCCGTTCTGGCGCTATTGTATACAGCGAATCTTTGGAGTCCATGACATGCTCATCAAAACTAGATCTTACGCCCGAGCGGGGTTGCTTGGCAATCCGTCCGATGGTTTTTTCGGCAAGACCATTTCTTTCACGATGTCGAACTTCGTAGCGGATCTGGAGCTGTGGGAGAGCCCGGAGATTCATTTCGTCACGGGCGCTGTGGAAGACCTCCGATTCGACAGCCTGGACAATCTTTTGACCGAGATCGGGCTGTACGGGTACTACGGGGGCATTCGTCTGCTGAAAGCGACGACCAAGGTGTTTGTAACCTGGTGCCGTGAGAACGGTGTAGAGCTGCCAAACCGGAATTTCACTGTTCGTTACCTGTCGACAGTCCCGCGCCTGGTGGGCATGGGCGGGTCCAGCGCCCTGTGTACGGCGATGTTCCGGGCGTTGATGCAGTTCTACGAGATCGATGTGCCGATGCAGATCATTCCGACTCTGTGTCTGCGGGCAGAGACCGAGGAGTTGACGATCCAGGCGGGGTTGCAGGATCGAGTCATCCAGGTGTACAACGGCGTGATGTTCATGGATTTCGACGAGCAGCTCATCAAGTCACGTGAGTACGGCGACTACAAGCGCATCGAGAAAGCCGGCATGCCGAACGTCTATGTGGCCTATGACCGGGTACAGGCGGAAGTCTCGGGCAAGTACCACGGTGATCTGCACAGCCGCTTCGACCGTGGCGACAGCGACGTGATTGATGCGATGCACGAATTTTCGGACATCGCACAGCGCGGCTACGAATGTCTGATGCAAGGGCGGCCACACGAATTGTCAGCGCTGGTGGATCAGAACTTCGACGTCCGCGAACGCATCTCCGGCAACGGCATCTCCCCGGCCAACCGCAAGATGGTTTCGGTCGCGCGTGACGCCGGTGCATCTGCGAAGTTCGCAGGCAGCGGCGGGACGATCGTTGGAACGTACAAAGACGACACGGCACTTCAAGTGTTACGCGAGCGTCTTGAGGCGATCAACTGCGAAGTTGTCGTACCGGAAATCCCGGACGTATGACAGCGGTGCGTACAGCCATTCTGCCCGCCGCCGGCCTGGCGACGCGTTTTCTGCCGGTCACCAAGGCTGTGCCCAAGGAGCTTTTGCCGTTGGGCAACAAGCCGGTGATCCACTGGATTGTCGACGAAGCGGTGGCGGCGGGTGTTGAAGAGATTGTCTTGGTGATCAGTCCGGACAAGACGGTTATTCGCGAATACTTCTCGCCGGCCCCGGCATTGGACGATATTCTGCAGGCGCGCGGCAAGCCCGAACTATTGGACGAACTGAACCGCCTGCTCGATCGTGTCGCCTTTACCTTTGTCACCCAACATGAGCCCAGTGGTCTGGGGCATGCCGTACTCTGCGGCCGCGACGCGGTCGGAGATGAACCCGCGTTGGTATTGCTCGGCGACGCACTGATCACCGCAGAGGTGCCGGTTGCGCGTCAGCTTGTCGCCGTATTCGAACAGGTCGGCAACAGTGTGCTCGGCCTGGAAGAAGTCCCGGATGAAAAGGTGATGTCGCGTGGAATTGTCGCTGCCGAAACAACGCCGGACGGCTTCCTTCGTGTCAGCGATGTCGTCGAGAAACCGCCAGTTGCGGAGGCTCCAGGCAATCTTGCCATCTCCGGCCGTTACCTGTTGACGCCTGCGGTGTACGGCTATTTGGAATCTGCGGCGCCACGGCCGGACGGGGAGATTTGCCTGACGTCGGGGATTGCCGGTCTGATTGCGGACGAGGCGGTGTATGGCTGTGTCTTCGACGGCGTGCGTCACGACACCGGCACACCGGCCGGGTATTTGAAGCTTCTGAATACGCTGCTGACGCAGTAGTGGCAAAATGAACGGCGGCAGAGGCCCGTTCCGCTTGCTTGCAGCTGTGTCAGAGATGCCTGTCGATGATCGCGCCGAGTTGATCGATCTTTTCTTCGATATCCTTGACCAGGTGAAATTGGGTATGGGTGCGGTCGAGATTCTCCTCGGCGTAATGAATCTTGTAATAGGTGTCGCCGTTGAGGTAATCGGCTAAGAAGCGGATGCCGTTCTCGAAAGTCATGAGAAAACCGGCATGCGGCAACAGTTCAATCTCCCGCGTCTGCAGAAATGACTTTGCTTCGCCGACGTAGCCGCGGACCAGCGCTTCGTAGCGTTCGATGTCGAGTGACACTTTGCTAAGGTCCTTTTCATTCTCGGCGAAGTCGCCGGTCGAGGTCCGGACCAGTTCGCCGAAGTCATACAGAAGTGAACCTGCCATGACTGTGTCCAGGTCGATGACGCAAACACCGTCACCGGTTTTAACGTCGAGCAGGACATTGTTTATCTTTGTGTCGTTGTGCGTGACGCGCACGGGAATCTCGCCGGATTCCAGGCCGTCGGTAACGATCCGGATCTTGTCTTTGCGGGCCAGCGCGAAATTGATTTCATCGCGGCATTGGGCGACTCGCCCGGCGGTGTCTGCGGCGATAGCGGATTCGAGTGCCGCCATGCGTGAGGGCGTATGATGGAAGTCGGGAATCGTTTCGTTGAGATCGTTGGCGTCGAGGTCAACGAGCATCCCCTGAAACCTGGCAAATGCGAAGCCGGCCGCCTCCGCCTGGCTCGGGCTCTGGACGAAGTCGTGATACTCGGTGTTCTCGACGAAAACGTAGGTGCGCCAGTAGTGGCCGTCGATGTCGCGGCACAACGTGTCGCCGTTGCGTGCCTTGACGATTTCCAGCACCTGCTGCGGACCCGAGTCGAGTTGGCTGCCGAGATGTTCACAGACCCGGACAATGTTGCTCATCATGCCGACGGGATCCTTGAAGACCTGATGGTTCAGCCGCTGGTGGATGAACCGCCTGGAACCATCGCCGTCCCTGTAGGTCGCGGCGTACGTATCGTGGATATGCCCGTTGCCGTAGGGTGTGCACTCGACGAGGTCGCCCTCGATCGCGAATCCGGCCAGTACGTTTTTGATGTCATCTGGGACCATGCCACTGAACGTAAGTGCGAACAGTTCATGATTCAAGATTGCCGCGCCCGGACATGCCGTCAAAATAAGATGCCTTTCGACTGGAACCTCAGCGTCCTTACCGACGACTAAGGAGGGTGAGCGCTCAACCCCCGCAATCACACATTCAACTCAAACATCGAAGAGGTTTCCGATGAAATCCAAGTTGCTGATCGTCCGTTTCGCCGTTACTATCGCTGTCACCGGCCTGGCGCCCGAGGCGTCCGGGGTGGAATCGATGCGGCTGTTTCAGTCGCTCAACCTGGCGGCCCAGAGATGATGCGACACATGCTGATCGACCATCTCGACCGCCGGTTGGACTTCGCGCCGGTGCAGCGGTCGAAGTGGAGCGCGTTTTTGCTGAGGCGGACGGAGAGTTGATGGGCTTGCGCCGGGAGCATCAGCCGCAGACCGATGCGATCACCCAGCGGGCGATTAACGAGCTTGCGGTGCATCTGGATAACAGCCAGCACAACAAATTGGAAATCATCTACGCGTCGGCTCATAATGATTGGGAGGTTTCGAATCGCGCCGGCGCTTCAAAAACGCATCCGGACGTCAGTTCGACGCCGCGGCAAGATGGCAGCCGCTGACTTGGATTTGTGCTGTAAGGTCATTATAATTATTAGGTTGGCACAATTCATGTGTCCAATCTGTGGAAAGTTTTTTCCCAAGCCATCCATTTCAGGGCGAAACATGGATAAGTTGTCATATCTCAACAACACCAACGGTGCGTTCATCGACGATTTGTACCGGCGCTACATCGATGATCCGCAGTCGATCGAGCCTTCCTGGCAGCGTTTTTTCGAGGGTGTCGAATACACGACCCAGCGCAAAGAAGCCGGCGAAGAGGTCAACACCAGCGACAGGGAAATCGCGACGATGAAGCTGATTAACGCTTACCGGGAACGTGGCCATCTTTTGGCCAAGACCAATCCGGTGCGGCCGCGTCGCTATCACATGTCGGATCTGAACCTTGATTTTTTCGGACTCACCGAGATGGATCTCGATCTCGAGCTCGACGTCAGCAGCCAGATCAATCTTGAACGGACCACGCTGCGTGGCATCGTGCGGCATCTGAAGAAGACCTATTGCCGTTCGATCGGTGTCGAGTACCGGCACATTCCGGATTCGCGGATCCGGCGCTGGCTGAACCACCATATGGAATCGAGCGGCAACGACCCGGCATTCACCAATGAAGCGCGCGGTCGGTTCCTGAAGAAACTGGCCAAGGCGGTTGGTTTTGAGAATTTTTTACACGTCAAGTATGTTGGCCAGAAGCGTTTTTCTCTGGAAGGCTGCGAGTCGTTCATTCCGGCGCTTGACGCGGTGTTTCAGCAAGGCGCCGAGCTGGGTGTGAGAGAGTTCGTGCTTGGCATGGCCCATCGCGGGCGGCTGAACGTGCTGGTGAATCTCTTCGGAAAATCTTACGAGCAGATGTTTTCACAATTCGAAGGTGGCGCTTTGCCGGAAGACGTGTATGGCGACGGCGATGTCAAATATCACCAGGGGCATTCAGCGGACATTATCACTGACAGCGGCGCGCCGTTGCACCTTAGCCTGGCCTTTAACCCGTCGCATTTGGAAGCCGTCTGCCCTGTCGTGCTCGGCAGTGTGCGTGCCAAAGGCGAGCGCATGTTCAAGAATGATTTTTCAAAGATCGTCCCGGTCGTGGTGCATGGCGATGCTTCAATTTCAGGGCAGGGCGTTGTTTACGAGTGCGCGAACCTGAGCGGGCTCGACGGCTATTCCACCGGCGGCGCGATTCATATCGTCATCAACAATCAGGTCGGCTTCACGGCGAACTATCGTGAGATGCGCTCGAGCCTGTATTGTACGGACATTGCCAAGGTGACCGAGTGTCCAGTGTTCCATGTCAATGCCGACGACACCGAAGCCGTGATTCATTGCGCCCAGATGGCGGTCAAGCTGCGGCAGGAATTTGGTATCGATGTGTACATCGATATTCTCGGCTATCGCCGCCACGGTCACAACGAAGGCGACGACCCGAACTTCACACAGCCGTTGCTGTACAAAGCGATCTCCCGCCACCCTACGGTCCTCGACATTTACACCAAGACCCTGATCAGGGACAAGGTAATGGACAAGGACGAGGCGCAGAAGATCGCGACCGACTTTCATGCCGAACTGCAGGACAGCCTCGACGACGCCCGTGAGCACAAGCCGTCGATCGAAGTGGATTTTCTGGGGCGGCAATGGAGCGGCTATCGTTCAGCGCAATCGGAAGATTTCGATCAATCGGTAGACACTGGCGTGTCTCGCAGGAAGCTGATGAAGATTGCAGACACTCTCGTTGCCGTGCCGGATGGGTTTGCGATCTATCCGAAAATGCAGCGCATCATCGACGGCCGCAAGCAACTGATTTTCGACGAGGGCCAGGTGGACTGGGGGCTGGCGGAGTTGCTTGCTTACGGTTCGCTGCTGACCGAGCAAGTGCCGGTTCGCATCTCCGGACAAGACTGTAAGCGCGGCACATTTGCTCATCGCCATTCGGTGTTGTTCGATGCCAATGACGAGACCGAGTACCTGCCGTTGAACCATATTCAGAAAAGCCAGGAACGTCTTCAGATTTACAATTCGCATTTGTCGGAGTACGGCGTCATGGGTTTCGAGTACGGCTATGCCGTGGCTATGCCCAATGGCCTGGCTATCTGGGAGGCCCAGTTCGGCGACTTCGCCAATGGCGCCCAGATCATCATCGATCAGTTCATCAGTTCGGCCGAATCGAAGTGGCAGCGCATGTGCGGTCTCGTGCTGTTCTTGCCGCACGGTTATGAAGGCCAGGGGCCGGAGCATTCCAGTGCGCGCATCGGCCGCTACCTGGAGCTGTGCGCCGAGCTCAACATGATCGTCTGCTATCCGACAACTGCTGCAAACATGTTTCATCTGCTACGCCGCCAGATGCATACGGAATTCCGCAAGCCACTGATCGTGATGACGCCGAAAAGTCTGCTGCGCCATCGCCTGACGCGTTCCGACGTGACCGAACTGACAGTCGGTCGGTTCCGCGAAATCATTGACGACGATGCCGTCGATCCGAAGACGGTCAAGCGTGTGCTGCTTTGCTCCGGCAAGATTTATTACGAGCTCCTCGAGTATAAGCAGGCCGCGGATATTGATTCAGTGGCGATTGTGCGGCTCGAGCAACTCTATCCATACCCCAGAAAACAGGACGCCGAGCTGCGTGAGAAGTATGGATCCGCCGAATGGATTTGGGTTCAGGAGGAAGCTGCCAATATGGGGGCATGGAATTCCGTGCGCGACCGTTTCGAAGGCATCGTATTCCGGCTCGTCTCCCGGAAGGAATCGGCGAGTCCGGCGACCGGTCTCGCAGCGCGACACAAGGTAGTCCAGCAATCTCTCGTTGTCGATGCTTTCGCCGGCCAGTAACGGCTGTTGCCCTCGGCGGGCCGCCGACTTCCCGACACCACCCCCATTGGGCAACCATTACCACAGCTTGACATCCGACACTTGACACCTGATACATTACCTTATGAGCAAATTAGAAATTACCGTGCCGGCTGCCGGCGAGTCCGTTAGCGAGGGCGACATTGCCCGATGGTTCAAAGAAGACGGCGACATGGTCGAACTCGACGAGCCGTTGCTCGAATTGGAA
>CAUZJQ010000229.1:0-7157 GCA_963580095.1 Lentisphaeria bacterium | reverse complement strand
CCGTTCTGCACAGGACTGCGGTTCTTTACGTCACGGCTCCAAATCGGGTTTCCTTCATTTGTCGCCGGTTGGTTGCACACCTGAGCCCAGTGACCCGAGAATCCAATGGCCGAAATTCCGCAGATCGGAACAGCCACCGGCCTTGAAGCGGACAACAGTTGGCGATACAACGCTCATAGTCAGGGTAGCCTACAGCCTCCACGCCGAACTGACCAGTCGGCGGCGCTGTCGACAAGCAGCAGGCTGCAGCATGAGACAACGGCGACAAGAACGGCGCAAACTTGAAGCGACGGGATGAACGATTACGTTGAAAACTGTCGGGTAAAACGGCGGCCGGATAGGCTGAAGTGCAACCCACCGGGCACCGTGCCTGGTCAACCATAATCAGTAGCTTATTACGACATCCCGATTGTCCAATTTCCGGTGAACCAGGACGCCAACCGGGCCGGTGGACAGACCGGCTCCGCTTCGGTACTTTCCTCGTCCAGCAGCCCTCACAACCCCTGATTCTGCCATGAAAAAAATCTACGCCACGCATACCAACCACTTCGACCTGCTTTGGCGGCGCACCTGGGAGATGCCCTGTGAGTACGAGGGCAAACGCTGGCTGAGCTACAGCGAGCTCGAGGAGCTCGTCATTGCGCGCAATATCGAACTGGCCGAGACCGGCCGCGGCGCCTACCAGGTCGAACAGGCGCTGACGATGCGCAAATACCTCAAGCAGCATCCGGCCGATCTCAAACGCGTGAAAGCGCTGTATCAACAGGGCCTTTGGGAAATGCATGGCTCCGGCGAAGCGATTATCGACGTCAACCTGTGCAACCTCGAGACGATGATTCGCAACATGGCCTCGGGCGTGCGCTACTGCAAGGACGTACTCGAGATGCCACCATTGTCCGCTTACCATGCGGACGGTTTCGGGTCTTCGGCGCAGTTCCCGCAGGTCATCAGTGGTTGTGGCTTTGACGTCGTGCTCGGGCTGTCGTACCGCCCGGCGGGCGGAAAAATCTGGCGCGGCATCGACGGCAGCGAGATCTGGTGCGAGGTCTGGGGCGACGGGCGCGCCTACTTCTTCGATCACTGCTACCACGAGCCGTGCCGCAGCTGCGACGGCTATAACCGGGAGTCCTGCAAAGTCTGCCAAGGTGCCGGCATCGATCTGCCGCAGAACTTCTATCCCGAGCTCAAGCCGGTGGACCCGAAGAATGTCGCCGGCCCCGCAGGCGTCTACAGCATCTGCTCCGAAGAAATGCTGCCGCACGACGGGATGAATGCGAACTTCACAAAATGGCAGAAGGAATGCCCCGACGTCAGCTACGAGTGGGGTACGAGCCGCAAAACCTTTGCAGCCGTCTACAAGGCCGACCGAAAAAAGCACGGCGTTACATCCGTGTCGCCCGGAGTCGACAACAACCCGGTCATGAACGGCTGCCACGTCACGCGCATCCGGACCAAGACGGAAGCACGCCGCTGCGAGGCGGATTTCTTTGGCTGGGAGACGGCGCTCGCGCTGACCAACGGACTCGACGTGCGCCCCAAGGAATGGCAGCAACATTTCCTCGAGCTGCCGCTGTTTTTCTTCCACGATTCGGTTACCGGCACGAGCATGGATATAGCCGCGCGCGAATTAATGCTCCGGCTGTACGCGCACCAGCGAAACACCCGCAAGCTCGCGGTCAAAACGTTGCGGCGCACGACCAAAGGCAATGCCTCGTCCGAGCAATGGCGCCGGAACCTGAACAAGAAGCTCACTGTCTTCGGGCTCTCCCCGCAAAAAAACGCCTGCCGAGCGGAGCTGCCGGATTTCGATTGGCGCTGCGGCGAACACTATGTCCTGGTCGATCAAGCCGGCAAACGCCAACCGGTCATTCCGGCGTTTCACACCGACTCCCCTGCCCTGCCGACGGTTACTTACCGATCCAGTTCCGCCGTCGGTCCAAGTACAAGAAACCGGCCCGACACCTGTTCCATGTTTGCGGAGTTCTCAAAACTCGACCCGCTGCAATGGTCGGAGTTCAGCATCGAGAAGACGGCCGGCCCCACCCCGATCACTGAACCGAAGTTGAGTAACCGGCACGTCACCGTCACGCTCGGCGACAACGGCGTCGAGGCGATCATCGACCGTGCATCGGGCGCCTCGATGAAGGCCAAGGAGATCAAGATCGGCGAACTGTTTGTCGAGGAAGACAACGGAAACCCGTGGGGCACACGGAAAATTCCCGAGTGGCGGAAAGGCACGGCACAGTACACCGAGTTCCTGGGCGCGCTGCAATTCGACGGGTATCAAGAGGCATACTACGGCGGGCACTGGCTGCCGTCGACGGTGTTCGCCAGTGAAGGCGACCCTGAGATCCTGTGGATCGAGTGGTATGTAACCTTTCGCCTGTTGCGCGATGCGCGCCGGGTCGATGTCTCGGTCGAGCTCTTCTGGAAAACATCGAACCGACGCATCCGCGTGGCGTTCCCGACCGCATCAACGTCGAACACCGGGACCTACTCGATCCCCGGCGGTTGGCTGGAACGTAAGCGCTATGAAATGAAGGAAACGCATCTTTGGAGCCCGAACGGTGACTGGCCCGCGGTGAATTTCGTTGCCAACAAACCACGCAAGGGCAAACCCGGGTTTGCGGTGATCAACTACGGCACGCCATCGGCGCGGATCGAGAACGGGACGATGCTCTGTTCGGTGCTGCGTTCGCCGGCATTCGGCTATTGCCTGAACCATTACTGCATCAACTATCCGATGCCGACCACTGGTACGAAAGACCCCGGCTGGCACTTTTTCGAGTTTTCGATCGTCCCGCACTTCGGCAGGATGTCGGACCTGGCCCTGCAGGCCGATGCCCGGAACCAGTTGCTGCCAACGACCCTGGCACCGACAGGGACAATGCCGCAGACACCGCTGCTGGCGGTGAAAGGAGGCGGTGTCCAGCTGGTCAGCGTGAAACAGCCGTTCGATGAAAAGCAAGACGGCTATGTCCTGCGGCTGCTCAATATCAACGACCGCAAGACGACCGCCACGCTGACGTTTGCCGAGACCCGCGGCTTGCGGGTGCGCGAATGCAACATGATCGAGGAAGCTGGAAAGCCGAGTAAACGCTTCGCGAAAGGCGTCTACAAAATAGCCCTGGGGCCGTTTGAGGTTAAGACGATTATCGTGTCGACTACATGAATGAAGAAGAAAAGATTATCAGAACTAACCAAGGCAGACTGATGAAAAGAACCAAAAAAATTATGGCCTGCGTGTCGATCTTGCTTGCGGCGAATCTGCAGGCAGATCAGCAACCGGATGACTCGCTCCTGGTGGCACGCGTCGAAGCAGCCGTTGCAGCGTCCCGCGGTAAACCCGCTCACGAATACGCCAACACGTTCACAACAAGGGTCAACTGGGAAGGTGAAGGTATGCGGGTGTTGGCCAAAAAACCGGCCGGGTGGCCGAAGCTGGACCTGGACGGTGCGCGCGAGTTCATCAGTGAACGAATCGCGTTTGTCGAGGAAAACCTCGACTTTCCTGTACCTGCACCATTCACCGTACCGAAAGCAAGCGGGCCTGTGACGATCGATGGCAAACTTGATGATGCCGCATGGCAATCAGCTGTCGTTTTCACGGACAGCTATCCGATCAGCGAGCAGACGGCGGGCGGCCCGGCGACCGAATGGCGTATCCTGTGGGACGACAGGTTTCTCTATTTCGCGTTCGCCTGCACAGACACCGACCTGGTCGCACCGGAGATGCAACGTGACGCACCGGTTTATTCCGACGATTGCGTCGAGATGTTTATCCTGCCCCAGCTCCGTACCGGCAGCTACTGGGAACTGGTGATCAGTCCATCCGATTCCGTCTTCGACAGCCTGCACTCGAAGAACTTGAGTGAATGGGCATCAATCAATCGCAGTGTCGAAAACATCGAAGGTCTGCAACGCAGCGTCGTTTGCAACGGCACGCTAAACCAACCCGGCGATACCGATACGGGTTACACCGTAGAGGTCGCAGTGCCGTTTTCGCAACTGCCCGAGTATTCGCGGAGTCAGCCTGCCGCCGGACACCAATTGCATCTTATGCTAATGCGACTCGATAAGACCGGGAAAGATTCACACCTGGTCTACAGCTTCCAGCCGCTGCTCAACTGGGGACACAATATCTGGAACCATGCTTTGGTTACGCTGGGGGAGTAATTAAGAGAAACGATTTTCAGGCCAACCAAGGCAGATAAATGGGGCGGAGAGGCCCCCCAGACAAGTGAGCAATATGATGAGCACCACAGTCGGCGAAACAGTCATCGTCCACAAGGACCAGTTCGCCTACAACTCGCATCCGTCAATCACCATACTGGACAACGGCGAATGGGTCGCGGCGTTCAATCAATCCCGACGCCGGGAGGGGGGGCTGCTGCATCCGCCCGACGACCCCCTCTATCGAACGCTGTTGTGCCGGAGCGCAGACAAGGGTGCCACCTGGGATGAGCCGACATTCGCACCCGGGTTCGATTGGTACGGCACGGAGTGCCCTGGCATTGCGACCCTCGCCGACGGCACTGTTGTGCTCAGCCAGTTCCGGTTCGCCTGGTACCCGCTCGAGACGGCCAGGAAACGCCGCGCTGCGGGCGAGAGAATCTTTTTGAACCTGCCCGAAAGGCGCTGGCCGACATCGTGGATAGACGACTTTACGGATGCGGACTGGTCACGCTCATCCTTCACCTGGGCACGTGGCTATCACGGGGTTTACGTCCATTTGAGCTCCGACAATGCACGCACCTTTGAGCGGACTGTAAAGCTCGACACGGGAAATTTCGTCGACGGCTACTCGCGCACCGGGGTTGTTGAGCTTGCCGATGGCCGCATTGCCTACGCAGTTACCGAACATCATCCGCCGGTCAACCGGTACACCTATCTTTTTATCTCGAGCGACGGCGGGGCGCACTGGGATGCGCCGATCGTGATCTACGATGACCCGGACCGCCAGTTCGGCGAACCGGACCTTGCCGAGGTCAGCCCCGGCGAATTATACTGCGTGCTGCGTTGCCTGGGGCCGTACATGTACGGATGCCGGTCCACGGACGGCGGCCTTACCTGGAGCCCCCCCGAACCCACGGATCTGCGAGGATGCCCTGGACACCTACTGGTCCTGGACGATGGCCGCCTGCTCTGCACCTACGGCAGGCGGGAAGAACCGTTCGGTATCCGGATGTGCCTGTCCGAGGACGGCGGCAAAACATGGCTGACGGACAACGAAATTGTGATACGGGATGACCTGCCCAATGGTGATCTTGGCTATCCGACAACCATCGAATACGAATCCGGCACGCTGTTTGTGTGTTACTACGGTCAGACTGACGACGGCGTAACATGCGTGCAGGGAACACACGTCACACTGGACTAACGCGGCAAAGGCAAATCGCGGCGAAAAACAGAATCCGCCGAACGATGCAGCGTGCGCAAGCTGAAACCCAAACTACATTACGGGCGCCGCGTCAACCCAGTCGGCCCGCCGCATCAGCAAAGGCGCTGAGGCTCCGACGTCTTGGTGCCCTTCGGCCTTATGGGCCTTTTCTCAGCGGAAACACAACAGCAGTCCACGAGATATGTTTGACAGTTACTGCAAAAGGTTGCGTGAGGCAACCGTGGAACGAAGGGCCACTCATCTGCCTCGCTTGAGGTTCATTGTCGTCACTGCAATTGCTTGCACGCTTGCGTATATCATGCTTGCGATGGTGATTGTTCCCCAAGACGGGCCACGAGACTATCACTTTATATACGAGCATGGTGCGATAACGGCGCTGTCAGCCCTTTTCCTTACCGCTGCAAGTGCTTTTTCCCTGGGAACCATGGTTACGCTCATTCGCGCAAAAGATCCGCACAAATGGGTGTGGCTGGTATTGGCAGCTGGCTTTGCGTTTCTGTCTTTGGATGAACTGTTGCGATTCCACGAGCGCGTAGGCCGGCTACTTGAGACGATAGAAAGCTCAGGGATTTTCAGGAGTTGGAATGATATTATCGTGATTCTATACGGCATCTTTGCACTGCTCATGATAGGCGTCATGCTACCTGCCTTGATGCGGTCGCCAAAAGTTCTTGAGATGTTTGTGGTTGGCTTTGCGTTTTACGCGATACATACCTTTATTGATTCAACAAATGAACCACCAACTGTGGTTTCGGTCATCTTGGAGGAATCCGCCAAACTCTTCTGTGGCGTTTTCTTGGCAATCGGCACATTTACGGGTTTGATCGGAGCGATTTGGAAACATATAACTGTCAACGCAACGCCGAACGATACATAGCCATTCGTTGTACCGAAATCGCCTATGCTTTTATGGGTGACCGGTCGCGACAATGCTATACCCCGTGCACGCTGCCCCTCAGAATTTCACTAAACTAATTCCGCCCCGGAAATCTCGATGTTCTCCGGCAGAATACTGCGGTATGGGGCAGCCAGGTGCTCAGGTTAGATTGACGGACAAGGAACACCATGAACATTGTTTTGATCGTACTTGAATCGCTTCGCAAGGATTGCGTAAACGCCTATGGCCAACCGCCGTGGGGCAAGGTTCACACACCACACCTTGACGCCTTTGCCCGCGAGTCGGTGATGTTTACGCGGGCCTATCCCGAATCGCTGCCGACCCTTCCCGCCCGAAGGGCCCTGTACACTGGTCGACGGTCGTACTCGTTCAGCAAAGGCGACGACCGCCAGGCCGGTGATTCTCTCGATATACCCGGCTGGGGCGCGATACCCGCGGATCAGGACACGCTGGCCGAAATGCTCAAAGCTGCCGGCTACCGCACGGGCCTGATCGCCGACGTCTATCCCATGTTTGAGCCGTCGAGTAACCACTGGCGCGGCTTCGACCAGTGGTCGTTTGTTCGCGGGCAACAGTGTGACCCGTATCGTTCCGGCCCGCGCCTGTCGCAGGAGCAACTCGATAATTGGCTGCCTGAAGAGATGCGGGGCCATCCGTTCCCCATGGAGATCATCGAGCGATCCATCATGAACATGCACGACCGGACCAAGGAGGAAGACTACTGCGCCTCGCGCGTCATGCGGGAGGCTGCCTGTTGGCTGGAGCAGAACGCCGACGCCGAGAATGATGGATATTAGGCTGTACTTGCGTATTCCAATGAAGCTCTGTAGGATGGCCGTTCGCGGCCGTCCCGAGCCT
>CAUZJQ010000228.1:0-7166 GCA_963580095.1 Lentisphaeria bacterium | reverse complement strand
TCGCGTCGCCGTGATGTATCTCGGCCGGATCATGGAAACCGGCCCGACCGAGACACTTTTTCAACAGCCGCTGCATCCCTATACAAAAACTTTGATGCGTGCCATTCCGCTGCCGGATCCAGCCCACGAAAGGACTCGCGAGCCGATCGAGATCGAAGGCGAACTGCCCTCGCCTGTCGACCCGCCGCCGGGTTGCCCGTTTCACACGCGCTGCCCGATCGCTATAAACGCCTGTCGGGACGCAGTGCCCGCCCTCGCAGCACACGGCGAACAGCACGCCGCCTGTATCCAAATTTGACCGTCACCTTTCAACCCCAACCCCGGTAAATAACATGCAGACCAAGCCGCCACGCGATGAAGATTTCGAACTTTTTCGAACCCTGAAAACCGACGAGGACTTCACGAAGACTGAGCCCTGGCGCGTCTTCCGGATCCAGGCAGAGTTCGTTGAGGGCTTTGAGTCTCTCGCACGCGTCGGTCCCGCGGTTTCCATCTTCGGCTCGGCCCGGACGCCGGAAGACTCCCCGTACTACACCGCTGCCCGCGATTCCGCCGGCCATCTCGCCGAAGCCGGGCTCGCCGTAATCTCCGGCGGCGGGCCCGGCATTATGCAAGCCGCCAATGAGGGAGCTCGCAAGGCGGGCGGCGATTCGATCGGCCTGAACATCGAGCTGCCACACGAACAGAATGCAAATCCCTACCAGACGTTGTCCCTGGATTTTCACTATTTCTTTGTGCGAAAAATGATGTTTGTTAAGTACTCCGTCGGCTACATCATCTACCCCGGCGGCTTCGGGACCATGGACGAATTGTTCGAGGCCCTGACGCTGGCACAGACCGGAAAAATCGAACAGTTCCCCATCGTACTGTACGGCTCTGAATACTGGCAAGGCCTTGTGGACTGGATACGTCACGGCATGCTCGATGCCAGCTGCATCAGCGCCAAGGACATTGACCTCATACAGGTGACTGATGACCCGATTGAAGCAGCCGAGATCATCATCGATTCTGCTCGAACCCAGGGCTATCTCACGTGACCCCAGACCCCGACATCCTCGCGGACTGTGTCCGCCACCATATAGATCTCGACGCGCCGGTCTCGGCAATGAACCGGCAGTTGCCGCAGGCCATCGCAATGACTCTCTGCAACATGGTGTGTAACACGTTCGGGGACGTTATCTGAACCATGCAAATCCTCATCTATTCCAATTCGATCGAGGCAGTTGAACAGTTGCAGATATTCTGCCGGGAACTGGAGTTGCCAAAACCACGCTTGCTAGGTGCCATCGATATCGACACGAAACTGGCTGGCCTGGTAGCTGCAGACGCCGCACTTGCAGATTGCACCATGGAGAACGATGTCAGCGATCTGAGCGAGCCTGTCATCCTCTTTTACAGGCCCGAGAAGCCGGCGCTGACGGGCATGATTCGGAAATACAAGGACGCCGGGCAATGGCCCATATTTGCGGTACTCACACCGCCCGCTTTGGAATCGACCGTGGCGACACTCATCCCGCAACTTCTCGAGGACCGCGCCAGCGAACAGAAATGGCGTGAACGCAAAACCTGCGAGTAGTTGTTGTCCTTGGCGTTGTGTTTGCGAATCAGCCCGTTGTAGATTCCCATAATCCACAGGTCGATCAGAATCACCAGGCCAACCATCACGGGTGCCCCAAGCAAAAATGAAGTCATATCGTGTTCCCGTCGATCAACAATGTTTAACCATCGGCCCGATCGAGCCAAACCCGATGGTCATCCGGGTTGTATCATCGATTGCGGAGAAAGTAATCGCTGTTCCAGTACTTCGCCAAGCTACAGGCAGCAACATGTCCATCCAAAAACGCACCATTAAATCGGCCCACGTGGCGAGGCGTGGGTGTGCCGTGGGTATACCCCTCCGGATGTGAAAAAGCAGGCCCAGAGTGAATGGCGAGGTACGCAGAACCGTAGCCGAGGGTGTCGGTAAAGAAGATGAACTTTGAAGGAAGATCCATCTCGTGAATCTTCCTTCCCATTAGACCCTCACTGTCAAACCTCCAGCTGGTGGCATCGAGATTGATGCCCAACGATCGTCCGTGTTCCAGAACCCCCGGCCCGTTACGAGTCCAGTTGACGGTAGAATAGCCCTGCTGGCCATGAATAGAGGGGCAACCCATGATGCCGGCCTTGGTGCTTTCGTTGGTTCCCAGATATTCGGCAAGAAATCCATCACCATCTTTCACTCCACCCTTGTAAGGTCCGCTCCTGAACCATTCAGCGTGGACCCACATCCGGCGGACATTGCTATAGCTCACTCCGTCCTCAAGGAGTTCGCTGTGGCCAACGCTGTAACGTTCCTGGTAAGGGGGGGTTAACTCGTCATTGTCTGACAGGTACCCATGCAAGGCGATCGTGATCTGGCTTAGGTTGTTCCGGCAAACAGCAGCTAGTGCACTTTCCTTGGCGCTCCGAAGCGACGGGAGGAGTAGCGAAGCCAAAATCATGGTAATGGTGATCACTATCAACAACTCAAGAAGTGTAAATCCGTTTCGGCGACGCATGGGCACACGCTAAACCATAAGCTGAATTTTTCCCAATACTGACAGGCGAAAAAAACTGATCAAACCCGATACGGTGAGCGTTCAATTGGTGTCCGGAAATCCGTGCGATATCCCGACAGCGGGCGGCGATGCCTGCGCCATCACGGGCGACACACTCGCCTGGGCATGCAACGTTGCGAAGTCGGCGCTACCATCGTCACCGAGCAATTCCGTGTGGCAACCCCATTCATCGACGGGTTGATTGCCTGCCATATAGAAGTCCCACATCTGCTCCGTCCTGGCGAAATCAACCCTGGTCCCGCAGGGACGCGTGACCCGGATCAGGTGCTTGGGGATCGTGTGATCCGCTTCCTTCACACGGTATTTCTCCAGCGCTGTCTCATCGAATTCCACACCCAACCCCGGAGTTTCCGGTACGCGGGCATAGCCACCGACAATGGGAATACGCTCTGTACACATATTGTGCTCATACAACTCGTGGCAAGTGATTGTCGGCCACTGCGCCGCTTTAAGAACAGCACTCAGATGCAGTGAAAGCGCCGCCGTCAGTCCGGTACCCACAAACTGCAGAAAAAGCGGCATGTTCAGTTCGCGGCAGGTGTTGCCCTGCCGCATGCATTCTTCCATCCCCATGTTGAGGATCCAGCCGTCGCATACCCCCCCCAACTCAAGGCTGTCGCGCTTCTGCATGAACTGATAGTGATGCGCGATCGGCCGGTCAACCTGGCTGCGCAGGTGGCGGTTGCCGGCACCGTCGTCGCGGCGGATCGGGTCTTCCCACATCTTGATTTTCGGGAACAGGCTTTCCAGTTCCCGCAACACCGGGATCGCGGTACCCGCGTCGTTGAGAAACTCGTTCCAGTCGCCGTCGACGCGAAAGTCATCCGGCGTGCCTTCACTGATCAACCGGACCGTCTCACGCACATCGAACCACGGCCGCATCTTGATCTTCATGCAGACGTAGCCGAACTCGACCGCCGCCTTTGCTTCATCGGCATACTGTTGCGGTGCCATGTCGTGGTGCCAGTAGGACATGGCGCAGCAATCCCGGCACTTGTCACCGATCAACCGGTAGACCGGTACACCGGCGACCTTGCCGGCGGCATCGAAGAGGGCCATCTGCAGGCCGGGGCCGAGACGGTCGTCCCACATCGTCTCGAACGTCGTCTTGCCAATAACGCTGGCAGTATCATCAACCTTCCCCCAGGCATAGTGCTGGACGGTTTCACCCCAGCCGACTATCCCAGACTCGGTCTCGACACGAATAATCTCGAGCTCCGACCATTTGTGCAGCTCGGCGCGCTCGATATCCCGGCGCTTGGTTCCGCCGAAGGGTACCTGGGCAATTATACGTTCGACATTCTTTACCCTGTCCGACATGATTCCTCCTTAATAGGCAGTTTCGGATAAACGTTCCTGCAACTGTGCTTTCATTTGTTCCATGTTATCCTTCCAGAAAAGAAGCTGCGTCGCGGCAAGTTCGTCGGCATCAGCTTGGCGCAGTGTCATGGCATAACGTGCCGCTGCACGTTCACAACATTCATCCATGGCTTCACCGATCGCTTCAAAGTCGTCCAACATGCGCCGCTTAAACGCCGGCGGCACCCTGTCCCAGGTTTGATAAAAATACTCCACTTCCAGCACTGCGAACTGCGCTCGGGTTCTCAATCTCTGCACTTCGTTGATTTCTGCGAACAACTCGAAGCGGTCACGGTTACGACAAACCTGTGGCAGTAAGGCTTCACACGCTTCGGCGATGTACGTATAGAAATCGTTCATCGTATCTCCCGCCCGCTCATCGCTCTGCTCGAAGAGGTAATACAAATCACCGATACCCCCATCGGGCAGTCCGAAAAACTGAAAGCCGAAACGTTCGTCAAAGTCCCTCATTTCGCTGGCATCAAGGGGCGCCCAGCCGGCGTCACCGAGGGTCGCGATGCCGTACCAGTCGAGTTCGGGATGCGCATTAATGCTGGCAAAACTATGACCGCGTGCCCAGCTCGATCCGATCAGCACGTCAGCACCATGCTCGCGACAGGCTTCCGCCCAGAAACGGGTGTTCATCTGGCCGTGGACAAAGCGCGGCGCCATCCTGCCATGGCAGGAAACGCGGATTCCGGAAACCCCGCCACGTTTCAATCCGAGTTCCTTAAGCCACGCGAGCCGGGCGTCGGCGCGAAAGCGCTTCGGATATTCGGGGTTGTCGACCAGGCGTTCATACCTCTCGCGCTCGTCCGCCGGAAGATTTTCGTAAAACGTGAAGTTTGGCCGGAAATATACCGGCAGCTTCCCTTCGATCTCGCCGTTCGGACGTTTCAACCATTCGCGACTGATGTGATTCTTGTGGTGCACCTCGAGGTACTGAAAATCGCGCTGCGGATTCATGTACTGCCAATCGATGTAGTACGCCCCGCGATGCAACTGCTCCCCCATTGACGCATCCATCGTCTCGATCATGTCCGACCACAGCATCGGCGTAATGCCGCCAGCCAGCACATAGTCGCACACCCGGCGACTCCAGTCGATGAACAGGGACGACGGCGGGCGGCCATCCAATGCCGCCTTGCAAAGGTCACAGACACCCACGTGAAAAGCTTCGTCGAGACCGACATGGACGAACGGGGCATCGGCATGCAGCGCCAGGATTTCATCCAGGAAATCGGCAACCAGAGTCCAGGTCTCCGGATGCGATGGGCAGGCGGTCGTGGTATCACCAGTTTTCTCCTGGAGATGTCGATACTCGGGGCGATTTAGTATGTACTGCCAGTGCGCCAGCGTTTGAACGAGCGGTATGACAGAGATCCCATAGGCAGCCGCGGCATCGACCCATTCCCGGATATCCTCCTGGGTTAGGGCGCCCTCAACCGCAAGCTCGGGATGGCGCTCGAACTCGATGTAGTCTTCGTACTCGATGAGTACGGCATTAATCTTGAACTCGGCGAGCTGCGGCAGGATAGCGTGCAGGTTATCGAGCCGACGCCGCGTGGCTTTCATATCCAAATGATAGATACGCCACCGCAAATCGGGCCAGTCGTGGATAGACAGGCACGGCAGGCTCTCGGAATCGTGCCTCAGCAGTTGCTTCAGCGTCTGCCATGCATACAGGAGACCGTTATAGGTGTTGGCCATCGCACCAATGCCCGTCGCGGTGATCTCGAGCCGATAGGCTTCCGGGTTATCGTGGAGCGCATCAGCAACCTCTGGCGGTTTTCCCAGGCTAAAGTGCCAACCAGCGGCCTTACCCTGATCCGTCGTCAACTCACGGCCGGTCTCCGCCGCGAACTCACAAATTACGATTTCCGCAAGCTTGGCGGCGTTCGCGCTAATACGGAAGTCCGTGACTGGCAGCAGATCGAAGCTGTCTGCAACAGACAGGAGATCGCGTGGGCGGGGCAACAGTTTATAGGTCATGGGCAGATCGGCACGATGATGAATTCATCAGCAGCTAAAGCAATCGACACCCCGATTACCCCAACACACGCACCATAGTGCGATCCATGACATTGCGCAACACCTGCGGACCAGGGATCACTTCTACGAGTTGGAATTACGCTTGGAGATTGCAAGTTGATGATGGTTCAAGCGTCCAATTCACTCCTTCAGGCTCCGATCACATGTCGAACAACATCCGAATCAGCATACTCGCACCGCTTACGCCGACTGTCGAGCAGACCCCCCACGGCAAACCATCGGTCGACTGGATGCGCGAGTACTGGGGTGCGCGACTGACCGATGTCACGCCGGAAAACCCGGATCTGTTGGCATTGCCGGAGATCTGCGACGAGTTCAGCTTCCTGTCCAACGACGAGCGACTGCAGTATCTTGAGGAGCGTGGCGACACAATGCTCGAACTATTTGCGGATCATGCGCGCAAGCACAGCTGCTACGTCACCTACCCGGCGGTGCGCGAACTGCCGGACGGCACACGCCGCAACTCGACACAACTTTTAGACCGCAAGGGCGAAGTGGTTGCCATCTACAACAAGAACCATTGTGTCGTCGAGGAGACCACCGAGTCCGGCATCCTCAACGGTTGCAACGCCTGTATTGCGGAAACAGATTTCGGCCGCGTCGGTTTTGCGATCTGTTTCGATCTCAACTTTGATCCACTGCGCGCGCAATACGCCGAACTGTCCCCGGACGTTCTGGTGTTTTCATCCGTGTATCACGGCGGTTTGATGCAGCAGACCTGGGCGTACATGTGCCAGACGCATTTCATCGGCGCGGTTGCGGGTCTGCCGAGCGGCATTATCAATCCGGTCGGCGAGACGATCGCCCATACGACCAACTACCGTGACCATGTATCGAGCATCGTCAACCTGGACTGCGACGTGGCGCACTATGACTACAATCGGGAAAAGTTTGCCGAGTTGCGCGAAGCGCACGGGGCCGGCGTCACGATATACGATCCGGGCTTGCTCGCATCCGTCCTGATCACCAATCAGATGAACGACACAACGATTGACCAACTGCTCGACACCTTCGGCATCGAGCGACGGCGCGACTACATGAAACGTGCCACCGCCTTTCACACAGCACCGGGCCATCGCGAGACCAATGGCTGAGTCGACCAATGAATGGCACTGGTGATTTACGGCGTCTTGCCCACTGCGATACCGGCAAGAA
>CAUZJQ010000227.1:0-7246 GCA_963580095.1 Lentisphaeria bacterium | reverse complement strand
AAGAACATGAAAGTCAAACCCCTCGGAGAGCGCGTGCTGCTGCAAGTAGCCGACATCGAAGAACAGATCAAAGGCGGCATCGTCATCCCTGACAGTGCCAAGGAAAAGCCGCAGGAAGCCAAAGTTGTTTCGCTGGGAACCGGCGGCACCGATGACGACGGCAACAAGATCAAGTTCGAAGTCAAAGTCGGCGATCTCGTGCTGACCAACAAATACGGCGGCACCGATGTCACCCTCGACGACGAGGAATACAAGATCGTCAAGTCGGACGATATCCTCGCCGTTGTTGGCTAACAAAAATCGGGCTTCGGTATCAGGGACTTTGGGCCAATCCGGCCAGTTCCTGACACCAGATTTACGATCACTACCACAACCTCCCAAGGAGACCACAACTTATGTCTGCCAAACAGTTATCCTTCAGTGAAGACGCCCGCCGCGAACTGCTCAAAGGCGCCGAACAACTCAGCCGTGCCGTCAAGGCCACTCTCGGCCCGCGCGGCCGCAACGTCGTTCTCGACAAGAAGTGGGGTTCCCCCACGGTCACCAAGGACGGCGTCACCGTCGCCAAGGAAGTCGAGCTCGAGTCCCCGTACCAGAACATGGGCGCCCAGATGGTGAAGGAAGTCGCCAGCAAGACCTCCGACATCGCGGGTGACGGCACCACCACCGCTATTGTCCTGGCCGAAGCCCTCTTCCGTGAGGGTCTTAAGAACGTGACCTCCGGCGCCAACCCGATGTGCCTGAAGCGCGGCATCGATGCCGGCGTTGTGGCCATCACCGCCGCCCTCACCAAGGCCAGCAAACGCGTCGAAGACCGCGAGCAGATCGCGCAGGTCGCGATGATCTCGGCCAATGGCGACAGCACGATTGGTGACATCATTGCCGATGCCATGGACAAGGTCGGCAAGGACGGCACCATCACCGTCGAAGAAGCCAAAAGCATCGAGACCACCCTGGACGTCGTCGAAGGCATGCAGTTCGACAAGGGCTATCTGTCGCCCTACTTCGTCACCGACCAGACGGCGATGGAAGTGCTGCTCGAAGACTGCCTGATCCTCATCCACGAAAAGAAGATCAGCAGTCTACAGGACCTGCTGCCACTGCTGCAGAACGTCTCGAAGCAGGGCAAGCCGCTGCTGATCATTGCTGAAGATATCGAAGGCGAAGCGCTGGCCACCCTGGTGGTCAACAAGCTGCGCGGCACGCTCAACATCTGCGCCGTCAAGGCGCCAGGTTTCGGCGACCGTCGCAAGGCTATGCTCGATGACATCGCCATCCTGACGGGCGGCACCTGCATCACGGAAGACCTCGGCATCAAGCTCGAGAACGTCGCGATCGACCAACTCGGCAGCGCCAAGCGCCTGACAATCGACAAGGACAACACGGTCATCGTCGAAGGCGGCGGCACCCAGAAGGGGATCGCCGGCCGGGTCAACCAGATCCGCCGTCAGATCGAAGAGACCACCTCCGACTACGATCGCGAGAAGCTCCAGGAGCGTCTGGCCAAGCTCGCCGGCGGAGTCGCCGTGATCAACGTCGGGGCTGCGACCGAGACCGAGATGAAGGAGAAGAAGGCCCGCGTCGAAGACGCGCTGCACGCCACCCGTGCCGCGGTCGCGGAAGGCATCGTTGCGGGCGGCGGCGTCGCCCTCATTCGTGCCTCCAAGGCACTCGACAAGGTCGATGTCGAAGGTGACGAAGCAATCGGTGTCGATATCGTGCGCCGTGCCATAACCGAGCCGCTGCGTCAGCTCGCGGCCAACGCCGGCCTCGAAGGCGCCGTCATCGTCAAGGAAGTCGAAGGCAAGAAAGGCAACCAGGGCTATGACGTGGCAAGCGGCAAGTATGTCGACATGCTCGCGGCCGGCATCCTGGATCCGACCAAAGTGACGCGCTCGGCCCTACAGAATGCAGCCTCCATCTCCGGACTCATGTTGACCACGGAATGCCTGGTCACAGAGATCCCCGAGCCGGAGCCCGCCGCACCCCCCGCAGGCGGCGGCGGTGACATGGGCGGCATGGGCGGCATGGGCGGCGGCATGGGCGGCATGTACTAAGCCGACCCGCCGAAGCACAAACCAAAGAGCCCCGGGCATCATGCTCGGGGCTCTTTTTTTCCCGCGATTCCACCGGAATCCGTATTCTTTCGGATGACGGGCGGGAAGGATTAAGGTTGTGGGGATGCAGGTGTAAATACACCCCCCCGCCCGGACACGAGCGATCGTCAGCCACCGATCACGTGCATACTCTGGTGTACTGGTATTGGTCCACCGCACAACCTCATTATTACCCGGAAAGATTTCATGCACCGTACATTCGCAATCCTCGTCTGTCTTCTGATCACTACCGCCGGCCGTGCTGAAGAGATGACGGTTCGCAAACTGCGCCTGGAGTTTCGCAGCGAGGTCATCAAGGCCCTCGGCCTGCGCTTTGAAAAGCTGGACACCGGAAAATCCATTCGGCGCGCCAGTATGATTGCCCGTGAGACGTTCGGTCCGTACACCGAGCTGCTGAAGGCCGAAGCCCGTCGCGAAATGTCGAGACTCACTTACATCACCGAAGAGGACCTGCAGCCGTACAAAACGAAAATACCGGAGATGCAGGACGTCATCAACGACACCCTCAGCACCTACCAATCCGACGGTCCGCACCTCGGCATCATGTACCTCGACGGCTGGTCGGCGCGTACCGTCGCCGAACGCGCCAAGCAGTTCATTGTGCCGCGCATGACGCCGGCGAAGGAAATGGCCAACCGCACGATGCTGGAGAAATTCATCAAGGACGTCTACTACCGGCTGAACGACGACTACACCAACCCCGTCATCGTCATCAAGTCTCTCGACGAAGTCTTCCTGGTGACCCTCGAGATGGATCCCGAAATCGGCATCTACCAGCCCGTCAAACTCGACTGGCTCAAGAAAAAGCGCAAGCGATAGCAGGCCCGCTCTTCTTTTCTGTATCACGGGCTTTCCAGCCCGTGATACAGAAAAGTACGGTAAACGGTCAAATTAGTCGCACTGGGCTAAGAATATCCTTGCCCGCCGACGCTCCGCCCCTGCGACCACTGATCAAAGACCACGGCAAGCACCGGAAGGATGCCGACACGCTGCCAGGGCGGGATGAACCCGGCACCACGAATACACCGGCGCGGCTGGAAAGCATCGCTCCACGGAAGTATATAGTTGCCACCAATCCCGGGAGTATTAATGGCCGTAGAAATCGCTGCGAAAGCTTTCTTTGTAATGATTCTGGTACTGCTCAACGGCTTCTTTGTCGCCGCAGAGTTTGCCCTGGTCAAGGTCCGTCGCGCCCGTTTGGAGACCAGCGCCGCGGATGGCAGCCAGCTGGCGCGCATGGCGCTGCACGTCACCCACAACCTTGATTCCTATCTGTCCGGGTGCCAGCTGGGCATTACCCTGGCCAGCCTCGGGCTCGGCTGGATCGGTGAGCCGCTCGTAGCCAAGACGCTCGAGCCGTTGTTCGAGCACGTCGGCGTGGCGGAGCAGCACATGCACGTCATCAGCTTCCTCATCGCCTTCAGCGTTATCACTTTTCTGCACATTTCCATCGGCGAGCAGGTCCCGAAGATGATGGCGATCGTGAAGGCTCAGTCGGTCGCCCAGTACTGTGCCCCACCGCTCATCCTCTTTTACAAAATCTTCAAACCTCTTATCTGGATCCTCAACACCTCCAGCAACATCATGCTGCGCGCCATCGGCATCAATACCGCCGAGACGCACGGCGAGATGACCGAGGAGGAGGTGCGCCTACTGCTTGCTGAAGCTGGTAGTGGCGGCCACCTCTCGGACGCTGAACAAGTGATGATGGAGAACATCCTCGACCTCGAAGACAAGATCGTGCGCCCCTACATCGTGCCGCGCAACCAGATCGTCTTCCTCGACAACACCCGCCCGGTCACCGAGAACTTGCAGATCGCCGCGGACAGCGGCCATTCCCGCCTGCCGCTGTGCGATGGTGATCTCGACCATATCCACGGCGTCGTGCACACCAAGGACCTTTTCGCTGCACTGGCAACCAACCAGTCACCGGACCGCCTTGCGGACCTGGCACGCCCGGTGATGTTCGTGCCCGAGTCGACCCGGCTCGATCTCCTACTGCAAAGATTCCAGCGCGACCACGTGCACCTAGCGCTGGTCGTCAGCGAATACGGCGACATCAGCGGCATGATCACCCTCGAAAACGTCCTCGAACAAGTCGTCGGGCCGATCCAGGACGAGTTCGACAATGAACAGCCGCTGCTGCGCAAGGCCGGCGGCAGCTTTATAGCCGACGGAGCCTGCCTGCTCGGCGAGTTGGCCAAAAAAACGGGTCTGGACGTGCCCCCGGATACCGAGGTCGATACGATCGGCGGCCTGCTGATGGAACTGCTCGGGCATCTGCCGACGGTGAACGAAACCGTCGACTGCGGCGGGCATCGGCTGACGGCGCTCGCGGTTGAGACAACACGCGTGATCAGCGTGCGCATCGACCTGATCGCGATCAAAGGCTAAGAATTTTCATGATCTGGAAATGGGCGGTACCGACGTTATAGTCGTTCTGTGGATCTTCTTTTGACCATTTGGGAAACGAGCCTTTTCACCTTGTCCGACGGACATGAGCTCCGGGTCAGCCAACTCGCGCTGGCGCTGCTCTTCCTTGTTGCCGGGTTTTTGGTCGTTTCTGTATTTACAAAGATTCTGTCGAGGAAACTCCTGCACCGGAAGGTCCCCGAAGCAGCAGTGCACCTGGCAGAGAAAGTAATTTTTTATCTGCTGATTATTGCCGTCATCTTCTCGGCTCTACGAATTCTGGCGATCCCTCTGACTGTGTTCGCGTTCCTGGGCGGCGCCCTGGCGATTGGTGCAGGATTCGGCACGCAGAACATCCTGAACAACCTTATCAGCGGTTGGATTCTGACTATCGAACGGCCGGTGCGCGTCGGCGATCTGGTAGAAATCGACGGTGCCATCGGTCGTGTCGCAGCGATGAAAGGCCGCTGTACGCGCATTCGCCGGACAGACGGTATTGACCTGCTGGTGCCCAACAGCCAGCTGCTCGAGCGCGTACTGACAAACTGGACGCTCACCGACAAGGAGATCCGAACGGCGGTTCGCGTCGGCGTGCGCTACGGTTCTCCGACAGATCAGGTTGCATCCTTGATTGCGCAGGCGGCCCAGGAGAACGAGGAAATTCTCAAGCGCCCAGAGCCGATCGTGATCTTCGAGGACTTTGCGGACAGTGCCCTGATCTTCGATATCTACTTTTGGTGTGTGGCGGAGACGGACATGAAACTGCGGCAAGTGCGAAGTGCCTTACGCTTCCACATCGACGAGTTATTTCGCGAAGCAGACATCGTCATCGCCTATCCCCAGCAGGACATCCACCTGGATACGGAAAATACACTGGACGTGCGGATTGTCGGCGCCCCACCCCCCGCCTGACAGGGGTGCCAGAAAGGTGCCATATTGGCACATGTTGAAAATGTATTCCCGTACCATGTGCGCCAATATGGCAGATACCGTAACTCCTTATTATATCGTAAGTTATTAATATAAAGATAGTTAAGTCGTAGACTCCGGTGATTCGGCATGGCTGATGCTACTAAGAAGGCGACAGACGGACAATCGGTCTGCCTCAAGAAACAACCATCACCACACATACACCGGAGGCGCAAAATGAATCGCACCCTCAACCACCCCTGGAACGAACTCGATCGAGTCTGGAACATGTTCGATCAGGTCTTCCGCAATCCAGTCAGTACCGGCTCGTCCAGCCGTGGCAAGTTCCCGAAAGTGCAGGCCTGGAGCCGGGACGGTCACTACGTCGTCACCGCCGAGCTGCCTGGCGTCGAGCTCGCTGCCGTTAATGTCTCGGCACGGGACAACACCCTGACAATCAGCGGCGAATTGCCCCAGCCGCCGGCAGCTGACGGGGTCTACAATCGCAACGAGCGGGCCTACGGCAAGTTCCATCGGGAACTGCGTCTGCCGATCAGTGTCGATGGCAGCAAAACAACCGCACAACTGAAAAATGGTGTCCTGACCGTGACCATCGGCTCGGTCGAAGCAGATCAACCCAAAGAGATCAAGGTGACCGCGTAAGCGCGCCTCGAACCAACACAACGAAGGAGACAAAACCATGAGCACCACAGCACTTCAACCCAAGAAGGACGCGCAGATTGAACAGCATGCCAGCGAGCACTGCTACACTCCGCGCGTCGACATCCGCGAAACCACGGAAGCCATTCACGTTCAAGCCGAAATGCCGGGCGTCGACAACAAGCACGTCAACGTGCAGCTCGAGGAAGGCACCCTGACCATCCTCGGCCGCGTCACCGGTGATGATAACGGCAAGCCGGTCTACAGCGAATACCGGACCGGCAACTTCGAGCGGGCTTTTCGGATCTCCGAAGCGATCAATGCCAAGGGGATTCAGGCAACCATGGCCAATGGCATCCTGAGCCTGACGCTGCCCAAGGCCGAGTCGGCCAAGCCCAGGCAGATCAAAGTCAACGCGGCATAACAATAACAAGCAACAACCAAACGGGGGCGCCACTGAAAAGCGGCGCCCCCGTTGCAGCGAATAATACGGTATGTCGTCATTCACGCACTCAAGCCATAGCGTGTCCCCGGAATCGAACCTGAGCATGTCGTAGCGCCCGTCCGTCCTTTGCGGATTTATCAGCGTTCCAAAGTGCGCCGACAATACGCCATGCTTTGTCGCAAACGCCCCGCCAGGGCAATAGTCAAATCCGCTAATCGATTCGTAAACCTGCGTCGCGCTGCCGATGACAACGAAGCTGGCAGATATCGCCAGTGCCGGGGCAGCGCGTCATTTTCAGCGACGGCATCGAAGCGGATTACTTCGAGTTCAACTCCGGCACGGAAGCAAAAATCACGGTGCGCCGACAAACAGGGCCGTCTCGTGGTGTGAGGGGCAGAACTCCGGGCCCCAAAGATCAAAAGATCCACGCGTGTTGTTTTGGAGCAGACGCCGGCTCGCGAGTCGCTGTCGTCGGCCGAATTCAAACGACTGAACGGCGAGATGAAGCAACTGGTGAACACGGTGAAGATCAGCGCCTACATGATCGAGACGGGTTCTTCGTTTGGTGGGTCGTCATCCTGTGCCGGCCTGTCCGTCACCGTGCGGCCAGCGCGGTAACGCCAGATACACCATTCCAGCCCGAACGCCGCGGCGACAAAATAGACCAGACAGAATGCCTGCGTCTCGATGCCGGCGGCTGTCG
>CAUZJQ010000226.1:0-7260 GCA_963580095.1 Lentisphaeria bacterium | reverse complement strand
TGTGCCGGAAAACGGCTTCCGCGTCAGCATCACACCCAACCACGGACTGGGCGGCGTTTACTATTACAGCGACTCCGGCATCGGCTTGCGCGACGCTGCCTACGTTCACGCCCATGGCCACCAGCCGTTCTACGGCGAGCGTATTTCCTTCACACTGCTGGCGTCACAGGACTGCAGTTTCATTCTGCGCTATGTCGATGCCGTCGGCAACGTTCTGCAGATCTGCCCCAACCGTTACGCGCCCGAGCTCAACCGGCTCGCGGCCAACGTGCCGACTGTCATTCCGCCCCGCGATATGGCATTCGAATTTGCCGCCAGTGGACCGCCCGGCATCGAGACCGTACGCCTCATCGTGACACCGGACGCCGGCTTCATCGATGTCGACCGCGACCTGGAGATAAGCCTCGTCGACGTCGTTGCAGAGGAGTTGCAGACGCGCACGGATCCCGGCGAGATGCGACTGCAGTCTCCCACCACCCCGCAGCGCGCCGCCAGCTACAACACCGCGATCTTCGACGGCAAGGTCATCGGCAACGCTATCATGGTTGAAGCCTTCGTCCGCATCCTGCCGCTGCTGAGGAATGCGCCGTAACACGACCCTCTGGGCTCGTGATCCACTGCCTATAAGCGTGGTATTTCTTCCGTCTGCTGGCCGAGTGTTCCACAAGCACTGTCAAGATTTCCCGCGTGCGATACCTTACGTGCTTTACTGCCTCCACTGATACACCACACGGACAAATGGCCGAACCGGAAAAAAATCCTTCTCTTTCACCGTCATCGACGTCGTCCCCGGTTCAGCGTGTCGTGCTGATTGTGCTGGCTCTGGTGCCAATCGCCGTGGTCGGCCTGATATTTTTTCAGACCATGAGTAACGCATCGAGCAAGAAAAACCAGTGGCGCGATGTGACCCCCGACCAGTTCAAGGCCGCCTCTACGAACATCAACACAGTGGCGCTCGGCCAGCGTGTCTACACGCAGTACTGCCTCCGTTGCCATGGTGCTGAAGGTGAAGGCGACATCGGACCGTCCCTCAACCACACGAACTGGAAAAATGCCGCTGCTTACCGCGAAGCATTTGACGTAGTTTCCGACGGTG
Organism: Lentisphaeria bacterium; assembly: GCA_963580095.1. Classification (GTDB taxonomy): domain Bacteria; phylum Verrucomicrobiota; class Lentisphaeria; order JABSQK01; family CAJWLW01; genus CAJWLW01. The sequence continues at coordinate 6,164 of CAUZJQ010000226.1, read as the reverse complement.
TCAAACGCACCCAGATGATTGCCTGGAAACGCACCCTCGATCCGCAAAGCGTCCACGCCGTCACCAGCTACGTCTGGGCCTTCCGCACCGGCAAAACGCCGACGCCTTCCGGGCCGTCGGAGCAACCCTGACCAGGCCGCCCGCGATATCGTTAGGCCATGGCCGTTCAGTCGTTTACATCTCGTGCTGATCCAATCCCCATCAATGGTGTCATCCTCGAAATCGATGGCGGATACAACACGACGCTGAAGGTTGAAGATTCAACAGCAACTGAAGGCTCAGGAGATGGCGCAAAGGTTGAGAGCAGGGCTATTCCAAAAATCTCGTCGAGAATCTCGGCGAATTGGATTGATCGCCGATCCTGGAGAAATTGATTATTATTATCTGAAGGTTCTGCAGAACAAACGGGCAAGTCGCCTGGTCTTCGCCAATAAGATTTGGGTAAGAGCGAATCGGTCATCAATCAAACCCGAAGGCGCCGCGCTTCCACTCCTTGCCCAAGACCTTTCGCACGGGTCGACGCTTGTCGGAGCGTCCAACGGTTTTGCGACGCTCTTTTTTCTCCAGACTTTTTTTGCCACCTCCTCTCACTCCCTCTATTGCCTGGGTCAAGCGAATATCGTCGTCGGTGTCCCATTCCCGATCCGCGCCGGCGGAGGAAATGATAAAGCCCTTTTCCTCGACCTTGAGGACGTACGGCGTACCCCATATGTCAACACCGTTCTTCCTGGTGTCTTTGCCGGCTAATTCGCGCGTGTTCTCCTCGAGAAACTTTGTAAAGGCTGCCGGCTCCGGCAGCCTCTCATGCTCGGTGTGGTAATAAACGATGATTCTGCGAATTGTCTGCATCTCAATCGCCGTGATTTTCTCGCCCCTGATCTTGTCGAAGGCGTATCGCGCGTTCTCTATCACGGAACTGTTCGCAATCCCCAGATAGCCGAGTGCGGACAGCATTATCAGTTTGATCAGCATAATTGAACCATAGTGTTTACTTTGGCGGGCAGCGTTCGCTGACTCCGCCCCGTCGTCCTGGTTTTTGCCGCGGCGCGCCGTTAACCTGAATAATCCAGGTTAGACGCCGGCCTCTGACATGCGTTGCTCCAATTCTCCTTCGATTGCATAACCGGTGAGAAAGTCGTGGCTGACAAACTCGAGAAACTCGTCGCGCGTCAGGATCAGGCACCGTGACGGTTCCACTGCCGCGACCGTCGAGATCGCCGGCGTATTGCGCAGCAGGCTGATCTCCCCGAAGTAGTCACCAGTGCCGAGGGTCACGATCGGCTTATCGCCACGGCTCACCTGAAATCGACCTTCGTAGATCAGAAAGAACCGATCATTCTCCCCGTCCTCGTCAATCACCTTCTCGTCTTTGTCGACGTCGAGGAACTTAAATCTCAGGGCGATGGACATCAGTGCCTGGTTATGCCAGCCGGAGAACATGTCGCATTTGCGCAGAAACCCGCAAATCTGGATGGTTGTGCGAACGGTCTCGGCGCCAAGTTGATCGAGGACCAGGCGCTCGAAATCGGTGCGTTCGAGCTGCAGCAGAGTCAAAGGTACGTCGCTGACCACCGTGCTGGTCCTGGGAATATCGTCGATCAGTGCGATCTCTCCAAAGACATCGCCCGGTCCGATACCAGCGACAATACGAGTCTCCCCGAACTCATCTTCGCGCTCAATGCGGGCACGGCCGGTGGTGATCATGTACAGCGCCTGCCCAGATTCGCCCTGGCGGATGACCTCCGTCTCAGGTTTGACCGCCAGCGGGGTCATCGCGGCAGCCACGGCTTTCAGGACTTCCTCTGAAAGCTGGGCGAATAACAGGCTATCCTTGAGGTACAACAGCACTTCCTCCACCGTCGCTTGCGACTCCGGCGCCCGGTTACGCTTCGCGATCCGACGCTCTGTCGAAAAGAGCCGTGGTCGCAACAGTTGAAAAAGGTTCTGCAGGACCACCCAAACTTGGCACAGCAGCGGCCCCGCGATGAGAATACCGGTGATCGCCAGGGATACTCCGGCGAACAGCCGACTTGACAGCTCCGGCGCATACTCCAGATCCCATACCAACGCACTGCCGCTGCTGCGAATGATGTCACCACCGAACTGCAGCGCCGTGCCCAGCCAGATGAGTGTGCAGGTGACGAATACGAACATGTAGTTTTCTTCACCCTTGTCTTTCTTCCGGGAAAAGAACTCGGATACGAAGCGCCATAACTGCACGACCAGCCGCCGCCCGAGAAAGCGCGTCGACAAGCGCCGCAAGCGAGACTGCTTGCGGAAAATCGCATGAATGAGATCCGCGCCAGGCGTTGCGCCCACCGGGCAGAGAAGAATGAACGCCGTGAGGACCGCGGCGAATACGACAACACCGTTGTCAAGCACAGCACCGGCAGCGATGATCAAAAACGGCGTGGCGCTGGCCTGAAGTGCAGTCGAGATTTCGCATTTCCGGCCACCCATAAAGCCGTCACGGGTATCCACGGCCACGTACGGGATCACCCGTTTCAGGTTGATCGACGGCCCATAAACAACCCGGGAAAATCCTTTCAATACGAAGCCGGAAAGCACACCGGAAAGGCTCATGCCCACACTGATCACGATCAGTGCCAGAAGCCATTCCCCGGCAGTCAACGGGATCGTATACTTGACCTGGCGAATGAAGAAGATGCCACCCGCAATCATGATGCCGCTGAGGATGATCGCCGCTGCATAGCCCCAGCCGAACGGCAGTGACAACGTCCGCAGGGGCGCCGATTCGGCATCCTGCGTTTCTTCCTCTCCAGCGGGGACCAGGAAGCCGCGTTCGACGGCAGTCACCACGAAGTCGTAGAAGCTGCGCAGATTCGGCCGCTCCTGTTTCTGTAGAAGTTCGTGCAGGACCTGCTGGACGTTGCGCTCACCGTCAAACTCGGCAAACAACGCCTGCTGCTCCTTCGAGAGTGCCAGGTAGTTGGCGAGCTGCGTCTGTTTCAACAGCTGTATGCCATCGGGCATATCGCGCGACTCGAGGTGTTTCGAGCACCGCAATACATGCTCATTGAGCGGATTCTGTGTATCGTCTGGCATTGTGATACCGTGTTTTCGATTGCAAATTGCGGCTGCGTTACGCCGGTTTTTCCGTTCGCGATCAACCCCGTCCCGTTACGCTTCAGTGAGTCTGCAGGTTCTGGATATTACCCCGAGAACTGAAGAACTAACCAGTCATGCAATGATAATGATTTTAGCCCGAGCCGGTAGCAAATCAAGCGGCAAGAAATGTTGCGTCCGACAAGCTACATCGCAAATAGACAAAAATGTCCCGGACGCGAGGATGGCAATGATCGAGATGTCCGCGAGCATTTCGATCAAGGTGAACCTTGCCTGCCCCGAGCGGAGTCGCCGAGAGCAATCCCGTCCCTGCCTTTCCAGTCGGGATAGCCGCTGCGAAATGAACCATGCTATTTGCTACGGTTATTCGGGTATATGTCCATACCGGGAAGCCAAAGATGCAGGGAACGCTACTGCGTCGCGCTCCTCATCCCTGACTTTATTAAACCGGCGATCGCAGCCGCTCGACGGTGTCGCGATTGAGCTCGACACCCAGCCCCGGTTGGGTCGGCAGCGGAATAACGCCGTTTTCCATGCACAGGTCTTCCTCTACAAGCTCTCGGCGCAGCGCCGAATGGCAGAGCTCGGCTGGCAAGTACTCGACGTAGGCGCAGTTCGGGGCAGTGATCGCCATGTGCACCGAGGCGGCAATGCCGATACCGGACTTCCAGCAATGCGGCACGATCAACCGGTCGCGGTCCGCTGCCAGGTCACAGACGCGCTTTGCCTCGGTCAGCCCGCCGACGCGGCCGACGTCGGGTTGCGCGACGTCGATCTTGCCGCGGTCCATCAGGTCGATGAACTCGAACCGCGTCGTCTGCCACTCCCCGTAAGCGATGCGGATGTTGAGATTGTCGTGCAGGAACGCTATACCATCGAGATCATCCATCTGCAGCGGGGTCTCGATGAAGAACAGATCGAATTCCTCCAGGCGCTTGAGTGTACGCAGGCAATCACGTGCGTTGGACCAGGTGTATTGCACGTCCACCATGAGCACGAAATCCGGACCGACGGCTTCACGGCAGACGCGAACAACTTCGGGCACAGACTCTGCCGGTTCGTCGAGCCCGTGATGGGCGTACGGCCCGGAAAGCGTCACCTCCAGCTTGGCCGCAGGGAAGCCGTATTCCTTGGCGCGCACAGCCCATTCGGCCAGCGACTTGCTGTACGAATCGAGATCCTTGCCGCGGGGCTGCAATGAAGCGTAGGGCTTGATAAACGGCTGCTGCTCATCGCCGAGCAGCTGCCAGCACGGGACGCCAAGCGCTTTGCCTTTGATATCCCACAACGCCATATCCAGCGCCCCGATCGCATTGATGCCGAGACCGCGCCGGCCATAGTGCATACTGCCGACGTACATGCGTTCCCAAAGCTCCTCAACCTGCAGCGGGTCCTGGCCGATAAGCATGTCCTTGAGCCCCAGTGCCATAGTGTGAATAGTGGGGCTTTCGATGATGGCGCGGGCGCCCCACGGATTGGTGTCGCTTTCGCCGATGCCGATAATACCCTCGTCGGTGTGGATCTCCACGACGATATCGTCCTGTGACCCATCGGTGTCTTCGGCATGGAGATCTGGGAGCAGCAGGACATGGCAGATGACGTCAGTTATTTTCATTTGGAATCCGGATATTTGTGGGGTTGCCTCGAACGGAAGATGTTGCAGTTTTCAGCGAAAGCAAGGGGCTCGCCGGTGACCGCGACGCAGGAGGCGGGTTGTTCCAGTACGGTGATCTGAATTTTAATACATAAGAAAATACACCCGCGTACGTCTATACTGTGTACCCCAACCACCTAACGGAGGGATTTGTGTCAATGATTCGTTATTTCATACTCCTGCTCCTGCTCGGCCACTGCGCCTTTGCTGCCGACCGCACGGCGGCCTGGAAGAAGGTCGCCGAAGCCGAAGCCAACGGCCTGCCAAAAACTGCCATGGAGCTGCTCGAACCGATCGTCGAAGGTGCCCTGGCCGACAAAGCCTATGCCGAAGCGGTCAAGGCGATAACCAAGAAGATCCGCCACCACACCGAGATCCAGGGCGGCAAGGCGGAAGAGAAGATCGCCAACCTCCAAGCCGAAATCAAAGACGTGCCGGACGAAGTCAAGCCGATTCTCGAAACCATCCTGGCCCACTGGTACTGGCACTTTTTCCAGCAGAACCGCTGGCGCTTCATGCAACGTACGCAGACCGGCGAAGCCGCCGGCAACGACATCATGAGCTGGGACCTGGCAAGGATCCTGGCCGAGATCGACAAGCATTTCTCAACCGCCCTGGCGGCTGGCGAAAACCTGCAGAAGATGTCGATCGCCGATTATACGGAACTACTCACCGCCGGCAATGCACCGGACAGCTTCCGTCCGACACTCTACGATTTCCTGGCCTTTGAGGCCCTGAGTTTTTACAGTGCCGGCGAGCAGGCGGGAAACCGCGCCCAGGACGCCTTCGACCTCGGCGCCGACACCCCGGTCTTCGACAAGCTCGACGACTTCCTCGCCTGGAAGATCGAGACCAACGACGACACCTCGACCAAGGTCAGGGCATTGCAGCTCTACCAGGACCTGCTGCGCTTCCATAAGAACGACGCTAACCCGGATGCCCGCATCGATGCCGACCTCGGCCGCCTGGTCTACGGCTATAACCAGGCGTATGGCGCCGACAAAAAAGAGCGCTACATCGCAGCGCTCGAACGCTGCGTCGATGAGTGGGCCGACCATCGCATCTCTGCCCGGGCGCTGCATCACTGGGCGACGATACTGCAAAACGACAGCGATTTCGCCGGCGCCCACCGGTTGGCGACGCGCGGCGCCAGGGCACACCCGGAGACCCCGGGCGGCAATTCCTGCCACAACCTGATTCAAACCATCGAAACGAAGCAGGTCAACCTGATGGTCGAGCAGGTGTGGAACGAGCCATGGCCGAAATTCAGTGTCAGCTACAAAAATATTGACAAGGTCTGGTTTCGCGTCGTGCCGTACGACTGGAACAAGCTGCTGACTTCACGGAGCTGGTCACTCGATCAGTTGGCTACGCGTCAGCAACGGAAGGAACTGATCGGCATGCAGCCTGTTAAATCATGGTC
>CAUZJQ010000225.1:0-7282 GCA_963580095.1 Lentisphaeria bacterium | reverse complement strand
CCAGGTGACTATCGAGTCGAAGTTTGTCGAAGTCGCCCAGACCGACATAAATGAGCTCGGTTTTGAATGGCTGCTGCTCGGTGAACCTACCGGCAGCCTTACCGACCCGACTGCCGCCACGACGGACATAGTTCTGAACAAGGGACGTTATGGCCAGGTAAAGATCTTCAAGCAAGGCCCTGGCGCAACGGAGAGCATGAGCGGCGGCCTGCGTTTCGCCAACGATCAAGGTCTCACCACCTCCAACGACAACCTGCTCAAGTTCGACAGCATCCTTGGCAACATCCAGTACCGCACAATCATCCATGCGCTCGAGCAGTCCGCCAGTACCGATGTCCTCTCGGCACCGAAAGTGACGACGCTGAGCGGTGAAACCGCCGTCATCAAGATGGTCCAGGAACGGTTCTTTCCGGAGGACTGGACGGAACCGGAATTCCAGGCAGGCAGCGCTTCCGGCGGCACTACGACAGGTGCTTCGTTCACCCCGGCTATCCCGCAGTTTGGCGAAGCAACCGAGGTCGGTGTGATCATGATCGTCACTCCGACCGTCGCGGCGGACGGTTACTCCATCGACCTCGACCTTGAGCCCGAAGTGGTACAGTTCCTCCAGTTCGATGACTACAGTTACGAAGTAACAGTGGAAGGCAACACGATCGATGCTATCCTGCAGATGCCGGTCATTTCTCGCCGCAAAGTTCAGACGAAGGTCATCGTTTGGGACGGCGAGACTGTCGTGCTCGGCGGCATGATTACCGAGCATGTCACGAGTATAGATGACAAGATCCCGTTCCTCGGCGATGTGCCGCTAATTGGCCGGTTGTTTCGGAGTGATGTCGCGCGCAGCGAAAAGCGCAATCTCCTAATCTTCGTTACAGCTCGCCTCGTCAACCCGGCTGGGCAGCCAATCCGCACACAGGAAATCCGCGGTTTGCCGGACTTCCGTCGATAGAGTCCGTACCACTGCGACTGGCGCAAAAAGCCCCGACATTCATCGGGGCTTTTTTACTGTAGTAAGGGTAATCACGCTTGCCGGCTCGATCGTCTACGTACCGCAGACTTATCTCAGATGAAATATCGCCGCCGGGATTGCCAATACTGAAGTACTCCGCGAGCCGATTAACGGCCAACCGAACGAGGCCGGGCGGAAGCTCCGTCGGGATAAGGTGCCCGACTGTTCAAGGGCCGTACTACAATTGGCTTATCCATTTCTCCGATTCCCAAAGACGCCCGATGTTGATATGCTAGAAGCGGAGCACTTCCACAGGCAGCACGCCATTTTCGCACACCATAAACGCGTGCAGCAGGCCGCGATCACAGGCTGAGCTCAGCCGAGCAACCGGTTCAGGCGGACGATCTCAGCTCGCAACTCTTTCTGCACCCGGCTCTTATAGACGTATACACTGGACTTGGCGATACCAAGTTCCTCGACGATCGCTTCCGGAGGCGTTCCCTCGACAGCCAGGAGGAAGGCTCGGGCGACATGTGGCTTGAACTTCTTTTCGACAGTTTGCCACGCCAGTTTCGAGAGGTAGCGCCGCCACTCGCGCTCGGCGATCTTTTCGATCTCCGGCAGCTTTGTTAGCTCAATCATCGTTTCGTCGTAAACATCGGCATTGCCTGTGTCCGGCCCCCGCCACTTGCGGATAAAGTCGCGAACCGCATTGCCGGACACCTGGCACAGCCAGCCGCGAAATCTTCCCTTGCCACGGTCATACTCGAACTCGGGCAACTTGTTCCACGACTTGACCATCACCGTCTGGACAATCTCCTCGGCATCATGATGCTGGATCTTCATGCCGCGTACCAGATTGTAGATGAACGGTCGGTAGTACTGGACAAAGTCCTCCCACGACTGTTCATCGGTCTGATCTTTGACCCGCATCAGCAGAGACTCACGGGTCTTCCAGGCAGATTCTTCCGGCATCACGTCCTCTCTCGGCGAGTATAGGTATATAGGCACAAAATCTTAAGCTTAATATACGCGAACGCTGCACTGCGTCAATGGTGTCGAGAGGTGTCAAAACTCACGTCACCCCGCCGCCTCGCGGGTGGAACTTGGCGTGTGCACGGACCAGGCTGCCGGTATTGACATGGGTGTAGACCTCCGTCGTGCTGATGTCCGCGTGGCCCAGCATTTCCTGAATGATCCGCAGGTCAGCACCGTTGGCAAGCAGATGGGTGGCGAAGGAATGCCGCAGTGCATGCGGGTACACGTTCTTTTGGATGCCCGCGAGTTTGGCGCATTCCTTGACAATCGCCCAAACCCGGGCGCGCGTTAGCGGTCGGCCGCTTTTCGACAGAAATACCTGCGGGCAGGGCAGTTCTCCCTGCAGCCTCGGTCGCACATGCTCCAGATACCGCTCGAGCCGATCTTGTGCCGGTTCACCGATTGGCACCACCCGAGTCTTGTTGCCTTTACCAGTGATCCGAAGGATCTTCGACTCCAGCTTCAGCCCGTCGATCGTCAGCATGACCAGCTCACTGACTCGCAATCCCGAGGCGTACAGCAGTTCCAGCATCGACTGATTGCGCAGGACCAGGTCGTTGCAGGTGTCGGCGTTGACCTCCAGCAGCCGATCCACCTCGGCCTCGCTCAGGTGTTCCGGCAACATACGCCACAGTCGCGGTCCGTCCATAACCTCCGTCACATTCCGTGTCAGGATACGCTCGCGGTGGAGATAACGGTAAAAGACTTTGATCGACACGAGTTTGCGTGCCACCGTGGAGGTTGCTGACTTCGCGGCCACGAAAGTATCGAGGAAGTCGAGAATGTGATCGCGCGTGACGGCATCCCAGCTACCGATGCCATGTTCGACAAGATTCGTTGCGAATTGCAGCAGGTCTGTCTTGTAGGCCGTCAGGCTGTTGGGCGCCAGCCCTTTTTCTACGCCCGCACTGGCAAGAAATTCCTCGATTCGATCGAGCATCACTCCCTTCCCCTCTGTTCCGGATCCAGGCCCAGCAGGCGCAGCGAGCGGATGGCATACAGGTGGTACAGCAAAAATGCGAAACAGAAGACATAGAAGAAACTGATGCCAAACAGGACTTCGTAAGTCGAAGCGATCAACAGCGGCGGGATTGCGCTGTAGAGGTACAACACGGCAACCTGACGAATTGGCGTCCGAGACCGGGCGAAAACGGAGCACAGGGCAACGGCAAGGACCGCCGACAGCGGCATGATCACGGTCATTGCCCAGGCGCGTAGGAATAGGACCACGACAATGCCGATGCTCACCATCCTACGCAGCAACTGCATACCCTCGAAAACCTGGTCGTCGAGGATCTCGCCAGGCGCTGCCGCGGGCTGACCGTCATTGAAGGCCTGCATCAGTGCTAGTACAGTTCGCAGACTGACAATGATCGGGTTCTCCGATCCCTGCGGAAGATGCCACAGCTTGACGTCGGCAGCACCGATCCAAATGCCGTATGGCGCCGACTGGAAGTCGCTGGTTGGCGGCATTTCGTCCGCGGCCGAAAAATCGATCCGGCAGCCACGTACCGTGTCTGTATGCGGCAGCACATCGGGTTCGCGCCAGCGCAGTTCGCCGTCGCTCGTCAGCCGCACATCCGCAACTTCGGCCTGAAACCAGTCGTAGACGCCGTCCATGACATAACGGCTCTTCATGATTACCGGGATCGACGTACAGGCGCCCGACAGCAGACATACGCTCAGAACCAGCAGCGCAGCGCTGAGCATGCGCTTGTGCTGCAAGACTGCCAGTACCCCCGGACTTACGAAAAGCAGGTACACCAGCACATGCGGGCGCGAGATCTGCTTTAGAACCTCATGATTGATCTGTGACTCCAATCGCTTTTACTCGGGCGTCAGGTGTCAGGAACCGGCTCGCTCCCCCGAACACTGAACATCTATTCATAGATGAGATACCGCTGACGTTTATCATTGAACGCGCCGTGCGCGGTGTCCCACTCACCGACGATATCGGAAAGTGCTACGCCGCCAACGATCGAGCGCCTCACGATACTTGTGCCCATGGCTTTGTCGAATCGTTTGAGGCAGTCGGAACGCCAGCGCCATTGGTCCCCGTAGTGCGACTGCAGATGCCGCAGCAACACAAGCTCGGTGGTCGCCGGCAAGAATCGTGTCGGTTCGGTCAGTTGCAGATACACTGCCTGTATGCCCTCCCCCCCCTGCCCTCCGGACGTGTTGGGCACCACCACCGGAACGAATTTGACACCCGGCAATTCATAGGCATTCAAGGACTCCGCCGAGGCCTCCGCATCAAGCCAGGACGCGCCGACCAACTGGAAAGCGTGTGGCGTGCCCACGCCGATGTAGAATTCACCAAGCGTACCCAGCGTGCCAGTGGCAGCGAAAGTCGCAGCCGATGCTGCGGACGGAATATTCGGTGACGGCGGAATCCATTCCAGCCCCAGGTCTTCCCATTTCAAATCGCGGCTGTATCCGGTCATCGGCACGACAATCAGATTGCAGTCCAGCTCATGCTCACGGTTGAGATACCGTGCGAGCTCGCCCACCGTCATCCCATACACCCGTGGAATCGGATACAGCCCGATGAACGACAACCATTTGCTCTCCGTGATCGGGCCGTCGACCGTGTGGCCACCAAGCGGATTGGGACGGTCCAGCACAACGAACGTCTTGTCATGTTCGCCGGCCGCCGCCATCGCTTCCGCCATGCTCCAAATGTAGGTGTATGCCCGGCTGCCAACATCTTGGATGTCGTAAAACAGCACATCGATCTGATCCAGCAATACCCGTGGCGGTCGCTTGTCGTTGGCACCGTACAGCGAGTGTATCCTCAGGCCCGTCTGACTGTCGATCGATTCGTCGACGGCTTCGCCAGCTGGGATAACGCCGCGGATACCGTGCTCCGGCGCAAAAAGCAGCGTCAGGTTTACGGCGTCATGAGCGTGCAGTAGGTCGACAGTTGGCACGCCCTCTCGATTGCGGCCGGTCTGATTGGTAATCAGTCCGACCCGTCGCCCAAGTACCAGATCGGCATATCCCGGATACACCCGTGGATTGTCTAGCGCCTCCATCAGCACATCGACGCCGAGGCGGAAGGTTGTGGTTCCCGCTGAAAGGACCGGAAAGATGAAGGCGGCGCAAAGCAATGCTCTTTTCATTATCTCCTCAATTCGGGTGTCCGTCTGGAAAGACAACACTAGCTGACCGTGGCCTATTGTCAAGTGATTGTTTCTCTGTGTATAGTAAGGAATTCGCGAGCTTGGCCGTAGTACCGCCATCATCATCGACAACGGAGCTTGAAAATGTCTGATGTCCGCAAGCTTGCCCGCATCGAATCGACTGCCAGGCAGTGGCGCACGATTGCCATCCTGGTTGCCATCGTTGGCGTATTCGCTCTGGTTTGGATGCACCGGCAGATACAAACATTGTCCGACATGATGACGCGAACGGAGAGGTTGGTCGATGACGTCGTCTATGTCGCCGGCAAAGTCGAGCGCGGCTTCGATGCGCGCGTCGAAGTGCTCGATCGCCTAGCGACAAATGCCGAAACAACGGTTTCATACTCGCGCCTCGACACCTCGGAGTCGGCACGTGCCGCCGACGCAGCTCGTCAGGCCGCTGCCAGCAGCGCGGATGCCGCGGCACGCATGCAGAAGATGAGCCGCGAATCACTCGAAGCCGCTATCGCTGCCGAGAAGGTAAGCATCGACGCAGCGCAGACCGCGACGCATCTGTCGGAAGAGATGGCGGAAATGCGGATGGAGTTGACGAGGGACGAGTACGAATTGCTGGCCGCCGTCAAAGCAGTACGGGACGAATCGGAGATTGCTGCTGCCGCCACCGACTCGGTCCAAAAGCAATTGACCGAATTGAGGCAGACGGTGGGGAGCGCCGAGGAGGAAATCCGCGGACTTAGGGCCCAACTGGCGGTGGCGCGTGCCGATTTCGCCATCGTCACAGTACCACCACAAACCGCAGCAGCACCGGTAGTCAACGAGGTCAAGCCACTGGATATCATTCTGGACGGTTCGAATTTCGTGATCAATTTCGTGCAGGGCCCGTACCCTTACGATAATCTGACGATAACGGAATCAAACTACTCAGGTACCGTGGCGGTGCCAAAGAACCGGCACGCCCGGGTCAAGGGATCGGCGGACAACAGCTTCTTTACTATCGCGTCACAGTTGCAAGGCCGGATCGTCAACGACCTCAAGGGCACAAACAACAGTTGGGTAGAGCGTTGATAATAGCTCGTAGCTCCCGTGCAAACCCCCGCACAAAACGCTGCCCCCCACCGATACCCGCCGCTAAACTGCTCGTCGGCAACCAGATCCTGGTAAATGTGTGCGCTGTCACAGCCATCCTCCAGCCACCAACTGATCGACTCTCTATACGGCTCACATTTGCTTTGGCAGGCTAGCCGACCCGGTGGACACCCAGGTATATTTTGCTGCGCCGCCCTCGTTAATTTGAGATATAATTTACAGTATAACAGTGAGTTAAAATATTCATTACAGTTCTCCGTGTGCGAATTGTGGATGTGCTGAGAAAGCCAAGACAACACGCGTCCTGTCGATTTTACGAGCGCTTCGCAACAGGTCCGGTTGCCTTCTTTGCGTCGTACCCGGGCTCTGTTACAAGCTTTCCGCGTCTAACAGTTGAAATTTCCCGGAAAAAGTCTTATAACATACTTGTGTTCGCGGTATTCGTGTTCGTGATTTTCGTGTCCCGGACAACCGACTGTCATTGCGGAAGTGAAACGCACGACATCGATAATTGGTGAGAGTAAATGAGAATTCTTGTAGTCGATGATGATGATGCCGACCATTTGCATCTGCAAAACCTGTTGACGGACGGCGACCACGAAATCATTCGTGTCGACGATCCGGGTCGGGCTTTGCAGGCAGTATGCGAGCACGACATACGCCTGGTCATCGCCAACTGGAACGACTCCAACATGGGCGCCTTGACCCTCTGCCGCGATATCCGCCAGTTGAAAAGAGCCGGATATACCTACTACATCGTGGCAACTGCCCGGAAACACACCGATCACAATTACGAACTGGCCTCGATGTCAGGCATCGACGATTTCCTCTTCAAGCCGGTCAATGCGTTCGAACTGCGCATGCGTCTCGACGTCGCCGAACGCATCCTCGGCTACATGTCACGCATCGGCATGCTCAATCGGCTCGTTACCATCTGCACCTACTGCAAACGACTGCGAGACGAGGAGGAATGGATGCAGATCGAAACTGTCATCCGCCACAAACTCGGCACCGATTTCAGTCACGGCATCTGTCCGGAATGCCGTTCCCGGGTACGCGCTGAGCA
>CAUZJQ010000224.1:0-7324 GCA_963580095.1 Lentisphaeria bacterium | reverse complement strand
GGGGCCTTTGTAATCGAAGTGGTAGCTCCCCTCCGGACCCTTGTTCCGGTAGAACCGCGACAGCGGCTGTCCGGCGTGCGCGAAGTTGCCTGCGAAGAGGTCGAAGTGCCCGTCGTTATCGAAATCACCCCAGGCCGAGCCGATGCTGTGGCCGGCGCCTCCATGAGCATCGTATTTGCCTGCCACGTCCGTGAACCCGCCGCTGCCGTTGTTCAGAAAGAGTTGGTTGTGGGCAAGCCAGTAGTTGGACACATAGACATCCATATCGTTATCCTCATCGAAATCACAGGCGGTCACGCCTCTGCCGTAGCGGGCTAACGGATGGCTCCAGGTCACCCCGAAAGTCTTGCCTCTCGTGTTGTGGATGATTTGATCCTGGCGCACGGGGTTGCCGGCACCGCAGTAGATGTCGATGAAGCCGTCGTTGTCGAAATCGGCCCAGCATGCGCCCAGGGCTTCAACGATGGCAAACCGGGGGATCGTGGGGAGCCGGCCGAAAGTCGGGGTCCGGTATAACTGGGTGAATTGCTTTGTCCCATCAACGTTGTGCAGGATTCTGAAACTCGGAGAGGAGAAATCGAATGCGTCGAGGAGCCCGTCGTTATCGTAATCCCCGAAAATGCACTGCCCGCCCTCGTGGATCATTGTGGATTTGGAGAAGCTCGTGCCGCCATCATTAATCCAGACGAAGTTACCGTCATAGAGCTCCGGGAAGCCGTCATTGTTAAGATCGCCCCACGCCGTCAGCCAATCCTGTAAGCCGGGAACCAGTGTACTCTTCATATTCTGAAACGTCTTCGGCCGGGGCGGGCCCATGACATTGTCACCCGAAAGCACGATGTTGTCGAATGCCATGTTGGGCGATATGCCAACGTCGTGCCGCCGTTGCCCGAGGATAGGCACATAGCCGGCGTCATTCAAGACATGCGACGCGGCGCCGCTGGCCTGCAGGGTGCCGTTAACGTAGACCCGCAGCGTGCCGCCCCAGATCTGGCGCCCGGCGCCGACCACGTCGCCGCCCACCGACAGGCCGCCATCGTAAGCGGATTCGAAGGACACCGCAAGGTGAACCCAGGTGTTGTCGGAAACCAGCCCGGCGGCGGTCGATATATGCGTGACGGGGTTGGTATACTCGGCAAAAGCACTCACAGAACCGTCCGCATTCACTCTTAATCGGCAGCCTTCCCCGCCTGCACCAACCTGGTTGCCATGGGAGCTGAAGACGTAATTGTTGCCCGTCGCGATGCCACCCTGCTCGGCACCTTGCGCGTTGGGTGTGATCCGGATGTCAGCCGCCCAGTAGAACTGCCCGCGCTGCAGGTCAACCAGCGGCGCCATGGTGCTGGTGCCGCCGTTAAAGTTCATCGTATAGGGCGGAGTCGGGCCGTCGTTGAACTCGGTATAGCCCAGGGATGTATCCAATTTCGGCGGTGCATCAATCGACCAGAAGTGGTTGTCGTTGCCGGAGAGGTCCGGGATTCTGTCGAGATGGCCGGGAGGCGCGTCGACTTCGCCGTTGCCGGCGGACTGATGTAGAACGGGATAAGAAGGCGCCGCGAATGTTGTGCTGCTCGCCACGGCGCACGTCAGCGCCATGACAGCGGCACGTACAACACTTCGCTTCATTCTCATGCTCCTCTTACACTGCTGCCGTGCATCGGCTCGGAAACGATTTTTGTGCGCACCCGTGGTTGCTTCCCCCACCCTGGAACGTTTTTGTAAACGTTCTTTTATGGACTACCAGAACAACTTAATTAACTGTCTCTAAAATGCAATGTAACGTCTTGGAAAATAATACCTTGTGACTCGATTCTCGACGGCCTGCAATGGGTCGTTCGGTGAGTGGGTGAGTGGGCGCATCTACCCAATTGCGGCGCAGCCGCTAAGTTCAGATATCATGGGCTGCATCGCCTGACCGACCTTTTCTATTTTATATTTTTTGTAGACGCCTGATCGCGACATATCGTTATCCCGAACTACGACACAGAACCCGTCATGGCGTACGCGAATGACTCGAACTTCGCGGCGTGACCGGTGTGCTCAGAACTGGTGCCGAATGGATTTCTTCTCTGAAAAAGTCGTTCTCGTGACGGGGTCCGGCTGAGGGATCGGGCGTGGTCTTGTCGAGGGATTCGCTGAGCAGGGTGCGAGCGTTGTGGTCACGGATCTTGAGAAGCGCGAAATCGAGGAGACGGAGGCCCAACTACAATCTCAGGACGTAGATGTCATCGCGATAGCGGGAGACATTCGCAAACGCGAGGAAATTGATCGTGTGGTTGATGCGGCGGCGGCGAGGTGGGGTCAAATCGACGTGCTGGTCAACGACGCAGCAGTTTCTCCACGGCAGGTACCGTTTCTTGAGAGCAGTCCTGACGGTTGGAGGAACGAACTTGAGACCAATATTGTAGGCGTTCTGAACACTTCCCAGGCGGTAGCCCGGGTGATGGTGAAGTCGAAGACGGCGGGTCGGATAGTGAATGTGTCGTCGATTAACGCGACACGGTACCGTGCTGGATACAACGGGCAGATTCCGTACAACACATCGAAGGCGGCGTTAGACAATATTACGAAAGGCTGGCCGCTGAGCTGGCATCTGAAGGGATTCTGGTGAATGGTGTGGCGCTTGGTTTTGTGAAGACGCATATGGCTGCAGACGACGGGCTGGAGACTGCCGAATTTAAGAAGGAATATGAGGAGCGTCGTCGTATCCCGCTCGGCAGGCCAGGGTCCGTTGCTGATTGCGTTTCGACGGTTATGTTTCTGGCGTCGGACTCCTGTCAGTGGATGACTGGTGAAACGATTCATCAAGACGGTGGGCTGCATACCACTTTTTGAGTTCCGGGGCGGTCCTGATGACAAAAAAGACATTGCTTCAGGGGATTCCGTTGTTGTACATCGCCGGGCGTTGCGCAAACTAAAAGGATACTATATGAGCGCAGTATTAATCACCGGGGCCAGCGGATTCATTGGCAGGGCGCTTGCAAACACCATGTCAGCGCAGCACGACGTGCTCTGCATGAGCCGCAAGAACCCCGACCTTGATCTCCATTGGATTCAAGGTGATTTCGGCTCGCCTGATGATTTGCGACGGCTCGACGACAATTCGATCGATGTCGTCATTCACCTCGCCGCAGGGATTGGCGGCTGCCCGGAACGCGACAGCATGCTCGTCAACGTCGAAGGTACGCGCTGCCTGATGCGCTACCTGGTGGACCACGGTTGCAGAAAGTTCGTTATGGCCAGCTCCATCGCAGCCGTGGGCGACCTGAGCACACAGTTCAGGCCTCTTCAGATCCCCATCCCTGATGAGCATCCATGTCTCGACCGTGATGGGTATGGATTCTCCAAGTACCTGATGGAAGAAGTTACGAAATACTACCACCGGCAGAACCCGGAAATCGACGTGATCAACCTGCGTTTGTCTGTCGTGCGCCCCGACGAGGACATGCCGTCCCCAGTAGAACCAGGCCCTCTGGCAGAATGGGCCTTGGACAGCATCACGATCATGGCACAGAGCGATGCCGTCCGCGCCTTCACGATGGCGGCGGAAGCACCGTACAAACCTGGTGTTCGCATCATGAATGCAGTAGGCCCTAAAGCCTGGGTGGCAGCTCCCGTGACCGAGATTCTTCGAAACTGGTGGGATAGTGACATCGATCTGTCACATTTTGAGAAGCCCGGACATGAATACGATTCCGTCTATGACGTGAGCCGCATCAAGACAGAGATCGACTTTGTGGCAGAAATAACGCCCGGAACCATGACGAAAAGCGCCCGATCATCGGTTCCACCGGACGCCGCGGGCGCCGGTGAACCGTAACGTTCTTTGCTGGCATCTGCGTCGCGGCCGCCGTATTGTGGTTTCTTCTCAATCCGAACCGAACTCTCCAGGTTGGAGCCAGACATGTACTTTCCTCAATCTGAATCCGCGGGTCGCGTCACCGTTTCGCCGAATTTGTTTGTGACCGGCGAGCGCGCGACGGTTGAACTCGTCTTCACGGTTGGCGAGGACGGCGTCGCCACGGGTGGCGGTCTGCGCTGGGGACTTCCGAACACCGGCTGGGAACAGCCGGTCGTTCCGCAGCAACGCTACTGGGACGAGCTTGTCTCGGGTGTGGACAGGCGGCTCGCGCCCTTCCATCCCGTCAATACGACCGCCGAGGTGCGGAGCGATGGAAAGGCGTGCGTCGTGCTGGCGATCATGGAGCGTATGCTCGTACCCGATGAGGATCCCGCCGAGGCCTACTGGCGCTGGTGGATCACCGCGACTGTGGAAGATGCCGCGCTCGCGCCGGGCGATGAGATCACCATCACGTACGGCGACGAGCGATTCACGAGGCAGAAGGCGCGCGTGCAGACGTTTCCCGAGGACAATCTCACGTACTCTGTTTACGTCAATGTCCGCAACGACGGCACCTGGGCGCGGCCGGCCGGGGCTCCGGTCTCTCTGGACGTCAAGAGTGGTCCGGCGACACGTGCAAATGTCGTTTTGCCCTCGACGTTCGAGATCGGCGAATCCATCCCGGTGCGGTTGGCAATTACCGACAAGTGTCACTGCGCACCCGACGGTGGTTTTCCCGGGCGACTGGGCCTTCGTCAGCTTCCCGGCGATGGCACCGACTTTCTGACGATCGCTTTTTCCGATGCTGCCCGCGCCGACGGGGCGATCGACCAGTGGTCGGAGATCGACGATGATTCGGACATACAAGTGCTCAAACCCCTCGGAGCGTGGGAGGCACGCGACGTTCCGAAGGAATGGGGACGAGCGAATCCTTGCACGGTCGTGAACGCCGGAGAGGATCATCTCTTCTGGGGCGACCTGCACGCGCAGAGCGAGTATCACGTCATGCACTCGCAGAAAAAAGACTCGCGCCAGGTTGGCTGGTCGAAGGGCATCTCGTGCGGCACGCCGGACGACGTCTATCGATACGCGCGCGACACCGCACTTCTCGATTTTGTGGCCATCACGGATCAGGGCGCCAACACCGGCACGGGCTGGCAGATACTCCAGGAGAAGGCCGTCGAATACTACCGGGCCGGCGAGTTCGTCACCTTCAAGTCCTACGAGGCCGGCTCTCCGGTCGGGCATCGCAACGTCTATTACCGCGGCGACGACATCGAACCGGCGGAGTCGACCGCGACCTTCAACTACATGCCCGAGACGCTCTACAGTCACTACCGTGGTCGCAGGGATGTGATCCTGGTCCCGCATCACGTCAAGGCGTGGACAGACTGGCGATTCCACGACCCGGACCTCGAGCCCATCATGGAGATCTACTCATGCTGGGGGCAGTCGGAGAATCCCACGCTCGAGCTCTGGAACAAGGGCATGACTCCCGGCGCCGGAGGGTGGGAGGCGCTGGCGCGCGGTTACCGTCTTGGTATGATCGCCAGCAGCGACAACCATGTCGGCATGCCGGGGCGGAGCTACCCACATGATCGACAGGTGCACACGCCGTTCCCCGGCGGGCTCGCGGCGATCTGGGCGCCCGAGCTCACTCGCGAAGCGCTCTTCGACGCGTTGCGCAATCGCCGGTGTTACGGCACCACCGGAGCACGCATCGTCTTGCGTTTCTCGATCAATGGGGAACCCATGGGCTCAATGCTCGACGCGGTCGCTCGAGACTCTACACGCGAGATCAAAATCGACGTGGTGGGAACCGCTCCTGTCTCTGAAGTGGAGCTCCTGCGCGACGGTGAAATCAATAGCGTCTGGCAGGGGAGTCACAAGGCTGCGGAGCGATTCCAGACTGCGGATCGCGACCTCCTGAACGAGGCGCCGCACTACTACTATGTGCGCGTCTATCAGGAAGACGGTCAGCGTGCGTGGTCGTCGCCGATTTGGATTGGCTAGTGATCCGGCGCGCTACAATGGTGCATTTGGCTGCGGCGAAGCGACCTCAGGTGTTGCAAACAATGCAGCTTTATTCATCGCCGCAGCAGTAGTGGCTGGGACTGGAAGTCCTCAGCTATTGATAATCGTGGCTAATTCAGCGCCTGGATGTCCACCTCCACACCAATCCCCGGCCCCATCGAAACGACTGCCTCACCCCGATCGATCTCCAGCGGCTCGACAAAGAGTGCGTTCGACCGTTCGAAGGGCGGCGGCTGGTGCTCCTGAATCAGAAAGTGCGGCGTTGCCGCGGCGCATTGCCACGTTGCGGCCATGGCGATGCCGAGGCAAACGCCGACGTGAAACGCCACCGGTAGGTTGCGCTTGCGTGCTTCCGTGGCGATTCGATGCGAACCGGTGATGCCGCAGCGCGCGACGTCGGGCTGGACAATGTCCATTGCCCCGCTATCCATCCACTCGACGAATTGCTGAACGCTCCTCAGTCCCTCGCCGTTTGCAACCGCCATGTCGAGCTCGTTGGTGATGCGAGCATGTGCGGCTCGATCCTCGAAGGTGGTCGGCGCTTCGAGCCACTCGAAGTCGAGCTCCTCGAGCGCCTTGCCCAGTCGCAGGGCGTCGTCGACCGAATAGGACCACAGGGCGTCCGCGAAGAGTCGACCGCGCCCGCCCACGGCGTTGTGGATGGCCCTCGCCGTGGCGATGTCCTGCTCCACACCGTGCCCGATGAAGACCTTCACCCCGGCGTAGCCCTGGTCGAGGTACTGAGCGGCGAGGACGCCCTTGCCCTCGGGCGATTCGGCCCGCAGTCCCGAGACGTAGAGAGGCAAGCGAGTGCGTGCCGGTTTTTCGGCAGCCGAGAGAATCTCTCCGACCGGCTTTCCGACCCCCTGTCCGCGAATGTCCCAGAGAGCGATGTCCAGTCCGGCGATGGCGTCGAGCATGAAACCGGTCGTGTGGCCCCGCACGGTCATGCTGTTGACCATCAAGTCGTAGAGACGGTCGGTCTCGCGCGGATCGCGTCCGAGAAGCATGGGCCCCAGCAATCGATCGATGATGGTCTGTGCGGCCTCGGGAATAATTGGAGCCTGACTCTCGCCCCACCCGACGAGACCGTCGTCCGTCGCGATGCGGATCCACAGGCTTTCGACACGGCGCGAGTAGACCTCGCTCCACTCGTTCTCAAAATAATAGTCGCTGCCGGGGAAGGTCGCGGGGGCGCCGATCTGACCGCCAAAGCGATCGTGGAGCGGCAGCTTGACGACGTGGGTCTCTATTGCGGTGATCTTCAAGGCCTGGAGTCCGTGGCTTGCACCGCTGGTTAACGCCCCGACGGTTAACGATTCTTGAAAATGTCTCGCCCGATTTCGAGCGTCCGGTTGATCTCTTCTTCGCTGCGCGCAAGCCCGAATCCGAAAATTTACTGTTTCGAATTTCGAATTTCGTGCTTCGGATTTCCCTTTCAGCGCCAAA
>CAUZJQ010000223.1:0-7341 GCA_963580095.1 Lentisphaeria bacterium | reverse complement strand
GCCAGAGCCGCCGCCAGAAACAACAGCGCCAGAATCCGGAGCATAAGGATGAGAAACTGTCGCAACCGGGCGTGGCGCGTCGACACGCGTGTGGCGTGGAGCAGGAACCCCATGGCCGCCCACTGCACGGTGCGGTAGCGCAACCGGTTAAGCAGGTGGATGACCAATGGAATCAACGCCAGTGGCAAGCCCCACAACAGGATTTCAGGTTGCAGCAGACTCAAGAATCAAGCGGGGTCTCGGGTGTCAATTGGGAACGAAGTGACAGGTCGAAAATACCGGGTGGCTCGCGGTTTCAGTTTCAGGCATTCTGTTCACTGACACCTGCAACCTTCTATTTTGCTTCCTCAGCGGTCAGTTTTTTCAGTTCGGCGTCGGCCCAACTGTGCTCATAGAAGATGTAAATGCGATAGCCCATGCATTTCTCGAAAGCGGCACGGGCCGCGGCGAGATCGCCGCGTTGGCGATCGAGCAGGCCCATGTAAAACCAGGCCTCACACATCTGGCCGCTGGTGAGATTGTCGTCGCCCTGAGCGACGCCTGCTTTCAGGAGCGACTCGCGATCCACGTACCCAAGCAGATAGCCAATGAGCTGCTCGGCCCAGATGCTCGATGTATCGCCGGCACCCATGCCGCGATAGTAGGCGGCCAATGACTCACGGTCATCGATCCCGGCGTAGAGTCTGGCAAAGTACAACCACATGCGATAGTACGGATTCTCCTGATCAGTCTCGAAATTGCACTCGAATGCGGGAACGGCGGCCTCGTAGTCGGCCCGGTAAAATTCCAGGAAAGCCTTGAACTGGCAAGTCTCGAAAACCTCCGCACCGTTCATCGTTGCGGTCTCGAGATCCATGTCGGCCTCGGCGTATTTGCCCATGCGCAAATAGATGGCGGCGCGGGAGAGATACATCGCAGTTTTGTCGAGGTCCATGGCCATGAGCTTCTCCACAAGCGCCAACGCCTGGTTAAGCGCCATGAGTTCCCGGTAGTGGTCCATGAACTCGAACATTTCACTATCAGTCGCGGGTTCCACACCGTCGAGCCGTTCGGCGTAGTCCACGAGGCGGTCGTAGTAGCTGCCGTACTTGCAGGCAACAAACAGACTAACGTAGAGTTCCGCGTTCTCGGGGCGCAGGACGATGGCCTGCTCAAGCATCTCGATCGCTTCGGCGTAACGCTGCTTGTGCAGAGCCACCCGGGCACGGTGCGCCAGAGCCTGATAGCCATCACTGTCGTTCAGTGCCAGAGTCCGCAGTTCGTCGACCTTTTCGCGAATCGTCGTGGCAGACGTCCCCGTGATACTGCCACCGCTCTTCTCCGAGGCGGTAAGACCTGATTCGTAAAAATCCGCCGCCTTGCTGAACTCGCCGCGATCATCGTGCCAGGCGGCGAGGCGGAAAGCGGCGTTGGCGTCGTACAGTGAATCAGGTGGGTCGAACTCGAACATCAGCAGCCAGGTACGGGCGGCAAACAGTTCTTCCGTGTGACGTTCGAGCATTTCTGCGAGACGGAAACAGTCTTTTTCAGAATTGATCAGATTGCATAAGTACTCCCACTGTTCCTCAGTAAGCTGGTCGATCTGTTTCGTCTTGTTGTCGCTGTACATCTGCAGATACGTAAGAGCCGCAGTGCCGGACTCGCGGAGCAACACGCGAATCTCACCATGCAACTCGAGTTGACTGAGCACCGCGACCAGCGCCTCGAGCAGTGCCGGCTCGGCGCTTTGCAACAACTCGTGCCGCAGGATACCGGAGACCTGCTCAGGTTGGTTCAGCAGCACGCCGACCTTGGCATAGTAGGTCATGAGCATGCATTGGGAATTGACGTGACCAGCACGGTCGAGCTCGGCACCAGCGGCAGCCCAGAATTCGTTCTGCAGTTTGCCGGCCCGGATGGCGGCGGCGGTTTCGACCAGAAATGCATCAACCTCACGGTCACGGGTCCGCAGCCAACCAGAGCGACCCAGGTTGATAACATCGCGGTTACGCCCAACCAGCCGCATCAGCACGACCCGTTGCAATGCATTGACCTGCTGCAGCGAGTCGGCTTTGAGTGCCAGGACCATGTCAACGAACTGGTCCTGCTCATGGATTGGCTGCGCCTGCAAGCGTTTTTGGATGGCGCTGGCACTGACTACCTGGAGCAATACACGTACGCCATCTTCGACCAGGACACGAGTCTTCGGATTCTGCTGTATGACGAACAGCAGCGGGATCGATTCAGCCTTGTGGCGAGTGATGAACCGACGCCAGGCTGCACTGATCTGCGGCCGGCTGCGGCGCCAAGGTTGGACAAAGTCATTTCGCCCGAAATCGTCGGCAAAAACAACGGGTTTCCGCGGCACCGCCTGTGCTGCCGTACCGACATTCAGTTCAGCGCGAAAGGCGTCGATATCCGCCTCCGCATTGGGTACGACGTACCAGACGAGGCGTTCCCAGATTTTCCGGGCCCGCAGGCGAATCTCGGGGTCATTGCTTTCGAGCAGCGGTGCCACAACAGGTCTGGCGCGACTGCCGAGACGCAACAATTCCTCCCCGGCCTGCTCACGCTCGGCGAAGCTGCTGGCACCGAGCTGCCCGGCCCAACGGACGGCGATCTCCTGGTCATCGTCGCCGCGGACAACACCGGACCCGGCAATCGCAAGGAACAGCAGGATGTTACGAATTCGGTTCATCAGCACCAGCGTTTCGCCCGAGACAGAAGAAACCTCGTGAGGGCCGTTTCAGTAGGTTCGGAGGTCATCGTCAATTGATAGTCGACGTTGTGCTGTCGGCAACCGTGCCGCATGGCGGAGAGAAAGTTATCGACGGCTATCCTGTAGGCCGGCTGAATAGCGACCGGTTCGGTCATCAGAGCACTGCCGCCTTCGAGATCCTGAAAACGGATCGGCCGGTCAAACTCGAATTCGGTTTCCTGGCGGTCGAGCAGGTGAAAGGCGACGAGGTCGTGCTTGCGATGCCGCATATGCTCGAAGCACGAGATCAGCGGATCGATATCAACGAAAAAATCGGAAAACAGCACAATCATGGCGCGCTGGCTGATGCGCTCGGCCAGACCGTGCAGGATCTCGACCATGTCGGTCTTGCCACGTGGCTTGACCCGGTCAATCGTGTCGTAGATGAACCGCAGGTGAGACGGATTTCCACGCGGCGGAATGTCGTGAACGACCTGGTCATTGAAACACAGCACACCCACGTGATCGGCCTGGTGTACGAGCAGGTGCGCCAGGGTGGCGGCCAGGCGCCGGGCATACTCGAACTTCGACACACCGTCACTGGCAAACGTCATGGAGCCGCTGCAGTCGAGCACCAGATAGCAGCGCAGGTTGGTGTCGGCCTCGAATTCCTTCAGGTAGAAGCGGTCGGACTTGGCGTAGACGCGCCAGTCGATTCGGCGCGTGTCATCGCCCGGGACGTATTTACGGTACTCGGCAAACTCGACGCTGGCGCCGTGATGCGAACTGCGGTGCAAGCCGGTGAAGTTGCCGGCAGCGAGGCCACGCGGTCTTACATTGAGCCGGGCGAACTTGGCGATGATGTCGTGATCGACAAAGTCGTAGGTCGGCTCTTCGGCTCCGGATGC
This sequence comes from Lentisphaeria bacterium, assembly GCA_963580095.1. GTDB lineage: Bacteria > Verrucomicrobiota > Lentisphaeria > JABSQK01 > CAJWLW01 > CAJWLW01. The sequence goes on along the minus strand of CAUZJQ010000223.1, from coordinate 3,756 downwards.
CATCAGACGACGCACTCCTCGACCAGTCGTTCAACCAGGTGATCACTGGTGATGCCTTCCGATTCAGCGTGAAAATTGAGCACGATCCGATGGCGCAGGACATCGTTGGCGACGCTGCGAATGTCCTCTTCGCGAACCAGGTAGCTGCCGTCGAAAACGGCATGAACCTTAGCGCCCAGGATGAGGTACTGCACCGCCCTGGGGCCGGCGCCCCAGGTAACCCAACGCTTGATCCAGTCCGGCGTGTCTTCGACCCGCGGGCGCGTGCTGCGGACCAGTGCAACGGCGTAATCATAGATGTGATCGGGCACCGGCACACGTCGTACGAGCTGCTGATAATTGAGAATCGTCTGGCCGTCGATGATTTTGCGCACCCGCTGCCGGTCCGCACCGGTCGTGCGCTTGGCAATCTGTACTTCCTCGGCAGACGAGGGGTAGTCGACTTTGATCAGGAACATGAACCGGTCGAGCTGTGCTTCCGGCAACGGGTAGGTGCCTTCCTGCTCGATCGGGTTCTGGGTCGCGAGCACAAAAAACGGCTGGTCCAGGGCCATGGTGCGGCCGGCCGCCGTCACCTGATTCTCCTGCATAGTTTCGAGAAGCGCCGCCTGGGTCTTGGGCGGGGTACGGTTGATCTCGTCGGCCAACACGATATTGGCAAAGATCGGGCCGCGGGCAAATTCGAAGGCGCGCCGGCCGGGTTCGGTTTCCTGGAGAATATCCGTGCCGGTGATATCGGCGGGCATGAGGTCGGGCGTGAACTGGATGCGGTTGAATTCCAGTGCCAAAGCATCGGCAAGGGTGTGAACCATCAGGGTCTTGGCCAGGCCCGGCACCCCCATGAGCAGCGCATGACCACGTGCCAGCATGCAGATGAGCAGCTTCTGGATGACTTCGTCCTGTCCGACCACAACGGTCGCAAGCTCCGTGCGAATTTCCTCGACGGTGCGATGCAGCTGTTCGATTGCAGCAACATCGTCCGGCGCTGCCGTCGTAATCTCGGCCATGGGTCAGAATCCTGGGTGTAGATGATTCAATTGTCCAATACTGTGTTGGACTCGGCTCGGTTTAAGGTGTTCGCGTAGACGTAAATTGCAATGGGATACGTGACCGGATCGATTGAAGATGGGTGATTTAATACTGTTGTCTTCACGGTTCGTTGCGGCCGCGAAATCAACAGGAGCAGTAGAGAGAAAGACTCCCTCTATCCAGTTGGCCTGCATGAACGCATTCAGCTTTTTTCGTACTCATACACCTTCATTATACGCCAGGCAGATCAACTCCACATCCCGGTTGACAACGCCAGTTGCTGACGGGCATCCAAGCTGCCATTTGTGTGTCACACATGTCCGGGTGGCGGCTGTGTTGAAGGTCTGCCCCGCAAAGAGGTCGTTTCGCAGGCAGCCACCGGCAGTCGGCCAACCCCGGCACAGCGGTCAGGGGATATAGTCCTGGGTGTTCCGGTCCTCCCCACGCATGTCATCGACGCCGAAATTTACATAGGGGGTCTCGATCGGTGCGACGTGCAGATCGACAAAAAGTGCATTGCCCATCCCCTCCCGGTGGCGATCCGCATACCAGTAACCAAGGTCCCCGGAATGGGCGTAGTTCCACCAGTAGTAGCTGCCGGCCTCGACAAGCAATGCCGTCACCTGCGGATAGGCGAAGTCCCCTCGCCTGCGGTGAAGGTAACCGTTCCAATCGGTGATGCCGCAGTTGTAGCCGTACCCGAATTCTCTCGGTCCCAGGCACGAGCCGCCGTTATACGGCCCCGGGTACGGGTGCCCGGTGCAGTCGAACCATCCGAAACTGGATATGGACGGGCACTTCAGCAAGTCCCAGAACGCTTCCTTCCCGATGACCTGGGATTCCTCGATTTGCCAGAACCACAGTTGCGGCCAGGTACCCCAGTTCGGATAGGAATCATTTACGTCATGGTAGTACTCCATTACCAGCGACAATTGTTTCAGGTTGTTGATACAAAGGATGTTTCTTGCCGACTCTTTAGCTCTATTCAAACCCGGCAGCAGCATCGACACCAGGATCGCGATAATGGCGATAACGACCAGTAACTCGATCAGTGTGAATTTCCGATTGTGATTTCTGGGAATCATGTGATATACCGTACAGTCTCCGATGCCGGTTTTCGACTCCGCCTCAAGCCAAACGCGGTGTGTTGCTGAATCCACAGTACCGGGCGTATTATGGACGGCGGCGAGTGCTAATAAAGTGGTTCCGTGTACGGCAATTTCTGTACCCGGTCACCGTTCCGAGGCTGTCACCCATTTTTTTGTCTCCATAAAAAAGCGCCGGCGGTCAACCCAACGTCAGCCGCACCTGCCGAATATCCCAGGGAGACAACTCCAGGGCCACACTTCCATCCTTCACAGGCAGCTTCGACTTGTGGTCGCCCGCCAGCGTCGTGCTCGACGCAGCTGCAATCGGAGCAAACATGGTGAGAGATGTCGGCACCTTCCGGTCACACGTATTGGCCAGGCGCAGCAGCAGTGCACCATCGTCGTACCGGCAGGACAGCAGTTCTATGTCGGCCCTGTCGAACTGGACAAGAAACTGGGCAAATGATTTCTTTGCGTGCACGCGCTCGATGAAACACGGCTGTGCCCAGGCGCGGGCCTGCATGATCGGGTTCTTCTGAACAAGCCCCACAGCGTAACGAAACTGTCGCGCCGACTCGTTTTCCATGATCAGGATATTCGACAGCGCAGCGCCCTCACGAACGTAGAACTGATTGCCTTCGTTCAGGAACACAACATCTTCCGCGACCAGCACATTCGGGCTGTAAATGCGATCGTGCGGAAACGGCTCCAGGACGTTGAAGTGGGACGACCATACCTCCCCTCGTTCTGCGAGCTCGAACCGGACGCCAAGGTGATTGTGCCATTGATCTCCAGCCAACGGCGGCACCTCGAGTACTTGCGTTTCACACGTCAGTGTGGTCGCACCGCTGTCGAGCGAAACGCGCGTCGTCATCCGGCACGCGTCGCCGACCGAGATTTCGAATTCGATTGTGCCTCGCAGCGGGCTCCTCAGCAGCACCGTCGAGTTGCTGCAGACCGGTGCCGGAGAGTCCGGAAAATAGAACGCGTGGCTGGCGCCCGACAGCAGTTCCTTGCCATCCTCCTTGCGAACCAACCGTTGCAGGGTGCCGCGTTCCAGGTCAAACTCGGCACGAACAAGTCCGTTATCCAGGAAATCCGTACCTGCCGCAACCGGGTCGGCTCCGCTGCCAGCGGTTGCAGTAACATTCGGGTCCGTGAGTGTCAGGCAACCGTACGCGGGCAAAGCCACCCGCACATGCCTGTCCTCATGCCCCGGTAAACTGATGATCCGCTCACGCGCCGGCGCAAAGTTGTAGAAGCGGTAGGCGTTGCCGTCCGCATCGCTTTTCAGCCAATCCCGAATCAGCTCGCCGGCTCGCGATTCCGCCGCCGCGATCAATTGATCGGTCACTTCCTTGACAGGCCGGTGGTCGGTCGGGCCGAGGTACTCCGCGACGGCGAAGAGGCCACGTCGCGCCTCTTTCGCCAGCGGACTGTCGCCGGGCCCCTGGAAGCCGCCCCCCTGGAAGTACGGCACGATATAGGTACCGTGCCCCTGGTAATGGCTGAGAGCTTCCCAGTTACGCTCGTGCTCGGCGGTGCGATAGTCGCCATTTCCGGTAATCGCCGCCACCGCATCGAGCAGCTCGGCAGCAGCGAACACGCTGCTGGTACGCATCGAGTTGATGCAGTTGCT
>CAUZJQ010000222.1:0-7401 GCA_963580095.1 Lentisphaeria bacterium | reverse complement strand
GCGTGGTAGTCGCCCCACATGGAAGACTCGCCGCACGGAATCGACCGCCCTTCGGGCACGTGATCCCAGCCATTTGGCTGGTGGTAGATGGAATGCAGGATCAACCCCTGGTGGGCGTTGTCCGTCGACAGATAGGGTTCTTCGAACAAGCGCCGTGCCACCGTCAGGCCGGCCTGAAGGTACTTGCTCCCCTCCTCTGTGCAACCGCGGCCGTTCAGGTAGCGCCCGAGCCGGATCAGGCCTTGGGCCGAGATCGCCGCCGCGGAGCTGTCCACAGGTTCATAGGCATTGTAGGGGTCGGCCGGCAGTTCGCGGTACCCCTCCATGTACGCCAGGCCCGGAGCCCCGGTGTCCCAGTAGGGAATACCATCGGTCGGCGTTTCCCTGATATAGAAGTCGGCGCAGGCGACAGCGACATCGATGAACCGGTTGGTCACCGCCTCGCGACTGCCGTAGAGGTCAGCGGCGCAGGTGTCAAAGACCTCGTCCGGCAGGGAATCGATGAATTCGAGTTGCTCGGGGTAGCCGCACAGAATCCAGGCGTGACCGCGGGTCCAGGTCGAGAACGGCGTGTACCCCTGCTGGGTGCTGGGACAACGATAGGAACCATCATTGAGATTGAAAATCGACTCATGCGCAACGCGTCCGGGGACGTCCCAAGAGTCACGGTCTGTCCCAAAATAAACATTGTATTGCGCTGTCGTCTCTGCATGACGCCAAGCCCGGTCCAGCAGGTTGATGCGCCGGTCTTTCTCGCCCATAAGCACGTGTCCGAGCCGGTCGCTCATTGCCAGCACCCGAAGCGACCGAATGGTGTCGGAAAACAGGGAGTGCGGGCCATTGAATGAATAGATGTATCCGAGACCGTTGGGCAGGTCGGTCCAGCGTGCCGCCTGTACCGCACCCGAGAGTTTTAGCGCCAGTTCATAGAAGTTCTGCTCCCAATTGTTCATGGGGATCCGGCCCTCCCGCATCAGCCGCAGAAGGTTGCCATAGGTGCTGACGTTATTGAACCCGTGGTCGTGCACGCCGACATGGCTGACGTGACCCGCCATAACTTCGACAGTCCGGCGGCGGCCGAGCTCGAGAAAGTGGGCGTCGCCGGTGACGTCGTATTGGAGCACGGCGCTGCCAAACTGAAAGCCCTGGGTCCATTCCGTCCAACCGCGGGTCGTGTAGCGGCCTTCTACCGTGAACACCGGGGTACCATCGGCCGCGTCCCAGGAGTTCTCGATATCGACAATTTTCCTGCCTGCGAGCTCAAAGAGTTGCCGCAACCTGCCGGACAGATCGGCGGGGGTGACGTCGTAGTCGATGTCAATCATAGTTTCAGGTTTGAGGCTTGAGGTTTCAGGTTTCAGGCATTTCGGTGTTTTGACCACAAAACGAAAGGTCCGCAAGCTTGGAGGTTACGAGTGGGACTATGAGATTTCAATACCACGATGCTGCAGTTCGACCAGAATCGTCTGTGCCGCCTGTTGCGGCGTGAGGTCATCCGTTTCGATGGACATCTGGGCAACGCTGTCATATGCGGTGCGGCGTTCGTCGAGTTTCACTTTGATTTCGGTCAGTGCGTCGTGTCTGGTCAGGGCGGGTCGATTCGAGTCGTTGAGGATCCGACCCAACAGCGTCTCCGGCGCCGCCTGCAGCAGAACGACGAAGCCATCAGCCGTGAGACAGGTGGCATTGGCTGGATCGACAATAGCGCCGCCACCCGTTGAAATGATAACCCCGTCATGGGCCGCCGCGGCCTCAACCGCGAGGCGTTCGTGTTCGCGAAAAGCCGTTTCGCCGTCGTCGTGGAAAATCTCACGGATACTCTTGCCCGCCGCCTTGGCTATTTCGATGTCGGTATCGATCAGCGGCCGGTCCAGATACCGGCTCAAAAGAGCACCCACAGCGCTCTTGCCGGTGCCACGATAGCCGATAAGAACAATGTTCATGATCGGTCCTGTGCTGTAATGTCGGCGAGGCGCTCGAAAAAGTCTGGAAACGATTTGGCGACACATACCGGGTTGGTGATCACAACCCCGGGCACGCGAAGTCCGGCAATTGCAAAGGCCATTGCAAGGCGATGATCATTGTATGTCTCGATCGTCGCGCCATGCATACCTTCACCGGCGCGGCCACGGACGATGAGACGATCGCCTGCATCTTCGGCATCGGCGCCCAAGCGCTGGAGCTCGGTTGCGGTGGCCGCGAGGCGGTCACTTTCCTTGATACGCAAATGCTCCACGCCTGTAAAAACGCTGGTGCCATCGGCAAAGGCAGCGACTACCGCAAGGGTTGGGACCAAGTCCGGATAGTTCGACATATCCGTCTCGATAGGGGCCAACGGCCCGCCCTGCAGCTCGACGGTGTCGTCTGAGAACTGGGCATGACAGTTCATTGTCTGCAGGGCCTCGACAATGTAGCGGTCGCCCTGGTCGGAATCCGACCGCAACCCGTCGACGCGGATTTTACCTCCAGTGACGGCGGCGGCGGCGAAGAAGTAGGAGGCGCTGGAGTAATCGCCTTCGATGGCTGTCTGCAAAGGTTGATAACGCTGGCCGGCAGCAACTCTGAAGCCGCTTGCGGTGACTTCGGCCTTGACGCCAAATGCCTGCATCGCAGCGATCGTCGTGTCGATATAGGGGCGCGATTTGATCTCGCCATCGGCGTGAATCGTGACGTCTTCGTCAGCGAACGGCGCCGCAATAAGGATTGCCGAGAAATACTGCGACGACGCCTGGCCGCGCAGATGCGTGGTGCCGCCGCGGATACCGCCGCCTTGAACGAGCAACGGCGGCAGCCCGTTATCGCGCGTCGAAGCCGCAGTTATTCCGAGAGGCGCCAGCGCTGTGAGCAAGTCAGCGATCGGTCGACCGTTGCACATCCGCTCGTCGCCGGTCAGAGTTACGGTGCCGTCGGCAATCAACGCTGCAATGGGTGTGAGGAAACGTATGCCGACGCCCGAGTTGCCAATGAAGAGTTCGTTGTCGGGTGCCTGCAGTCGGCCACCGGTACCATGGATGGCGGCGGCGGCGGCACTCTCGTCCAGTTCGACAGGAACGCCAAGGCTGCGGATGGCATTAAGCGCGTGATGCTGGTCCTCCCCCAGCAGCAGGTGATCGAGTCGGGAAACACCGTCTGCCAGTGCAGCGATGTAGATGTAGCGCAGCGAATGCGCCTTACTCGGCGGTGCGCTGATGGCAGCGTCGAGGGATTTGACCGGCTGGATTTGGATGGCGGTGTCAGACATGACAGTTCGGTTGGAATTTTATACTATACCGCCTCGCCTGCTCGCGCGGGCAGAAATACGCCAAACCCGTCATTTTAAGGTCAGGGCTGGCCCTAAACTTGGGATTGGATTGCAGCGTCACGTCGCTTTATCACGGTTGGAGAGCCTCTTCGAGTGCCTGGCGCATGACGCCTACAGGCGCGGATTGGTCGGTCCAGATCTCGAAGCTCTTAACGCCCTGATACAGGAGCATGGCACGACCGTCCGCGACGCGACAGCCAGCAGCCTCGGCGGCCTGCAATAATGGGGTCTTCCGGTAGATCATGTCCATTACGTTGCGGCCCGGAGTCAGGAAGTCGATCGGGATGGCCAGGGTCTCACCGTCCATACCAACGCTGGTGGCCTGGATGATGGTGGGGGCTTCGGCTACGGCGTCCGGTAACAAGCCGTCGGTCGGATCAAATATGGACACCTCACATTTCGGCGCGAATTCCCGCAGGGCAACGGCGAGGGTCACAGCCTTTTCGACGGTGCGGTTCACCAGGACAAGACGAGCAGCACCGTGATAGGCGAAGTGCGTGGCTGTCGCGCGGGTTGCACCGCCGGTTCCCCAGAAAATGAAGGTACCGCCGGCGATGTCGATCCCGAAGGCTTCGCTGAGGGCGCGTTCGAGACCGTAGCCGTCGGTGGAATATCCGTGCAACCGGCCGTCGCGTTGGCAGACAGTGTTGACACTTTCCGCCTGACGCGCGACCGGATCGATCTGGTCGAGGTGTGCGAACATCGCGCCCTTGTGCGGGATCGTAATGTTCCAGCCTCGGAAGCCTTCGGCGACGAGCTGCGGAATCCGCAGATCGAAGTTTTCCGGTTCGATCGGGACAAGCTCGTAGGTGGCATCAAGGCCGAGGGCGCGGAAGCCGGCGCCGTGCATCTGCGGCGATACGGAGTGCTTAACGGGCCATCCGAGTAAGCCGTATTTGAGCGGTACCACCACGGGTCAAACCTCGAGATCGACGACCTGTTTCCAGGCACGATTTTTCCAGGATTGGATGCCGAGCTCAGCGAGTTGGACGCCTTTGGCGCCCTCGAGCAGTCCCCAACGAAATGGCTCGTCGAAAACGACATGGCGCAGAAAAAGTTCCCACTGGACCTTAAAGGCGTTTTCAAACTGGTCATCGGCGTCGACGGGGGTCCAGTCGGCGTAATAATCGATAGGTTGCGCGACATCGGGATTCCAGACGGGCCGTGGGGTGTCTTCCAGACTCTGCACCAGGCAGCCGCGCAGCCCAGCGACGGCACTGCCATCGGTGCCGTCGACCTGAATGGTCAACAGGTCGTCACGCCGCGCCCGGACACACCACGAGGAGTTGAAGTGCGCGAGGATGTTGCCATCGATCTCGAAGGTGGCGTAAGCAGCGTCTTCGGCGGTGGCGTCATAGTGCTCATTCTTTTCATCCCAGCGTTCGGGCAGATGCACGGCAGCCACACAGGAGACGCTTCTGACGTTTCCGAAGGTGTTGTCGAGGACATAGCGCCAATGACAAAGCATGTCGAAGATGATGCCGCCGCCGTCTTCGGCACGGTAATTCCATGACGGTCTCTGTGCCGGCTGTTCAGCATCCTCGCCGGTAAACACCCAGTAGCCGAACTCGCCTCGGACGGACAGGATCCGGCCGAAGAAACCCTGGTCAATGAGGCGCTTTAGTTTGACGATTCCAGGCAGCCAGAGTTTATCCTGGACAACGCCGTGTTTGACACCGGCGGACTCCGCAATTCGGTGCAACTCGAGGGCGTCGGCAGTATTGAGCGCGGTCGGTTTTTCACAGTAGATGTGTTTACCTGCCGCAACGGCCTGCTTGACGGCAGCGACGCGACGGTCGGTAGTCTGGAAGTCGGAGTAGACGCTGTAGCGGTCATCGGCGAGGACACTGTCGAGGTCGGTGGTCCAGTTCTCGACACCGGTCTCGGCGGCCAGGGCTTCGAGTTTCTGCGGGTTGCGGCCGACCAGGACGGGGTCGGGCATGATCGTGTCGTCACCGACTTTGACCCCACCCTGATCACGAATATCGGCGACCGATCGTTTGAGATGCTGATTGGTGCCCATGCGTCCGGTGACGCCGTTCATGATAATGCCGACAGTATGCGTGGTGGCCATCGAATCTCCCGTTAGACGCAGCGTGTGTAGGTGTCAACAATTTCACTAAGAAACGAGCCTTGGTCTTCCGCCCACCATCGGGTCGAGAAAATCTCCACCTCGATCGCGCCGTCGAAGCCAGCGTCATCCATCCAGCTGGTGATTTGTGGTATGTCGATGACGCCCTCCCCCATCAACCCGCGGTCGTTGAGCATATCGCTCATGTCGGTTTTCCAATCACAAACGTGATAGGAAAACAGCCGCCCAGCAGCACCGGCGCGAGTGATTTCGGCCTGAAGATCGGGGTCCCACCAGCAGTGAAAGACATCGACGGTGACGCCGACCATGGATGAATCGATACGGTCGCAGAGGTCATTGGCCATTTTCACAGTTGCGATGGCGGAGCGGGTGTCGGCATACATCGGATGCAGCGGTTCGACAGCCAAGCGTATCCCGGTACTCTCGGCCTGCTCGAGGATCGCCTCGATGCCTTCCTGAATCTGATCGACATTATCGGCAACGCTCTGGCCGGGCGTCGCGCCGCAAACCAGCACCAGCAGCGGTGCTCCGACAGCCTCGCATTCCTCTAGCGCCCGACGGTTATCCTCGATGGCTTGCAGGCGGCCCGCAGCGCTGCCGGCGGTAAAAAATCCACCACGTACCAATGAGGTGACGGACAAGCCGCCCAGCTCGATCAGGTGACGGACGGTGTCGGTATCGCGTCCCTCCAATGCATCACGCCACACACTGATGCCGCGCACACCGGCAGCGGCGAAATACGGCACGGCAAGTTCGATACTCCACGGACGAGTCGTGATGGTGTGGATGCAAAGACGTGACAGATCGGCCATTGGAAGGACTCGGGTATCTCGGGGTCGGGATTCCGGGGTCAGAGTGGGATCAAGATTTCGTGGGGAGCGCGCAGACTCTGCCGACGGTCATGCCGCCGTCGACGAAAAGGGTTTGGCCTGTGATGTATTCACTGGCTTCGGAGGCCAGAAAAACGGCGGCGCCGTCGAGGTCACGGGGTTTGCCGGGGCGGTTCAGCGGAATGCGTTCGCACAAGTATTCAACCCATTCCTGGTCCTCATACATTACCTGATTCTGGGCCGTCTTGAACCAACCGGGCGCCAGGCAATTGACGGTGATTCCGTCCCCCCCCCAATCGTCTGCCAAGCTCATAGTCAACTGCTTGACACCGCCGCGGCTGGCGCAGTAGGGGCCAAGACCGGCATAGCCACTGGCACAGGTGACGGAACCGATGTTGATGACCCGGCCGTAGCCATTCGGAATCATATAGCGGGCAACGGACTGGGCCACGAAAAAAGTACCGCGAAGATTGGTATCAAGCACCATATTCCAATCGTCCCAGGTGACATCCATGGCCAGCTTGCGGATATTGCAACCGGCGTTGTTGAAGAGAATGTCAATGTGGCCGAAGGCATCGGCAGCGGCAGCCGCCATCGAGGTGATACTGTCGGGATCGCCGACATCGAGCTGGAGGGGCAAGACCCGACGACCGAGCGCCTCAATCTCTGCCTGGAATTCGCTCAGCGCCTCAAGCCGACGACTGGTAATCACTAAGTCGGCACCGGCGCGGGCCAACGCCCGTGCGAGATATTGACCGAGACCTCGACTGGTGCCAGTAACGATGGCCACGCGTCCGGTCAGGTCGAAATTTGAGGTGTCGACGGACATACGAATCAGAGGTGCGGGTTCAGCCGCGCAGCTGGATCATGACTTTGCCGTCGCCAATGGCTTCGGCGGTGATTTCGGAATCGTCGTTGAACATTTCAACGATTTTTTCGGCTTCGCTCTGATCGCGCAGCTTGAGCTGAATCTTCTCTCCCCACTTGCGGACTTCGGCGGCGGCGTCTTTGGCCTGCGATCGCAAACGCGCCTCGGAGTCGTCATTTCCGCGCGGACGTTCATCGCGGGGCGGACGTTCATCGCGGGGCGGACGTTCATCGCGGGGCGGACGTTCATCGCGGGGCGGACGTTCATCGCGGGGCGGACGTTCATCGCGGGGCGGACGTTCATCGCGGGG
>CAUZJQ010000221.1:0-7406 GCA_963580095.1 Lentisphaeria bacterium | reverse complement strand
CCGGCAGTACCTTCGCGCTGGCGTTCTGCAATGCCGGCACCAGTGCATGGTCACGCGGGAAATTCACCGGATCATCGCCCGCTTACCGCTCTGGCGTGCTGCCTTGATCTGTTCGCGGGCTCGCGGTGACGGTCTTTGCATCGGTAATTATTTGTCGGTGACAACAAGAAGGGATAGGATTATTGTCGGTATCCTGGATGGACCGTTTGTACAACGCGCCACTCGGCACGGATCGGGCCGCGGTTATTGAAAAACATTGGCCGGGCAGCCTTCACAGTAAATCAGATAACCAGGAATGATTCAATGCCCTCAGATCAAAGCCTTCCACATCGGCTGAACTGGCGACCGGGTCACCCTCGCAGCTGGACCATTGAATCCACACCGATTGATCTTGACGCGTCGATTCAACGGCTCATCATCGTCAGTGACCTGCACGCTTACCGCGAACCGCTCGAGGCCGTGGACCTATACCTGGGGGAGTTGACCGACGATTATCGGGTTTTCGTCAACGGCGACCTTTTCGAGGGCGGCATGGATGCGGCAGCGACCGTCGAATGGGTTCGCAGGCATGCCACAGGCCGCACCACTCGAGGCAATCATGACAGTCGCGTGTTTGCTTACCGGAGTAACCAGGTTGACCAGGATCCACCCGGTCAATGGGCGCCCGATGGTGAGTTAGGCAGCTATGAAAAGCTCGAGCCCGACCAGATTCAATTTGTTGCCGACCTGCCGGATCAGCTGATGGTGAGCTGGCGGGGCAAGAAGATTCGCGTCTTGCACGGCCATCAGAACGCCAAGAACACGAACTACACCAGCTGGATGTCCACAGTGGATCAACTCATGGACACTTTCCACGACACCGGAGTGGATCTGACCGTGATCAGCCACACGCACTACCCGTTTGTTCGCGAGCGAGACGGCTCATGGCTTGCCAATTGCGGTTCCGTGAGTGTGCCAATCTGCCGATTCCGAACCGCCGACGGTGCAATCGAAAACCGCTGCGCTGAAGACGACTCTGTTTCGAGCGATAATGCCCAATGCAGCTTGCTCAATATTACGGAGAGCGGCGGAGCGCTCGACGTGCAGATCGTGCGGTTCGACTACGATCGCCGAGGTATGTTGGACCGCTACACCAGGCACGAGGGCCTCAACATGGCACCCGCCCTTCGAGAAAGGTGGATATTGCAGGCGTTTCACGGCACCTAGACGACTTGAAACAGGTGAAACCCTTTGCAGGCGGCAAGCCAGTCAATCACTTGAGTAGCTGCCTCCCCGCCGATTGTTTCGGGCGCCGGTCCCAGGGGTTGCCGTTTGACCATTTGAACAGGCGGCGTCGACGGCCTGCCCACCGGCTATTCCTTCACCAACCCGCGATGGATACGCTTGAGAAACAATCGCATCATGGAAGAAATCCTTAGAACCTCAGAACCGACCCGTGTCCTCATTGCCTTCATGCTGCATGTGGCGGTATTTGACATCGACCTCGATGTTGTACACGCATAGCGGGGCAAGCACATCAGGATTTTTTTCGTTGAGCGACACTTCGATCTGGTTCTTGCCGCTGCGAAGGCAGTCGCATTTGGTCAGGTCGCAGAGAATCCAGCGCCAACTGCCGGAGGTCGTCGCGCTCCAGGACGGCGCATTGTATACATTGGGCAGATTGGTCACTCGGCGGTCCCAACCTGATCCGCGGACGCGAAGGTTTTCTTCGTCGAGCAATTTCCCGTTTATTCTTATTGCGATGCGATCGCGCCTTGTCAGTTCCGTAATTCGGACGCGCAGGACCAGGGCCTCCAGAATATCGGCATCCCGGGCGTGCTCGAGATCGTCATCGACGAGGATCTCAAAAAGTTCGCCCTTATCATCGCCAGTCGTGGAGAGTTCCCGCGGTAATTGTTTGGGATACGAAAGCAGCGGATCGCCGTGTTCGATATACGGGCGGCCCGGCAACGTCCGGGTAATGACATAACGCTTCCCAAGCCTGGCCAGCCGATCCGGGTCATGCAGCTCGTCGATGGGGTGCGGACCACCGCCGTAAATGTGGTTGTACCCGTTGTTGAACAAGTGCAGACCATCAACCCCGGTTTGCCAGTAATGGTACGCCCAGGCGCGATACATCTCGCGGCTCAGCACACCATCCGCCTGCAGCCCTTCGATGCCGGCAAAGACCAGCACGTCCTTGTCACGGGCGGCTTCGAGAAAAGGTGCCACCGGCATCTCGAACTCGGCGAATCGCGTCGAGGACGCGGTCACGATGTGGACCAGCTCGCGATCGATCCAGGTCAGGACATCGGCGCCGAAGCGATGGCATTGATCCGCGACGGACGGCACCCGCACCTCGAGGCAGATCGGATGTTCACGGCGCTCGGCGGCGGCGTCTACGGCGGCACGGACCTCGGCCAGCCACGCTGTCAACGTATCGCGGTGCTGTTCTATTTCCTGGGACTTGAAAAGAATCGGCATGCGGTTGAAGTCCAGATCGATGCCATCGACATCGTATAGTTCGAGCGTTTTCTCGACGATGCCCAGCGTATAGTCGCGCACGGCCTGATGCGCGAAATCCAGCGCCCCGGGGCTGCGTTGCGGATCCCAGGGCACGCTCTCGCCTGTCCTGCATTCCGGATGCTCGAGCCAGAAACGTGGATGCACCGACTCGCCGCCGGTCGTGTGGTGGATGTCGTTGACGCGCAGCCCGGCCCAGAACGCGATCCCGGCTGACCGCATTGCCCGGCACAGCTCCGCCATCAGGTCGACACCATTCTCGCGATGATAGCGTATCGTTTCGTAGATTGTCCAGGGACCGAGGTGCTCGAACGGCGGCGCCGCATTCGCACACGGGTCGATGTCGAGGAAGTCGCGGCTGTGACTGCTGATGTGAAAGTTGAAGACATTGATGCCGGTATTGCGGCACCAGCCCAGCGAGTTCTCAAGGACCCGCTCGAGACTGAGTGGTGCATCGCCTTCACCGAAGACCTCGCCGTGGTCCTTGTGATAAACGACGTGATGATGGTCGCGTCGGCCCAGTTTCATTTCACTCTTCGCTCCTTAAAAGGACGCTACGCGTCGCGGCTTTGGATCGGCCGCGGCGATGACCGCGCCCAGCAGTTGCTGGATCAGTTCGTTCCTGACCGGTGCATACTCCGGATCGTCCCAGCGATTGTAGAATTCATTCGGATCCTTTTCCAGATCATACAGCTCCCCGTCATCTCCCGGCAGAAAATAGGTCAGGCGGTATTGCGGCGTTCGTAATGTGCGCGCCTGCCCTTCGACGTTGGGACCATACGCCAAATTGTCGTCTTCACAGAGAATATAGGGACGTCCGGCGAATTCACCGGACTGCAATCCCGTCGCATACGACTGGCCCTGGACGCCGTGGGGCACGGGCACGCCGGCAAGCTCGAGCATCGTCGGCATGATGTCGATGTGACTGACCAGTCCGTCGATCCGTGAGCCGGTCGCGAACTGCTCCGGACAGCGCCAGATCATTGGCACGTGCGTACACTCGTCGTACGGCATGCATTTGTAGATCAGCCAATGATCGCCGAGGTGCTCCCCATGGTCGGTGCTGTACAGGACAATCGTATTGTCCGACAACCCGAGCTCATCCAGCCCTGCGAGAATTCGCCCGACGTTGTAGTCCACCATTGAGACCATGCCGTAATAATGTGCGATGATCTCGCGGATGTGGGCCTCCGGCATTTCGGTGGGATGCCAGGGCCAGGCGTCGACGAAGCGGTCGAGCTTCATCTGGTAGCATAGTGATTTTTCCGGCATCTCATCGTCGCTGCGGTTGGGCATGACAACGTTGGCGGGGTCGTACATGTCGCACCACGGGGCTGGTGGTGCGAAGGGAAAGTGGGGGTCGAGAAAGCCGACCGACAACAGAAACGGCGCATCCTGCCCGGCCATCGACTGCATAGATTTGATCGCCTCGTCGGCGACCCATGTCGTGCAATGGTGTTCCTCCGGCATACCGCACTTCCAGCTCGACGGCGCTCCCGTCGGCGGTGTGAGCGCCCGGTCTTCCTTGTACAATGCCGGCAGGTCGGGATCCTGATCGATCAGATACTGATGGTAATCACCCCATTCGTCCCCCAGGCCGGTTGCCAGCCTGACCGTCTCGAAGCCGTGGTACGGTGACGGAAACGGTTGGCCGGAGGCATGGAAGTGCCGGCTCTCGGGCGTGTCGTTCTCGGGCGTGTCGGAGGACGGACTCAGGTGAAGCGCACCGCACGAAGCTGTGCGATAGCCGGCCTCGAGGAGTGCCGACGCGATCGTGATCTCATCTTTGGACAGTGCAACCCCGTTGCTAACCACACCGTGGGCCCGCGGGTACCGCCCCGTCCAGATGCTGGCCCGGGACGGTGCGCAGACCATGTTGGCGACGAATGCCTGGTCGCACACGACGCCCTCGGCCGCCAGACGATCGAGGTTCGGTGTGCGGATCACCGGGTTGCCGTAACAGCCCAGGCTGTCGCGGCGCTGCTGGTCGCTCAGGATGATCAGTAAATTGGGTTTTTCAGGCATATGCGGTCAACGGCCAGCGCACGGATTGTCAATTGCATGGATTTGAGTTCTGTCATTCAGGTCCCCAAGGCAGTTACCGCAAGTGGCCGGGTGATTGGGCCCGTTGAGGTCTCGTGAAATTGTCACTTGCATGTCGTACCCGTGCCTGAACAACTCGGCAACTATCGCCGCTTGATCTCTGTCTGTACAATCTGCGTGACGACATCTTGGAGGATCGCAATCTTGCCGAGTCCAACATCGTTGCGAGTCTGCATGCGTCGCTTGTCGAGTGGCGCACGAGCGTCGATGCGAAAATCCCGGAATCGAATCCCGACTTCGATCCTGCCGTGTAGCCGAAGTAAGAGGTGATCAGCGTTTCGCTTTCTTGCGGCCTTTGCCCATCAGTTTTCGCGCTGAGGCAGGGGAGAGGTGGCGGGCCGACGAGATTTTCTGCAGGCCGGCTGCCCGCGGTCTGGTCTTGCCGCTTTCCCAATTCATGATCGTGTTTATACTGACGCCGAGGATCTTGGCGAGATTAGCCATGGACAGGCCCAGACGCTTGCGGAGTTTCTTGAGCAGGCCCGGTGAGAAGCGAACGTCCTTGGCTGGTGGTACAGCGGCTGCTTTGGCAGTGAGCGTTGCCTTGCCCAATCGTTTCAATTGAGCCTCCAGGTTCTGGCTTTGCCGTTTCAGTGCAGCGTTGTCCCGGCGCAACCTGGTGACCGCCTTCTGGAGCGGTGCTGTTGCAGCTTTGATTTCCTTGCGTGCCAACCGGGCAATTTCGCTCTTCAGCGCATTCGTCAGGGCATTGGACATATTTTTCTCCTTCTTGATCGTCAATTCACAGGACGGTTTAAAAATCTGGTTGACAATGATAATCGCCTACCGTATCCAAATCAAGTTGCCTGGTAAATGAGGAGGAGCGATGCAAGAACGCGAAGTTGATAACCCTGTCAACTTCGGATCATTGGGGTGGTCTGACCTGATCTCCGCATAATGATGCGGTGAATAGGGCCGGAATACACCCGTGATCGCGTGCTGCCGTGCACCCCAGATCACGAACTTTTATATCCCCGAAAAATGGCTCCGTTGAGCAGGATAGACCATGCCGCACTATAGTATTCGGTCTAACAAAACAGCATGAGCACTTTGCTTCCGGCCTGATCCACGACAGAGCTATTATATGCAAGACGATCCAGCATTCGGATCCTCCCCCCTGGACGACCAGCGGCGCATGTCCATCGACCCAACGTTGCAGCGGGTACTGTTCATTGCCGGCCTGGTACTAACGGTGGCGGCGGTCCTGATGGGCCTGTACAGCGCCATCATCTGTTGCCTTGCGGTCGGCCTGATCGCTATTGCGGCACCGCGCGTGGTGAGGGTTTTGCAGAACCTGCAAGTTCCGCCACTGGTTGCCCACGCCTGCGTGTTGTTGGTGGCAGTCGCTGTAGCTCTGGCCCTCCTGCTGGCTTATCCTGCCTGGCAGCGGCAGGCCGTGATGTTCGTCGTGCATGCCGGTGAGCTTGGTGAACGCATGTTGGGTGCCACGGAGAGTGTCGAGGCCGACTTGTCCGGCTCCGATCACAGTGCAGAGTTCGACCAGGCGGCGGAGACCCTGACCGCCCATGTCTCCGGCATTCGCGAACGTGTCGACACCTTTACTCGCATTGGCTTTGGTGCGAGGTTCGTGTTTTTCCTGCAGTTCGTGGCGATGTTGGCCGGCGTTCTGTTCATGCAACTCGCGATCGTCTCGCGACTGCCGCCGCGGGCGCGGCCCGTGGGGGAGAGGCCCCCGACGGTTGCCGAACGGCCGCAGTCCTTGGGGCATAGGCTCAGCATCGCGTCCCTCACACGGTTGATCAAGGCTCTGATCATTGCCTTGCTGGCTGGTGTCGGCTTTGCGATTGCGGCTTTGGACACGTGGTTTTTTATCTTCGGCTGTGTGCTCGTCGTGGCGTTGTTCACCCGGCTGGGACCGTATGTGGCGCTGCTTCTGGCGCTACTCGTCGTGCCGACGGCCGCATCCTGGCCATGGTCCGGTGCTGTTGCCTTGGTTACGGTCATTGCGATGTTTGCGGCTGAGAAACGGCTCCATTGGTATCTGGTCCTGGTACCGGCGATACGCGCCGGCGGGTTGCCGCGCGAGATGTACGTTGGCAGTCGCGAAAGGAGCCGGCGCGGTATAGGATTCGGCTGGGTATTCATGTTTCTGAAACTGCTGATCACCGCGGTGGTCATCTCGGCATTGATATATGGTGGACTGTTCATTGCCAACCAACTCATGTCCGAGACCGAACAGGACCAGCTCCTGAACCACGCGGAAACCATCTGGCGCGAGAATCCCGGCGGGGCGGTCGAGGACTACGAGCAGCTCCTGACGGTGGATCCTGGCAACCGCGAGGCGCTCATGGGGTTGGTGCGGTGCCATGTCGGACAGGAAGACTTTGTGGCCGCCGCCGCGCGAGCAGGGGATGTCGGCCAATGGCCGCCCACGCCATCCACGCCGGGGTCTTTGCGCGAGGCGCTTGATGCGAAGGTTCTGTTGATTTACAACAAGGTCACGCCGCCGCCTGTACATGATCCGGCCGAAGGCTACCGTTACGTCCTCGAAGCGCTGGACGGCCGCCCGGAGGCCGGTGAGTTCGTCGCTGCGGCCGAGAAGCTGGCAGCACTGGAACCGGAAAGCCCGCAGGCGCACCGGTTCGCAGCGCAGGGCAATTTCATGGCCGAGAACCATGATGCTGCCGTGACCTGGGCGACGAAAGGACTGACGATCGACGACCGATACCCCGGATTGCACGCGGTCCTGGCCAAAGTTCATTCGCAGCGCGGCGAAACCGCCGCGGCACGCACCGCGTGCGAAGTCGAGCTGGCAATCGACCCGGACAACGCCGAGATGA
>CAUZJQ010000220.1:0-7412 GCA_963580095.1 Lentisphaeria bacterium | reverse complement strand
CGGCGAAGTCGGTGATGTGCATGTCGAACCTCAAACAGCAGTTTGCGGGGATAACGCTGTACGCCAACGATTCCGATGGTTTGATCCCGCCGATCGGCCAGAATTTCTACAGCAGTGGCATGCCGGGGTCGGTTACTTGCGATCTACCCGGACCAGCTTGTCGACGCTGTCGACCTTGATGCTCTGAGTCGCCTTGTCCGGCCAGAAGATATCCAGCGTCAGCGGGCCGCTGTAGCTGCCCAGGCCGAAATGCATCGTCAGGTCGTTCTGGTTGCCCTGGCCGGTAGCCGTTTCGACGTGGCGCGTCAAAGTGCCGAGCTCGGGTACGGCGATGCGTACCTGGGCCCCCACGGCGGAGGCGTTGATCTTGCCGTCGGAAGCAGTCAGCTTGACCTTCAGCCAGTGGTTCTCGCCGCCGGGGTTCTTGTACAGCTGGCCGTGCGCGGAGAGGTCGAGGTAACCATCGTTGTTGTAATCACCCCAAGCCGCTGCGTAACTTGGGCCGATGCCCGTGAGGCCATACTCGCCACTGACATCGGTGAAGCTGAAATTGCCGTTGTTTCGCATCAGCCGGCCGCGCGGCGTGTAGAGAGCCGTGAGGAACATGTCGAGATCGCCGTCGTTGTCGTAGTCGCCGGCGGCCGCGCAACCCTGCGACTCCACCCAGCCAATGCCACCGGTGCCCTTGTTCTCGAAGTTCTTGCCTTCGTTGTTGCGGGCAAAGGCCGGCGGTGGATTGCCGGGATGCGAAAAGTTCGAGACGTACAGGTCGATCCAGCCGTCGTTGTCGAAGTCGCCCCAGCAGGAACCGACGCCGTGACCAGTGCGCTGCGGGACGCCGAGGGCGCCGCCGGCGTCGTCGAACTTGCCGGTGCCGTCGTTGCGCCACAGGTAATCGACCGTCATCCAGTAGCCGCTGGTGATGACATCGATGTCGCCGTCGCGGTCGAAGTCACACGGCGATGCGCCGCGGGTGTTGGCGGCGCCGGGAGAGGTCCAGCCGATGTTGAACGTGACTGTTCCGTCTTCGGCTTTTTCAGCGAAATAGATGTAGTCGTGGGTGCCGCCGTCCGGCCAGGCGTTGGAGTTGGTCATGCCGGTGATGTAGTAGTCGAGCAACCCGTCGCCGTTGAAGTCGGCCCAGAAGCTCGAGTACGGACGGTAGGTGGGCACCTTCGCGAACTTTTGGGAATGGTCGTCAAAGGTGTCGGTCTCGCCGTTGTAGCTCGCCAGGGTTACCGTTGGTATCGCCTCTCCGACCCCGGCAGCATCGAGGAAGCCGTCGCCGTTGTAGTCCGCCACCGAAGTGTGCGGTGGGCCGCCCTGTACTTTCCTGAAGCTCT
The DNA here is from genome assembly GCA_963580095.1 of Lentisphaeria bacterium. Classification (GTDB taxonomy): domain Bacteria; phylum Verrucomicrobiota; class Lentisphaeria; order JABSQK01; family CAJWLW01; genus CAJWLW01. Next base: position 6,069 of record CAUZJQ010000220.1, on the reverse strand, counting down.
CGCCGCCTTCGTTGCGGAAAATGCCAGCGGCAAACAGGTCAACAAAACCGTCGTTGTCGAAGTCGCCCCATGCCACAGCGCCGTTGCTGGTAATCTCCAGCCCCATGGGGCCGGTAACATTCTCGAAGGGGGCTGCGGTAACGGTGCCAAGAGCGCCGCAAAACAAGAGGAGCATTGCAGACTTCATCATTGTTGATTTCCGTTAGGTGTGGGTTTGTGTTGAGGCGAGAGCCAAAGGTAACTCCGACTCGGCCGAGTGCAATTGTACCGGGGAGAATACTGCATCATGCGCAAACGCCGGAATCCGCAATGTCGGCAGGGGTCAGCTTTCGATCAGTACGGCAGCTTCTCCCGGCCCCAGTCCGATCTCATCCGGTGCGGGTTCGGGCTCCGGCGCCTCCGGGCGAACCAGTAGCAGCTGCTGCGTACTGTCGTCCAAGGTCACGGTTACTTTGACTGCCTGTGCGGTGTCGAAGTTCCCGACCACGACTGCCTGCTTTCCATTATCCGTGTCGCGGAAGACTGTGTAGTGCGGGTGCGGCGTACCTGCTGCTGTGGTCACTTGGGCGCCCTGTGTGTCACGGTACTCGCCATCCCAGAGGAATGTCCGGTAGCGCCGGCGCAGGGCGTCGATTGTTTTGCCGTACTCGAGCGTGCGCGGGAACTCGCCGAGACGCCCTTTGTAATTGCCGGGTTCGTAACTGATGATGTAGCGGTGCATGAGGCACTGGTTGAGGGTGTTCCGGTCGTTGAATGCCGTCACTGCCACCATCAACCCGGCGAACGGATCGATATAACGTTCCACTGCGACGTGGTCCGGGTTGGTGATGCGTAAGTAGGCGATGCTGTAGTGCAGAAACTGCACATCGCGGCACACCTCGCCGACCAACAGGTACTCGGGATCTTCGCTCGCAGCGATCTCTCGAAACGCCTCGCCCAATGGCGTGTCGCCCGCGAAGATGTGCGCCGGCACCGGATGGTCGTGTGCCGGGTCAAAGCAGTAGGTGGCGCCGCCATGATGCTGGCATTCGTCATAGAGCGCGCCGGCGGCACCCAGGGCCAGGCTTTTTCGGAACTCGTCGCAGGCAATCTCGCGCCACGCCGGACTGAGCGGACACATCGGCGCGAAGGGGCGCGAGTTGATCCCGATCAGTTGTGTCGGCGTGTGGTATTGGTACCCCGGATGGAAGTGCGGTTCACCGTACGGGTTCTTGGTTGTGTGGCGGATGCCTTCCTCGCGGTACCAGTCGGTCGTGCGATCCACCCAGGTGTATTTGTTGAACAACACGACTTTCACACCAAGCTCATGGATGCGGGTGATCGCGTCGCGCAGCTCGGCTGCCGCACCCAGTCGCGGATCGGTGTCGTGCGACGGGTTGCCGCGGTCCTGGCCGCCCACCGTCCAGCCTGTCAGCTGCAGTGCCTGGACGCCGTGTTCGGCGCATTCTTTGCCGATGTCCTCCAGCTCGCTGTAGCGCCAGCGCAGTTCGTCTTCAGGTGAGTTCAGGTGGAGCTGCTGCCAGGAATGAACGTCCTGTGCCCACGCCGGTGTCGGTGGTCGCTTGAACCACGTTTCCCGCCATGCCTTGTACACATCCACACCCTTGTGCCAAGTGCCGGTGAAGGGCGCCAGGACGATGGGCGACAAGTCTGTTGATGTCCCCGGCAGGACATATGGGAAATGCCAGGTTGCAACCTCGAGATGGTTTGCCTGCCCGTCTAACTCCGGCTCGGCCGATGCCATCCCGTCATCCTCGCTGAAGCCGATTTCGAATCCCGGTTTGAGCTCGCAGACGAAGCGGATCGCTTCCTTGGCGCTGGTGTCGTGGCAGCCCGTGTACAGGCCTTGCCGGTCACTGGCGATGAGCAGGAACGGTGTAATCGGGTCCTCGGGTGTCTGCAGTGGTTGCTCGAGGCCCCAGTACCCGAAGCGCCCGGTGAACCGCGGCAGCAGCGACGCCGTAGCCATGCCCGAGGAGGTGCGCATCATGGTGCGCAGGTGTTCATCGGCAGATGGCATCGGCAGGTCGCCGATACACGGATAACTGACGTGCTCGACGGTGTGCGGTGAGCGATTGTCAAGATGGGCCTCGAAGCGCAGCGTCGCCCCTTCGAGCGTGATCGTGGCAACAAAGGTAATGTCCAGCGCCTCGCCATGCTGCGGCTGCAGGTGGTTCCAGGTCAACGTCAGCCTGTTGCCGTCCGGCGATTGCTCGATGCCGGCGAGTTTTTGCGGGCCGGTGACCTGGTTGTTGCGCCGGTCGGGCAAGGGCACCAGCATGCGGAAGCCGAGCCCGAGCTCCGGGCGGTCCTGGAGTCGCCAGCCGGTCGCGCGGCTCTCCAGCGTCGATAACGCTCCCGTAGCGTCATCGAAGGTTGCGTGCAAATGCTGATTGGACAGGGTCACTGGTGTTTCGTTCTTTTTTCGCATAGTTTCAAATCAATCAGAGATTTTTTCATAGAGGAACGGACGACGGAACAAGGCAGCCGAAGTGGTGTGTATTGATACAGCGCAGGGCGATCGTGTTTTTTCCTATTTTGCAGTCCGCCCCCAGTATCGACGTCCCACTCGAAGCGGTAGTCGTTGAGCCACCAAAGCCGGTTGTAGTTAATGCGGTGGGACATTCCCCGCTAATCTCCACTCCGTCACCCCATGGAACGGCTTTGAGGCAGAGATCAGAAATATCCCCGGAGTAGACGCAGCAGCCAGTCGATACCGAGCAGACCGAAGAGCAGCAGCGGCAGCGCGAAGTTGTACCATAGGTCGTGAATCACGGCACGCCGCACGGTCCGCTCAGCGGTCTCCGGCTGCTCGGTCGGCCAGGTCTCTTGATCCACTGCATCGATGACCGTACCGCCGGTTGCTTGGGCAAGCGCCGCCATCAATCCAGCGTTGACTGCGATATTGTCCGACTCCCCAAGCGCCGCCTGGACGTCGACAGTTGTCACGCTCTCGGCAATGAACTCGCCGTTGCGGGTAGCGGTGGTGGTGATCCGACAGCGGCCCGGCGCGAACACACGAAACTCCGCGATCCGTTTGCTGGGTGTGCGCGGATCGGGTGTGACCGGCACGACCAGCCGCTGGCCGTCCGGCATGACAACAGTCGCAGCGATCTTGACCGCTACCGATGCCTCGAGCGGATACAGCTCGGCGGTGAGCGCTACCCGCTCACCGGCAGTATAGCGGGAGCGATCGGTCCGCACCGACAGGTTGCCGCCATCAGAGCCTGCCAGCGGTGGCGCCATTGCGCGCAGCGTTTGTTGCCAGAACCGCCGGTGCAAGGTCCCTCTGGCCTTGTCCCGCGCACCGTACGTGTGCCATTTCCACAAGGTGTCCGTACCGATATAAAGGACCCGTCCGCGCCCTACGGTGTGCTCGGCCATGACGATAAGATTCCCATAGGCGTTGGCGTGTTGCTGCGCTTCGAGGAGTACAGTTGCAGCTGGCCGTTTGCGAATAGGTGCATAGATGCGATCGACGGGAGGCAATGCCTGCGACGGTAGCATCTGGTGTGTCTCGGGCCTGACAGAGAAGTACGGCATCGCGCCGGCCTCGGCGTTGATGCGCAGAGAGACCGGCCCCTCAATAGGGACACCGGTGCGGGCGCCGATCTCAACCGGGAAAAGCGGTACCAGTTCCGGGATCCGGGCAAGCCGCCCGATGTCGGGTCCGGCAATGATGATCAGCGACTTGCCGCGCTCCACAACGCTGTCGGCAATTGCCGACGCCAGTCGCCGCGACCAGCGGTCCGGATCGACATTGCCCAGAACTATGATGTCGAACCAGTCAATCTCAGCGGGGCCTTCGGGGAATCCGGCAAGCGAGACTCCGCGTTCGGGTTCACTGAATTGTACGTACGAAGCCCTGCCACGCGTCAGGAATGCCGTCAGATTGAAGCTGGGATCATCCTCCAATACACGACGGAGATACTTGAACTCCCAGCGCCAGGTATCTTCCAGAATGAGAACCTCGTGTTTCGCATCGATGACCTGGACATTGACTTCATAAGCCGGTATCGCTTCTTCGGCAGCGGGTGTCAGGGAGAAGGCATATCGGGAAAATCCGGGGGCCTTCGGTCGATGCGTAACGATGACATGCGTCTCGACATCTCCGGATGCGGCATCGATTGAATGTTCGAAGAACGGCTTGCCGTTGTACGTGGCTGTCAGCATTTGCTCACCATCTGCGCGACCGGCGAGCGTGACGCGGAATCGCGTCTCTGAATTAACCAGTACACGATTGCTGCTCTGCACATCTGCAATATGCAGCGCCGGAAGATCCGCCTCGTCATGCCCTGGTGCGGGTGTCAATGTGTCCACTCTCAGACCCAGACGCTGCGCCGCGCCCAAGGCATCGTCACCGGCCAGGTTGGCACCGTCGCTGATCAGCAGCACCCGCGCAGCTTCCTTGGACGCTGTGGCGCCACTGCTCGATCGATACTGGTTCCATGCCGACTCCAGGCTTTGACCGATACGGGTCGACTCGCTCTTCGGTTCCATGGCTGCGAGCCTGTCGGGTGTCATCGGCCGTGTACTGTCATCAAATGCATAGCAGTGCAGGTCATACGCCTGCTCGAGACGGGCAATGCCCTGCGGGGCAAGCAGCACGCCGACCGTCTCGTCGAAGCGCGTGCCCTTGCCGGATCCTCCCGCCTCGCTCATGCTGCGCGAGACATCGGCCAGGACGAGCAGCGTCGGTTGCAGTTTTTCCTCCCGCCACTTCGATAATGCCGGGCGCAACAGGCACAGAACGAAGACAATGATGATAAGCACGCGCAAGCTGAACAGAATCATCATCCAACGCTGCGGCACGTTGCGCTCGATCAGCTGACGGGATCCGTAAACAAGCAATATCAGCAGTGCCGTTGCAACGACCGCAATGAACCAGGTCGATATGATCGGCAACAAGTTGATGGTGGATATTGGCAACATGCGAATTCAGGTGTCGGGTGTCAGGTGTCGGTCAGGAAAAAGTCGTGATCTCACTGTTGATCGATTGTCCAATGTCGCTGTGGCTCGGTCAAGAGGAGTTATTAACAGTGTGCCGAAGCATTTCGGAAGACTGGTTGGACTCGTGGTTTACCAGCATCGTGGTTACGGCCGGATTGAGACGCGGACACAATCGATGCACCAGATACATCTCCGCTATAAACAACAGGCAAGCCAGGCACATCAACCATGGCGACAACGTCAGGTGTGTCGCTTTCGACAACTGCTCGAGCTCGCTGTCGGCATTGACGACAGCGAAATCAGCGGGTGCCCACCAACTGCCAAGCAGCTCCGTGTCGATCGGTGTCGGTATACTGTCGCTAAGCCCGGGACGTATGATGAGCGGTACTGCCCTGCTCGTGTCGCCACCGGGGATTATGTGGAAAACACCGGCTTGCGAGATGTTGTCCAATCGTACAAATGTCCGACCGTTGACGGTATTGGTTGTCGACTGTACCGTCGTACCGTCCGGCCCCTCGACGACGATTTTTTCACCCTCGTTTACACTTGGCAATACAACCGCCACAGTCTCGTCGGCGGTGAATTGACGTGCTCTGGCACTGCCCAGGAAGGCCAGCATGCGGTCGATGAGCGGAATGAAACTGTTGCGCCGCGGCAGGTCCGACCAGGTGTCGTTGGCGGTCATGTTAAAGATCAGTACTCGGCCGAGGCCCAGAGCATGCTCGATTACCGCCGGCACGTCGTCCTCGATCCACGCCAGGACTTGCGAGGCGTTGATCGCAGTGGCGTCGAACGTGTAAAACCGCTGCACGCGTGCCTCTGAGATGTCGCCAAGCTTTGGATCCAGCAGGCCGGCAAACAACGCGTGCGTCCAATCGATGTTCTTCAACGACACGGGGCGACCACCGGCGGGTTCGCCGACCGGCGCCAAAGGCAAAGGGAAGAGACTGTCCTGAGGATGAAGGGGATCGTGCATCCCGGTGTTGTAGAAGTCCCGGTTCACCGATGGTCCGAGGAAAACGGCCAGGCCGGCACCCGCCTTGACCCGAGCCTCGAGCGCCGACAGCGTTGCGTCCGTCAGGCTGGCGACATCGGCAAGGATGATCACCTCCGCATCGA
>CAUZJQ010000219.1:0-7424 GCA_963580095.1 Lentisphaeria bacterium | reverse complement strand
AAGTTCACAAGATGTTGCAAAATCCCGAAGTCACAGTGCGGTCGCGGGGTGTCATGGAGAAGTGCAGCTTCTGCATTCAGCGCATCAATCATGGCAAGATCGACGCTAAACTGGAGGACCGCCGGGTGCGGGACGGCGAGGTCGTGACAGCCTGTCAGCAGGCCTGTCCGGTCGGTGCCATCGTCTTTGGCGATCTCAATAATGACAAGGAATGGAACCCGACGGACACGCGCGTGATGCACGTGAAGGGGTCGGACCGCAACTACAAAATGTTGCAGGAACTCAACACGCGGCCGAGGACGACCTATTTGGGCAAGATTCGCAATCCGAACGCCACGCTGGCGTCGGCTATTGCGGCATCGGACAACCGCAGCCAGGAAGAGCATTGAAAGGACGCATGAGCGCACACACTGAAACAAGCGAACCGCCACTGATCACCGGAACCCAGAGCTTTCACTCGGTTTCACAGCGGATCAGCGAGGTAACGGAGGCCCCCATTCAAGGGACCCCGAAGCTGTGGTGGGTGCTGATGGTGATTTCGCTATTGGCGCTGGCCAACCTCGGGGCGTCGATCGCGTATTTGTTCTGGGAAGGTGTCGGCATCTGGGGCGTGCAAAATCCGGTCGGCTGGGGCTGGGCGATCGTCAATTTCGTGTTCTGGGTCGGTATCGGTCACGCCGGCACTCTGATCTCGGCGGTCCTGTTCCTGCTGCGCCAGCGCTGGCGCACGTCGATCAACCGCTTCGCCGAGGCCATGACGATTTTTGCGGTCATCTGTGCCGGCATGTTTCCGGGCATCCACGTCGGCCGACCGTGGGTGGCGTGGTGGATGGCGCCTTATCCGAACCAGATGGGCATATGGCCGAACTTCCGCAGCCCGCTACTGTGGGACATGTTCGCTGTGGGCACATATTTCACCGTTTCGCTGATGTTCTGGTACACTGGCATGATACCTGACCTGGCGACGATGCGCGACCGCGCAAAGAACAAGATCCGCAAGGTCAGCCTAGGCGTCATGGCCCTCGGTTTCCGGGGCAGCGGCAAACAGTGGCAGAACTACGAGAAGGCCTACCTCATTCTCGCCGGCATCTCGACGCCGCTGGTGCTGTCTGTACACTCGGTTGTCAGTTTCGACTTTGCCGTGTCCCTGGTTCCGGGCTGGCACACGACTATTTTCCCGCCGTACTTCGTGGCCGGCGCCATCTTCTCCGGCTTCGCAATGGTGATGACCCTGGCGGTGGTCGCGCGGACCGTCTACAAGATGGAAGATTTCATCACCATGAAGCACCTGGAGAACATGAACAAGATCATCCTGCTCACCGGCACGATGGTTGGTTACGCGTATGGCTGCGAGTTCTTCATCTCCTGGTACAGCGGCAATGACTACGAGCGCTTCGCTTTCGTCAACCGCGCGACCGGGGATTATGCCTGGGCTTATTGGACAATGATCTCGTGCAACGTGATCTTCCCGCAAATTTTCTGGTTCCGCAAGATGCGCCGCAGCATTCTGGTGATGTTCGTGCTCTCGATCATCGTCAATATCGGCATGTGGTTCGAGCGCTTCGTCATCATCGTCACGACACTGGCCAACGACTTCATGCCCAGTGCCTGGGACTACTTCACTCCGACCTTCTTCGATTTCTCTATCCTCATCGGGTCGTTCGGCCTGTTCCTTACCCTGTTCCTGCTGTTCCTGCGGTTCCTGCCGATGGTGGCGATCGCCGAGATCAAAGGCGTGTTGCCTCAAGCGGATCCGCATTTCTACGAAGAGAAACACTGATGGTCCAGACAGAAAAAATCGAAGGGGCAGTAGCCCAGTTCGAAAACCCGGCGACGCTGATCAAAGCCGCGCAGAAAATGCGGGACGAGGGGTTCCGCAACTGGGACACGCACTCGCCGTTTCCCGTGCACGGAATGGACGATGCGATGGGCACCCCGCGCACCAAGCTGGGATGGATGGTTGCCTTATTCGCATTCTGCGGTACCACCTTCGCCTATTTGCTGCAGTGGTGGACAAGCGCGGTGGACTACCCCCTCGTCATCTCCGGCAAGCCGTTCAACAGTGTCCCCGCCTGGGTCCCAGTCATGTTCGAGCTCAGCGTCCTCGCCGCTGCCTTTGCTGCGGTGATCGGCATGCTGGCCTTCAACATGCTTCCACGCTATAACCACCCGGTGTTCAATTCCGAAAACTTCGTTGCCAAGCATATGGACGACGGTTTTTTTGTCAGCGTCGAAGCTACCGACGCGAAATTTGACAAGGAAAAGACCGTGGAATTCCTCGGATCCATTGGCGGCACCAATATCGAACTGCTCGTTGCGGACGACTGATTATGATCCGGAAGCGCCTCAATCTGATGACACTGGCAACTGTTCTGGTAGCAGTGATTCTGCTGAGTGGCTGCTATCGCGGCAAGCCCTCGTCCAAACCGCCGCTGCACGTGGTGCCGAATATGGACGCGCAACCGAAGTACAAAGCCCAGGGCAAAGGCAATTTCTTCAAGAACAATTCCGCCATGCGCGTGCCGCCCGAACACACGATCCCACGCGGCTATCTGCGCGCGGACGCCATTTATTTCACCGGCAAGAAGGCGAATGGCGAGTGGGTGGAGAAGAATCCCGAGAGGATCACCATGGACCTGCTCCTTCGCGGCCGTGAACGCTACGGAATTTATTGCACCGTTTGCCATGACGACGCCGGTTACGGCAAGGGCATGGTCACGAAACGTAGTCCGGATCTGATACCGGTTTCGTATCACACCGACGCATTACGCGGGCAGACGGACGGGTATCTGTTCGATGTTATCACAAACGGTTCCCAAAGTACGCTGATGGGCCCGTACAGTCACCAGGTGGGCGTCCGGGATCGCTGGGCCATAGTGGCGTACGTTCGTGCCCTGCAACGCAGCCAGCATGCCATGGAAAAAGACGTGCCGCCGGAGAAGAAGTAGCGTTTACTGCAGTCGGACGGCTGACTCCCATACCGTCTTCTGACACAACTGCCGAAATTCTTTGCTTTGATCTGACACAGGACAGGCTTACAATACTTGTTTTCATTTCGGGCTCAGCAGCCCCTGGATCCGGAGACCCGCAATGTTTGAAACGTTCATCATGACCGTCGCGGTATTGCTGATCGCGATCGTTCTGATAGCGATCCGTATCATCTGTGTGCCGGACGGACAATTCCGCGGCACCTGCAGCACCAATAACCCGTTTCAAAAGCGCCAAGGGGATTGCCCCGTCTGCGGCAAGAAACCGGATGAGGAATGCCCAAGTGAACCAACCACGGTCAACGGGAGCGAGTGACCGGGGTTGGACAAACCGGCATTTGACATATGGCTGATTTCAGACTCAAGGAAGGATATGACATTCCGTTAGTCGGCGAGCCGGCAGACTCGGTTTCCGCAGCACCGCGCCCGGCTACCGTAGCGCTGAAGCCGGGCGAATTCCGCGGCGTCAAAGTCCGTTTACTCGTCGACGAGGGTGACGTTGTCAAGGCCGGCTCCCCCTTAGCTTGTGTCAAAAGCCGTGAGCAGCAGGTTTTCACCGCGCCCATGGCCGGCACAGTGAAGGCGGTCGTGCGTGGTGCCAGACGCGCACTGATGGAGATCGTCATCAAGCCCGACGAAGCATCGGACGCCGTCTCATTCAGGCAGCACGATGCGGTTGCGATCCGCGGCCTGGCACGTGATGTCGTCCTCGAGCAGTTGTTGCAGTCCGGACTGTTCAATGTTTTTCAGCAACGGCCCTTTGGCAACGTCGCTGATCCCGCTGTCACACCACGTTCAATCTTTGTCTCCGCTTTCGACACCGCCCCGCTGGCGGCTGATACGGCGCTCATCGTCCAGGGCAACGAGGCGGCCTTCCAGGCTGGTCTCGATGTTGCCTCCCAGCTCGCCAGCGGCAAGGTCCATCTGTCCGTCGACGGCCGCCGCTTCGATCTGCCGAAAGCCTTTTCCGAAGCAAAAAATGTCGAACTGCACCGTTTTTCTGGACCGCATCCGGCCGGCTGCGTCGGTGTGCAGATTCACCACGTCGACCCGATCAAGCATCGACGTGATGTCGTCTGGACAACAACTGTGCAGGGTCTCATCCTCATTGGCCGGCTTTTCCTCGAGGGCCGGTACGTCCCTGACATCACGATCGCACTGTCAGGTTCCGCAGTAACAGCGCCGAAGCACTACCGCACTGTTGTCGGCGCCAATATCGCAAGCATTACCAACGGCAACGTCGAGCATGGCGAACTGCGCTACATCAGCGGTGACGTGCTTACCGGCACAACATCGACGCCGGACGGGCACTTGAATATGAAGCCGTCGACGCTGACGGTGATTCCCGAAGCGACAGAGTCGGAGTTTCTCGGCTGGGCTCTGCCCGGATTCGGACGTCTCAGCAAGTATCGCACCTATCCATCGGCCGTCCTTGGCGGTAAGAAGTTTGCGCCCGATACCAAGCTGAACGGCGGCCACCGCGCCTTTGTAGCGACCGGTTACTATGAGCAGGTGCTGCCGATGGACATTTACCCGATGTACTTGCTCAAGAGCATCCTGGCACAGGACTTTGACGAAATGGAAGGGCTCGGAATTTTAGAAGTGACCGAAGAGGAATTCGCACTGTGCGAGTACGCCTGTCCGTCGAAAGTTAATGTCCAGCAGATCATCCGTGACGGCCTGGACCTGGTGGAATATGATGGTTAAATGAAGTTCCTACAAAACATTTTTGACAAGATGCGGCCCGACTTCGAGAAGGGGGGCAAGTTCGAAAAGCTCTACCCGCTTTTTGAGGCCAAGGAGTCCTTCACGTTCGTGACCCGTGACCGGACAAAGAACGGCGCCCACATCCGCGACGCGCTCGACACCAAACGTATGATGTCGACCGTCATCGTCGCGCTGATTCCATGCATGCTGTTCGGCATCTACAACGTCGGGTACCAGCATTTCCGCGCCTATGGTTTCGCCGATCCGGCACTGATGCAGTGTGTCATCAAAGGGGCCTGGCATGTCATGCCGATCATCATCGTCAGCTACGGCGTTGGCGGGATCTGGGAGTTGATCTTCGCGGTCGCTCGCAAGCACGAACTCAACGAAGGATTTCTAGTCACCGGCCTGCTCGTTCCTTTGACACTGCCACCCACGACACCGCTGTGGATGGTCGCCGTCGGAGTTAGTTTCGGCGTCGTCATAGGCAAGGAAGTGTTCGGCGGTACCGGCATGAATGTGTTCAATCCCGCATTGACGGCCAGGGCTTTCATATTCTTTGCCTACCCGGCCGCGATCTCCGGAGACAAATGCTGGCGCGTCGTCGAAAACACCACCTTCGGGGCGGTCGGCGGCACGATCGTCGACGGATTCTCCGGCGCCACGCCACTGCTGGTTGCATCAACGACGGATACCATGGCTGTCGCCGAGCGATTGGCTGAGTTCGGCCAGGCAACGGGGTATGCGGACTTCTCATGGACCCAGTCGTTCGTTGGACTGATTCCCGGATCGATCGGCGAGACCTCGGCACTCTGCTGCCTGATCGGTGCGGCTATCCTGCTGATCACCGGTGTCGGCAGCGCCCGGATCATGATCGGCGTGATGATTGGCGCGGTGTGCATGGCTTCGCTGCTGAATGCAATTTCGATCTCGGCCCCCACGAGCATGATGGCGATACCGGTGAAGCAGCACCTGGTCTACGGCGGCTTCATGTTCGGGTTGGTCTATATGGCGACCGATCCGGTGTCCGCGGCGCAGACCGCGATAGGTAAATGGATTTACGGATTCCTCGTAGGGTTCCTCGCCATCCTCATACGAACGATCAATCCGGCTTACCCCGAAGGAATGATGCTGGCCATCCTGTTCATGAATGCATTTGCACCGCTGATCGATTATTTCGTCATTGCCGCGCACATGAAGAAACGAATGCGGCGGTCGAAGGAGAGTCAGGCTTATGCGTAGCAGCACCTACACCGTTGTTTTCGTGAGCACCGTCGCGATCGTCTGTTCGCTGCTGCTGTCCACTGCTGCTACATTGCTGCGGGAACGGCAGGACCGAAACGAGGCGCTCAGCAAGAAGCAGAACATCCTCAAAGCGCTCGGCGTCACCAAAAAGTTGGATAGCCCGGCGGTCGATATGTTTTTTGCTGACCACGTCACACTTTTTGCAATAGACCTCGAAGGCAACATCGATCCCGAGGCCGATGCCGCACAGCTCGATATGGAAGTGGAGGACAAAAAAACTGAAGCCTCGTCTCGGCGATATCCGATTTACCGCTGTACCATAGAAAACGAGGTTACCTATTGCGTGCCGATTATCGGCAGAGGCCTGTGGTCGAAACTGTACGGCTATCTTTCGCTGGAGTCGGACCTGAACACCGTCAAGGGTCTCACATTCTACAAGCACGGGGAGACGCCGGGCCTGGGCGCCGAGATAGAGAAGGATTGGTTCCTGAACAATTTTCTGGGCAAGAAGATCAACGACCAGACAGGCACTTTCATTTCGATCGAAGTGGTCAAAGGCAAAGCCGCCGACGCCTATGCCGGCAACGAAGAAAAACTCTCACATGCCGTCGACGGCATCAGCGGCGCCACGATCACCAGTCGCGGCGTGACCAAGATGCTGCACGAAGATCTCACGAAGTATGTGCCGTATTTCAAGCAACTGGAGGCCAACTGAACCATGGCAGATGCCACTGAAGCTGCGGAACCGCTGTTTTCGACGAAAAACCGCAAGACATTCAAAGATCCATTCATGGTGAACAACCCAATCACCCTGCAGGTGCTTGGAATCTGTTCAGCCCTGGCCGTCACCGCGCAGCTCAAGCCGTCGCTCGTTATGGGCATCGCGGTGGTGTTTGTAGTGGCCTGCGCCAATGTCACGATTTCGATGATGCGCAGGTTCATTCCCGGGCGCGTGCGTATCATTGTCGAGATGACCGTTGTGGCGACGCTCGTCATTCTGGTCGACCAGGTGCTCAGAGCTTACGCCTTCGAAGTCTCGAAACAGTTGTCGCTGTTCGTCGGCCTGATCATCACCAACTGTATTGTGCTCGGTCGTCTCGAGGCGTTTGCCATGGGCAACAAAGTTTGGCCGTCCTTCCTCGACGGTCTCGGCAACGGCCTGAGCTACGCCGCAGTCATTGCCATTGTGGGGTTCTTCCGGGAATTGATGGGATCCGGCCAGGTGCTTGGTTTCAAGGTCGTGCCGCAGGCACTGTACGATAACCTGGGCTATACGGACAACGGCCTCATGGTGCTGGCGCCTGGCGCTTTCATCATTCTCGGGTTATTAATCTGGGTGCAGCGCACCGTGTCTGGGCACGTGGAGGATTAAGCGATGGAATATATCAATCTGGCGATCAAGGCGATTTTCGTTGAGAACATCCTGCTGGCCTACTTCCTCGGGATGTGCTCGTACCTTGCCGTGTCGAAAAAAGTGCCGACCGC
>CAUZJQ010000218.1:0-7430 GCA_963580095.1 Lentisphaeria bacterium | reverse complement strand
GCGCGTCCTGAATACGGTGCTTACACGGACCTGGACCGGCTCGGCTGGAGTGTCTATGCACCGTGCTGGGGCATGCAGCGGGCATTTGGCTCGTCATACGACGGCTGGCCGGAACTGGAGACGTGGCCGGGTACCGGCTACAACCACAGTGCCCGTGTGATTCAGATGAAACTTGTTTGGGGTGCCATGCACGGGTATGTCAGCAGCACGATCAGCAACTCCCGCATCGATAAGCCGGCACGGCAGGCGATCGCTGATGCGAAAAAGCAGATTGAAGCGGTCACGCCGTTCGTCGCCTCACCGGACTGGCAGACTCGAGGTATAAGCCTCGAGTTGAGTGAAAACATCATCGGCTTGCGAGCGAAAGTAGAGGATATTTGCAGCCTCAACATGGCCGAGTCGCGTGTTCTGGCACGGCTGGGCTTGCCACTGTGGCCGGCAGGTGGTGACGGTCGCATTCTGATCGGCAATTCGCCATTGGCGCGACAGGCCGAACTTGCGGAGTTCGCGGCTTCGGGCATGATCATCGATCGCGATGCCTTCGAAGTGCTGCAGTATTTGGGACGTAACGACATTATCGGCGGCGCTCGATTGTTGCCGTTGCCGGGGTTCCCTGCGGCCGAACAATTTGTCGACTCGTCAATCAACGGGGAGGCTGCGGGCCGGCGGCAGACGATGGATCCTTTGTCCGCGGTGCGTCGAGACCTGCCTATGTTCGAGTTGCCGGATGCTGAGGAATTTACGCCGCTGCACGAATTTCTCGATCAGGACGGCAAGCCATTGGGTGTCAGTTCGTGGGTGCGTGAGTGGGATGGCGGGCGGATCGCGGTGCTGCCGTTCCGGTTGAGTGATGCGACCGGGGAAGGTGGGCTGGTGACAGCGATGCGAAAGACACAGATCGAGGCGATGCTCGAGTGGGTGACGCAAAGAGACCTGCCGGTGCGTTTCGGTTTCGACACGGCTTACGATCTGCAGGTGGTCTACCGGCAGAACAGTGCCGGCGATCGTGTGTTTCTGGGATTAGCCAATTTCAGCCTCGATGACATCTCGAAACTTGCGTTGCGTTTGCCTGTCTTGGCGTCGGCAGGTTGCGTCGAGGTTCGCATGCTCGACGGCCGCTCCAACTGGCAGACGGCCGAATGTCCGGCAGGTGAGGGCGGCTGGATCGAACTGCCCGGCAAGTTCAAGATCCCGGCGATGCAAGTACGCGCTTTCGAGTTTGCTCGAAAATAGGACGAGCCCGTTCGTCATTTGAGGCGTGTAAGCTGCCTTTAGCGCGAAGGCCCAACGCTGCGAACCACGAGCGGATAGGTGTTCGTGGAGCCATGGTAATGCTTCCTGAGGTACGCCGTCTTTGCGCACGACCGGAAGTCATGATGGAATGTGTCGACTTGTTCTTGAGTCAGCTTTTTCAGGGTTTTGGAATACACTTTCGGTGTTTGCCGTGATCAACCTCGGGTGCAGACGCAATCCACTTCCATGTCCATGATCTTCGCCATCTTGATCAGGTCGTCCTCGAGCTCGCCGTGGATCAGTGCGAAGTGGTGGTCGACGGTCAGTTCCGCCAGGCGCGAGTAGTACTGCTCTACGGGCATATGCGGCTGGAAGATCGTGTGTTCCATATGGATCGGGCGGGCGTGCGTGTCGACTGCGTCGCCGGTTACAATGCGCATGGCATGTCGATTCTCGTTCTCGCGGATCTGGCATAGAGTGAGCATGGTGATCGGCCCCGGCTTGACGATGAACTCGGGAACGACGCCATAGTCAAAGGCGAAGTCCGTTTTCTTGAAGTCGACATACATCGTGTTGCGTATTTTGATCGGCTGGTCCGGGTGGGCCATGTAGAAAGGCGTTGAACCACCGTCGTGACCGCCGAGGATCCAGTTTTTTTCCGTGTCGAACATGAGGTGTTCGAAAAACTGCCCGGTGCGCCCGGTCAGCGCTTTGAGCATGAGTCCTGCGACGGCCACCTGCAGGTCACCTTCGATCGTGACCACGACACCTAGGTCTGCCAATCTGCCGAGCTCGTAAGCGGGCATGCAGCCGGTCACTTTCGCGAGTTGGTCGAAGGGCTCGCAGGCCAATGCATCGATCTCAAAGTCGTTGCATAGCTGCTCCAGTGCCAATGCATGCCGTGCGGCGCGCTCCACTTCTTCGCGTGGGGGTTCCAGCACTTCGTAGCTGCTGTAGATTTCCTCGACTAGTGCACTGACCGCAGCATCCGGCACAGCGTCCATGCGCTCCTTGACCTCCGAAACGTAACGGAATTCGATCTTCACGCCGGTCTGCCGGTACATGGTGAGCGGATCGGGGATGGTGTCCCACAGCGCGAAGGACGTCACCCAATGCGGTAGGAACGAGACGTTGGCGCCTTTTAGTGCGTTGACGGCACGGGCGGCGCGGCACCAGCCGTTGATCTGGGCCTGGAAGCCAGGGGCATCGAGTTCTCCGACGACCAGCGGCAGTTTGAGGTCGCGTCCGAGCCGACGCAGGGTGGTTATTGCCTGGATAGCACTGTTGTTGCCGTAGCACGTGCCGTAGTCGATCAGTGAGAAATCATCTGGGATGCCCTTCAGTCCCTGCGAGTGCAGTTGCAGCACCGGGATTTTCTCGCCGAGCGCGTCGAGGAATGCGACCGTCATGTCGTCAGCGATGAATGTTGCGTGATAGACGACGGCGATATCACATTGTGCCTCGCGTATGGCTCGGCCTGCCTCGGCCGATTGGGCAGGGTTGCCGGCCAGGCACGGAAAGACGACTTCGCCGTCGAGGCTTGCGATCAGGCGGTCAACGTCCTGTTGCAGCCGAGCGGGCAATTCGTCCATGGACATGTCGACCCAGTAGCATTCAATACCGCCGGCGAACAGTCCTATTTTCGGTTTGCGGATTTCCATAGCCAATTGTTTCCTATGTGTATTGTTTCGGAAAAAGGTACACCACAAAGGAAAGAAGAAAGCGGGAGATTAGATGTTTTTGTTGATTTTATTCGACGTTCATCTTCGGTGAACTAAAGTGATACCTGTCAGCTAAAACTTGTAGCCAAGGAATTGGCGAAAAAAATGACAAGATTCATCTATATTTGCGATACCCATATGGGCGCCGATGAGGTCATGCTGCGCCAGCAAGGATATCCGGAGCAGCTTGAGGAGATTCTGACGGCGCTGAAAACGTATTTACACGGCCGGGGCGACATCGACTTTGTGCTACACGGCGGTGACATGATCAATACGCTGTCAGACGCGGCAATTGTTGCTTCGGCGACGGCCTTCGACTGGGGCATTCCTGTTCATCTTTGCCTGGGAAACCATGATCTGGATGCGCCAACTGCAGTTGAACGCTGGCTGGCTCTTGCGCCGGGATTTTTTGGCGACAGCGGGAAGCCGTTGTACACAGTTGCCACAGAAGATTGCCGCATTCACGTGGTTCCCAATCACTGGTGTGAGGAACCATACTACTGGCGTGATTCATTAGATTCGCAATTTTCGCCGGATCAGTTGGCCTATCTCTCGGAAGCACTGGATGCCGAACCGGATCTGCCGCATATCGTGCAGACCCATAGCTCAGTTTTCGGGGCGCCGGAAGGGCAGACGGGCCTTGCCGAACCGCTTGATCCGGCACCGCTGGCGTTTAGGGCGTCCTTCATTGAACTTGTTTCCCGGCATCCCAACCTCAAGTGTGTTCTTGGCGCACACAACCATATGAATATGCATGTTGTGCATGAAGGCGTCCACTTCGTCACCTCGAGCGCGCTGGTTGAAGTGCCGTTCGAATTTAAGGTCATCGAGGTGGAGTCGGGGGCGATGGCAATGTCCACAGTCAGTCTCAATGATGCGCTGCGATTTGACGTCTCGTACGATGCCGACAAGGCGTATGTGCAGGGCCGTGAAACTGACCGATCGTTTACAGACGAATTTTGATGGTGCTTTTGGCACATGGGCTTTCCCCTGGTACACAACTGATCGAGATTAAGCCTTCGAGCAGTTGCCCGCGGAGGGCGTCATGGCTGCTGTTTTCCTGAGTAAGCAGAAGATAAGTTTGCGTGTACTCGCCTTCCCCCTCCTGATTTGTTTCGATGTTCCACGATGCATGCGTGCTCGGCATCGACGGTGCATACGTCCGGGACCATGGGTTCAAGAAAAGCTTGGCGAGGCAAGGATCCTGCTCCGAGAGACGAGCGAATAAACCGGCAGTGATCCCGGCAATGGTGTTTTTGACCATGCGGTCGGCTCCATAGCGGTGTTGAATACTCAGAGGTTCTCCGGTGCGATCACGCAAAAAGTTGCAGGAATATCCGGAACAGTCTGGAATTCCGTGGCACGGAAGCGACAATATCGAATTACGTACGTGACACCACAAGCGGTATCATTGATGGCTACAACCAACTATGTATGCAAGCTGAGCCCTGATCAGGCCGAGCAGTTGAACAGCATTCTGCAGGGAGAAAGCTGGGAGCTGGACGAGGCACCCTATGCCCTGTGGCGGGCGCGTAAGGAAAAGACCACGGCCGTTGCCTACGAGTCCGGCAAGTTCTGCATCCAGGGCAAAGGCACCGAGGAGTTTGTGCAGCTCATCTTGGAGCCCCGGATTCTGAAGGAAGTGCGGATGGGCTATGAATCGGTCGTTGCCCGGGAGCAGAACCCTGAGATGTTCGAGCCGCATATCGGTATCGATGAAAGCGGCAAAGGCGATTATTTCGGTCCACTGGTCATCGCTGCCGTCTATGTCGATGGCGATTGTGCTGCGAAGTTGCTCGAGGAAGGGGTGCAGGATTCAAAAATGATCAAGAGCGACAAGAAGATCGGTATGCTGGCTGGCAAGATCCGCAATATCGTCAAAGGCCGCTTCGCTGTCGTCCGCATCGGCCCGGAGACCTACAATCGGCTCTACGAAAAATTTGCAAACCTCAATACCATGCTCGGTTGGGGCCATGCCCGCGCCCTCGAGGATGTTCTCGAAAAGACACCGGACTGTCCGCGCGCGATCTCCGATCAGTTCGGTCGCAAGTCGACGGTTCAGAACGCTCTGATGAAACTCGGCAAGCAGATCACGCTCGAGCAGATGCCGAAAGCCGAGTCAGACATTGCCGTAGGCGCGGCCTCCATTCTGGCGCGGAACGCTTTTGTCCAGCAGATGAACAAGCTTGGCGAAGGCTACGAAACGATTCTGCCGAAGGGGGCTTCAGACAAAGTCAGCACGGTGGCTGCAGAGATCGCAAAGAAACACGGGTTCGAGGAGTTGAATAAAGTCGTGAAGCTCCACTTCAAGACGACCGTTACCGTGCGTGATAAGTTGGTGGCGGGATAGTCTGCAATCCGGCGTTTTTCGAGTGCCGTTTGTTTGCTTAAAAAACGGTTGTCTGAACTACGATTCTATCATCTGTAAATAACGATTATCCGCTGATAGTTATGAAGGAAATCTTGTGAGCCGCCAGTCCTGTACAACCCTTTTTGGTCTTTTTGTATTTTTTTTTGCGTTACATGGTGGCCATGCCCGCACTTGGAGCAGCGATACTGGGGATACGGTCGACGGCACTTACGCGGGAGTCGAGGACGAAAAGGCGCTGATTGTCCGCGACAGTGACGGCGGCACCACCCGTATCAAGCTGACACGGCTAAGCCAGGACGATCGTGACTACGTATCGAAGGTCGAAGGCCTGGCCGAGAGAGTTCAAAGCGGCAATGCGCGCACGCCATCCGTGCCCGCGAGCGTTGGCTCGGAGGACGGTGTCAGGTTGTTGGGAAAGGGGATTTCCATACTGACCGGCTTGATCGCAGGTAGTATCTTTCGCGTAATATGCGCCGTGATTGTCGGGGTTTTGTACGGCACCTTGATAGTTTACCTTGCCGGCAAATTGATGATGAAGGGCGCTCCCGTTTCCGATGCAGTGAAAGCATCGGTGCTGATGCTTCTTTACAATGTGATCTGTGCTGTGATCATCGGGGCTGTCGTCCTGATAGGCGACAGGGCTATGGCGAACACAATCGGTTTTTTTCTGGTGCCTGTTGCCGGGGTCCTGGCTCTCTGGCAGGGGTATGAAGAAGGCTTTTTTACGGCGCTCGGGCACTTTCTTCTGTGGGTGATTTTTTTAATGCTGCCTTTTTTTATAATTGCCTGGCTTCTTGGTGCCTCGTTGGATAATGGCGACACGGCGTTTCGGTTTTCAGTTCGTGCCACCCATGCTGTGTTCCTCGGGACGTTTGATGATCCAGCGTGCCATCTGCTTTCAGGGGACTTTTGTTAACGTGATAATCTTATAGAAATAGAAATTAATGTCCTGCTATATTACTTAGGGTTAACGCATTGCCGGTTATTATCCGAAGCACGGCCACCTCACACCTAGGTACACAAGTGTCAAAATCACAACAGAAGGGACAGTGTCAGGATTGCGGATTTCCCGTAGACGCGACTGGACACAGAGAATGTCCGAAGTGTGGCGCTGAAGAGCGCGAGAAGCCCCAGCTTGGACTCCATGTGGTTGATGTTGCCCATAATGGAGAGAATGTCGAAGCGGCTAGGAAGATGATTGAGGAGGAGGTGGACGCCGCCAGTTACAGAGGAAATTCAGGCATCAAAATCATTCACGGTTACGGCTCAACGTCGGGCCCCTCCCGTATTTCAGGTCCCGCTGTCGCTCTCATGAAACGCCTTGCCGAAAGTTACGGAGGAACTTTTGCCGGAGATGGGGACAACAAAGGAGCCTCTTTGATTTGGTTTAATTAACCGGGTGCTGTTATTTTTAATTTCGCAGTCGCACGCCATGTGAATCGCTGACACGTCTGCCGGATCGTGACGGGCGATGATTCTGTCCTGCTCGAATCGACGGTGTGGCATTGTATGAGCTTTATGCCGTATTGCTCAGGACGTAAAAACAACGGCCTGTGTCTGAATTCCGATAGAATCCAGTCACTGTGAAGCCGGCTGCAATGGCGTTGGTGAACGATGCACGCACACCGGACTGCCAGGCGTTGGCGGCTTCATGGTCATCAGCGGCAATTGCCCAGATGTCTGCCGGTATTTCCACGCGTACTGTCACTCCTGGTGCAAGTGAATCGAGTTTGGTGGAGCCGTCGGGATTGTTAATGATTGCAGCATCATCGACCGGCAGCGGGGCGATTCGGGTGTCGATCCGCGCGATGACTCCCGCGCTGTCGAGGTTCCATGCCGCGATCGTCCGATCCATCTTGAGCGTATGGATCTTGCTGCCTGTGTGAAGGTAAAAGTCGGGTATGTAATCGACTATTTCGACACCCAGTCGGTTGATGTTGAAGTGTGCGTTGCGTGCCACCATCGGGTCGTACGACCATTCGATGCACTTGACGCCGGCGCCCAGGCATAGCTCCCGCTGCTTCAGCTTCATTCGACGCCCTAGACCATGATTTCGGTAGTCGGGCAGTACGCCCATGAGGTCGGACCAGTGGAGCGGAACCCGG
>CAUZJQ010000217.1:0-7450 GCA_963580095.1 Lentisphaeria bacterium | reverse complement strand
CCGGGCAGCTGCTGCCTGGCTTCCGTGAGTTTGTCGGCCAGCCCGTCGTCCAGTTCGATTTCCTTGTAGCGCCGGTTGATTCGATAGTCAACGTCCACGACAAGCTCGGCGGCGAGTCGATGGGCAATCTCGCAAGCCTCGCGCAGAGAGTCATTTTCGCGCTGCTGAGAGATGATCAGCGGCGTAACCGCTTCGTCGATCAGCACACTGTCGGCCTCGTCGATGATCGCTGTATGCAGGCCGCGCATGACGATGCCGTGGGGTAGCTGCCGGTCACCGCGCTGCAGCATCATCCGGATGTGACGGCGTGACGAATTCTGCCATTGGCCGAGTCGCAGTCGGTCCCGCAGAAAGTCGGCCAGCAACTCTTTGCTGGTCGTGCAGGTGATATCCGCACGGTATGCTTCCGCCCGTTGCGTCTGCACCAGATCCGAGGTGACGACGCCAACGTTGAGGCCGGCCCATTCGTACAACGGTCGGGTGAGCTTTGCATCGCGGTCTGCGAGGTAGTCGTTGACCGTTACGACATGACAGGGAAGACCGCTCCACCCGGCGAGTACCGCGCTGATGCCGGCGACCAGGGTTTTGCCTTCGCCCGTTGCCATCTCTGCCAGGTAGCCTCGGTGCAGCGCCAGTGCACCGACTAGTTGAACGGGAAACGCCCGCAGTCCCAGTGTCCGGTGTGCCGCTTCCCTAATTGCTGCAAGGGCGGAGTGCAGTGTTTCCTGGTCGGGGTCATGAAAACGTCGGAAGTGTCGGGAAAAATCGCCCAGCCGATCCCGCAGTGCCTGGTCCGTGAGGTCGCCGTACTGGCCGCTGAGGCTGTCAATCTGCTCGGCCTCGGCCATCATACTCTGCGGTAGTGCACGGCGGCGGCGAAACTTGCCGAGCAGGCTGTGCACGTGTGCATCAATGCCTTTGGTAAGGTCGTCAGGCACCCGCAGGTCGGTAACTCTTGATTGTGCTGTCGGCGTCAGCATAAAAGGTCAGATCTGGTAGCGTTCCTGGAGCAATTGACGCAGTTTTCGGATGACCTGCGAAAGGATCGGTTTGCCGGGAAGCTGGAAGCGCATCCGGCCGGATCGCCCGTGGGCGAGTACGATGTCTGTTGCAGGAACACTGGCACGCACTTCAAAAAACAGTTCGGTGGCTTTCCGGCCCGATTCGTCGGTAGGGTCTACGGCGATTTCGCCGCCACCGGCCCAGCCCAGTGCCGCAGAGGGCAGAAGTTGTTGGCCGGCCGGGATCACGCGATAGTGATCCAGCGGCACGTCGATCTTTTTGCCGGCCTCTCCCGGTAAGCGGATCTGGATGCTGCGAATCTCGCTGTTACTCAACTGTGACTCTTCCCGGCGGCTGACCACGGCCCGAAAGACAAAGGAACTGTCATCGATAATTTGACCGAGTACGACGCCTCGATGGAGCCACATCCCAAGCTGGTCCTGCAGTTCCGACGCGACCCACTGGCCGTCCTGCCGGGCCCGCACAATCAACGTCCGGCGGCGGTGTTCGAGTTGATCAAGCCGTTGTCGGATTACCTGCTGCCGTTCCTCGAGCGGTTTGACGTCGGCGGGTTCGGAGCCCATGGCGCGGCGGTGGAGGATGCGAGTTTCGTTAAGCTGGGCTGTTGCGACAGCGAACTCAAACACGAGCTCGGGATCGTTGAGTCGTACGAGGGGATCGCCAGCCTTTACCATGGTGCCTGGGGGGGCAACGATTTCGGCGATGTACCCCGGGCTTTTATTGATCACTACTGTATATGATTCTGCCTGCAGAATCCCGGGCGCTCGAAAACGCACAGGGTAGGACACGACCTGCAGAAGCACGATCAGTCCAACGGCGATGCTGGTGACGACGGTGGTGGCGCGGAAACGGGTGCGGTCGAGTTTTGGACTCGACGCCAGGTAGCGAAACAGCCGGCCAATGGGTGCCAGCACCCATGAGACGGCGCAGATTAACAGCATCAGCAGGCCGAGAAGCAGGAACTTGTCCGCCACGATCAGCAGAATGCCGCCGAACACAATAACCCGGTAGATGCGGCTGGCGACCCAGTAGGCATACAGGAACAGGGTCTCACTCAGCACTTGCGTTGACGGTATGGCTTTGCGGCAACCGAAGGCGAAGCGCTCTACCAAGTACAGCGTCTGCTTGGCAGCCTGGCCGTGCAGGTTCGGGAAATCGATCAGGTCGGACAGGATGTAATAGCCGTCGAAGCGGAGTAACGGGTTGATGTTGAAAACGACAGTGCTCACCGAAGCGGTGATCATCATGTTATATGCCAGGCTGTGGATTGTGCCGCCGTCGGTTTTGGCCCAGATTATGGTTGCCAGCCCTGCAATAAAAATTTCCACAATCATTCCAGCCGCCCCCACGAAGATTCGGTGCCGGCGATTTCGGAAGGCCCACGACGAGGTTGCGTCCATGTACGGGATTGGCGTGAACACCAGCAGCATGATCCCCATGACATGCACTTCGCCGCCATAGTGTCGGCAGACGTAGGCGTGACCGAACTCGTGAAATACCTTCAAGGTGACGAGCCCGATGTAAAGAAGCACCAGGTTCCCTGGAGCCAACAGTCCCTGCGTCTGTTCCTGCACGTCGGCGAAGTTGTCAAAAGCGAGCTTGCCGCCGTAAGCGACGACGGCGATCCAGGCGATCATGCCGATAGGGCCGAGGAGTAGACGCACAAAGGACAGCGTCCGCTGCAGGAACGCATCCGGGTCGAACAGCGGGAATCGCGCGAACATGATGCTGAGCAGATAGTTGCGAACTTCGCGCTGGCGCCGTTTCTTGAACCGATCGAAAAGCTGTCTGCTGTCGCGGGACAGCTCGTATTGCAGCAAATTGGCGTGATATAGCTGGGCCAGTAGACGGATCACTTCTTCCTGGCCGGGTGCTTCATCGGCGAACAGTTCCAGGCACTCGTCCCAGACTTCCTGCACTGTCCGGCGATGATTCAGGCGTGAAACGAATTCGTATGCCGCCGGTCGGATCCGAAAAAACTGGTTGTTGAAGGGGTCGTGCAGGACGTGCCACTTTTTACCTCGAAAGTACTGCCTCTGGATCTGCACGTGCGCCCGCAGGCTGATGCGCTGGGAGGCAACGCGATACCAGGATTCACTGAATGTTTGAGGAACTTCAGCCATTCGAAGCAGCTTCCGGGATTTCAGGTTTCAGCAGATGCGGTTCCCTGACGCTTGGCACGTGAAACCTCCCGCTTTCTTCTACCACCATAGCAGCATACGCAGGAAGTCGATTGTCTCGTGCGTGAAAATCCAGATCAGCCGGCGCTTGCCGACGGTCAATTTGCCGACGCCGGTCATGCCCGGGCGATACCATGTCTCCGGGGGGCCGACAAAAGTGGCGTGCACAGGGAAGACATTACCGCCGTCGCGGACCTCCGCGACGGGTTCGATGCGGTCGATGCGGATCGGAAATTTCAGTTCCGGTTGGCTGGCGAAAGCGATCTCGCCACTGCCCGCCTCGGCCAGTTCGTGTTCGTCGCGCTCATCGACGACCAGCTCGACATAGAGGTTTTCGAGCTTTGCTATCTTGAAGAGGATTTCGCCTTGATTGATCGGCGCGCCGATGCGTTCGCGCAGGTCACCCTCTACAACGACGCCGTCGAATGGTGCCACGACACCGGCTTGTGCAAGACGGTGCCGGGTGAGCGAAAGGTTGGCGTTTGTCTGCTGCAGTTGCGCCTCGGCAATGAGCCTGTCGGCTGGAGCGTTGTCGGCCCGTGCCTTTTGCATTTCGCGGCGATATCTGCTCTGATCCGCCAGGAGGGCGGTCTTTTGAAAAATCATATCACGGGAATCGAAGGTGAGCAGTGGATCGTCTGCTTTGACGAGATCGCCAACCTTGACGTCGACGCGCTCGATGTAACCGTCGAACGGTGCCGGGACATACATGACATCCTCGCTCTCTAGTACGAACGGTGCTTCGACGCGGTATTCGACCTTGCCGAAAAAAAGCACAGCAAGCGCGACCACGACGAGTATTGCCAGCAATTTCGCCCATGTATGTTCGACGCTGATCAACGACTGCAGTTGCCGCTTCAGCGTCGCGGTCCAGCGAGCCCCGAACCAGCGGTCGAGCCGGTGAAGGTCGTCGAGGCGCCGGGCGCTCTGGTCGGCGCACAACCGCAGCTGAGCTGCCTCGATCTCCGTGAATGGCGTGGCATTGCGCTCGAAAGTGAGCACCGCAACCGGACCGGACTCGATCCGCAGGGGCACGGAACAGATGTTATCGACCCCCTGGGCCCGCGCGAACGTCTCGTGATCGCGGCTGACGTAGCGAACGTCGGGTGGTTCAGGAAAAATGATTTCCTCATTCTGTTCCAGGCATTCTTCCATCGCCAGTTCCAAAGCGTTGATGACGTTCGCCTTGCGCTCGAACTTCTCCGTGCGGCTGATGGCTTTCAGCTTTATATATTTGCTGTCCGACCAGCCGAGGCTGACGCGGTCGCAGTGAAAGCGCGTTGTCAGTTCGTTGCAGGTGGTGAGCGCCGCTGCCAGAAATCGGTCCTCGGCATTGACCAGCACCATGAGATCGAGGGCGCCTACGAACTTTTCGACATCGTTACGCGCCTCCACCAGGGCACGGCTTGACTGGTAGATGTCCGGGAGGCTTACCATCAACCGCAGGCGTGCGATGACCTCACGCACTTGCTCCTCGGATACTGCGACGAGCAGGAAAAGAGCGATGCAATTGTTGTGTGTCTCTTCAAAGACAAACTTGACGCCGATGCCGAATTCACTTTTTCTCGCTGGAATCGGACGGATGGCCAAGCCTTTCTTGGAACTGGCCTCAGCGAGTTCGTGGCTGACGCCGGCAAGCAGGCGGTGCTGGCTTTCATGACCCTTGGCGGGTGAGCCGCAGACGATTCGCCAGTTGCCGGCTTCCTCACCGTTGGCTTCACCCCACAGCGCCACTTGCCCAGCGGCGGCTCCGGCGATCTGGCTCATGATGTCGATACACTGTTGCCAGAATTCGGCCGGCGTACCCTGGTAGCGATAGAGATCCGCCAGCGAAGACAGAGCGTCCTCGAGACTTTCGTCGGTCAGCATTTCAGCATGTGATGCCATGTTTCTGATAGGTGTATGGCGATGCCGCGGCGGGTTCAGTCGGCCGTGTGCAGCGTGGCGGCGAGCCCCGGCGATACCAGGCCGTCGGTGTTGTTGAAGATTGCCCGGATGCGCCGCAGGCCGCTGGCCTGGTCGACGACCGGTGAAATGAAGGAAACTTTGCCTTCGATTTTCTGACCGCTGCCCTCGACGACCAGTTGCACCGGCTGTTCGAGTGCCAGATCGGCGGCTACTTTCGGCTCGACATTGGCGATGAAATAGAAGCGGCTTATATCGACGATACGCACCAGTGCCTGGCGCGGGTCGCAGTTGGCTCCGACTTCCAGGTAGATCTCTTCAACGATACCGTCGACCGGCGAGACTATGTTGCGCATGGACAGCTGTTCTTCCGCCTGTTCGTATTCCAGTTTCTCGCGTGCCTCGGAGATCTCGTGTTGCTGCAGTTCGAGCCGGTCCAGGTCCTTCTGCAAGTCATGCTGGTCGACGGCAATGTCGTACTGCACTTTTTCCAGTGCTTCGGCGGTACGCAGTTGCTGCAGATCCGCGGCTGCGGTCTTGTGGGCCAGTTCTTTTTGATCCACTTCATCCTGGCTGATCGAGCCGGTACTGGTGAACAGTTCGCGGGTGCTGTCGAGGTCTTTTTTAGTCAGGCTCGCCGTGGCGACCGCCGATTCCAGTGCCGCCTTGTCTTCCCAGGCCAGCTTGCGACGCTCGATGTCGAGCTTGGTCTGCACCGAGTCAGCCCGTCGCCGCGCCGCTTCCAACAAAGTCTTGTCTTCCCACACGAGCTTGTAGCGCCGGCGCTCCAGCAGGGCGGCTTCCTTGTGCAGTTCGATCAGCACCGCACCGGTGCGCACAGTATCGCCTTCCTTGAAGTGGATGACTGCAATCTTACCGGGTACGGTGGCGCTGAGGATCGCGTCGTAGAATGGTTCGGTGATGCCTTCAATGCCCACCTGTGCAGCGGCGGTACCGCTGCATGCAGTCAGCGCCGTGAGCGTCATGGCAATGATATGGATCAATTTCTCGATATTTCTCATTTCTCAACCTGGAAACCATGTGCCCGCAGGAGTGTACCTTCGATAGTTGCCAGGGTCAGAATTGCTTTCTGAAAGTCGATGCGACCGCGCATCTCTGATTGGCTGGCCTCGAACAGATCTTCCTCCGCCTCGAGGATGCGTCGGGAATTGCTTCTGCCGTTTTCCAGGAGCTGCTGCTCGTCATTGAGCACACGCAGGTTGAGCTTCGTCACATCGGCCAGGGTCTGCATTTGCTGGTAGGTCGTGTCGATCCGGCCCAGTACTGTATCGACGGCATTGCCGAGTTCGATCTCGAGGTGCTTGAGATTGAGGATTGCCTGCTGCTGGCGCAGCCGTGCAGCCTCAAGTTCGCTGCGTGCCTGCCGGTTACCGATTGCCATTTGGAACTGTAGGAGCACTGACCAGTCGTTGGTTGTCTCGTCGACGAGGAAATCATGACCTTGGTGAAGCGCTTCGTCGAGGCCGTTTTGTCCGTAGGTTGCGACCAGATCAAGGCGCGGCCATTGCATATTGTCCGCCACGATCAGACGAATATCTGTTTTATCCAGCTCCAGCTTTTGCACGATGTAATCGGGATTGTGTTCGAGTGCCTGTTGCATGACTGTGTTGCGATCGAACTTTTGTTGCCCAGTATCAGGCCGGTCATCGGCGACATAGGTGTTGGCTGTTACGGGCTCGGATAGCAGTGTACGGAACCGGTTGATGGTTTCCGCCAGATTCTGTGCAGCAGCGGTGCGCTGGGCCACGCGCATGCGCAGGCCGACGTCGGCTTGTTCGACCTCGAGGTTCCCGATCTTATTGAGCTCCAGCCGCTTTTCCTGGTAGTCATACAGGGTGCGGGCCATTGCGACGGACTCTGTGCGCAGCTTGATCTCGTCCTGTGCCAATACCAGATCCCAGTACAGCGATTCGGCCTCTGACACCATCGACAGCGTCGTGCTGCGTAATTCCTGGTGGGCGATGTCGGCATCTCGTTCGGTCAGTCGGACGCGGGCTCGGGTTACATCTGTGCCGCGATTCTGAAGCAGCGGTTGCGTGATCGTGAGGCTGGCGTTGGCCTGGTACTGCGTCTGCATGTCGGACAGAGAATTGCGCAGCCGCCGGACCGAGTATGCAGCTTCGTACCTGGTGCCGGAGTGCAGCAGCCCGCTGACTCCAAGATTCATGGTCGAATTCTTTTCCTGATACAAATCCAGATTGTTACGCCGGAAGAAGTCCTCGGTCGTGTTCTGTTGCAGACTGTCTTCGTATTGTCCCGAGATCGACAGTACCGGGTCGAAGGCGGCTTCTTCTCGAACGACCTGTTGCTGTCGATCTCGG
>CAUZJQ010000216.1:0-7456 GCA_963580095.1 Lentisphaeria bacterium | reverse complement strand
GTTGGGGTGCCCCGTGGCGGCCTGCGCCGCGAGGCGATTGTGAAATCGGCAGGTCGTGCCGGGGTTCAGTACCGGCCTGTGCGACAGCTTTTATCCATCGTCTTGCATTCGCGTGGTGCCTGCATACGTTAGCCGCAGCAATTTCAATCTCTTTCACAACTGCGAACCGTTACCCGAAATACCTAACATCTATGAGCAACAAACCTCTCGGACGAAGCTCCTACCTGACCAAGCACGTCGGCGACTATCCGGACAGCATCGAAATGATGGGCGTGTCCTTCGAAAAAGTCGACGATCTGCGCTATGGCACCAATCCGCACCAGACCGCAGCCTGGTTCAAACCGGCCGACACCACGTGTGCCATCGGCGATCTTGACGTCGTCAAGGACGGTAAAAGCGGCCTGTCGCAGACCAATCTCGAGGATATCTCGTACGCGCTCAGCATCTGCAAGTTCTTCTCCCGCCCCGTCTGCGCCTGCATGAAACACGTCAACCCCAGCGGTGTTGCCGCGGCGGTCGGCGACGAACCGTTGCGCTCGGTGTACATACGCGCCCGTGACTGCGACCCGCGCGCCGCATTCGGGAGTGTCATGGGCTTCAACGTCGAAGTCGACGCCGATACGGCCGACGAGATCATGTCGACCTTCGCCGAATGCGTCGTCGCACCGGCATTCACCGACGACGCGATCGCGGTGTTCAACGACTTTGAAAAGTATAAGCTGAATAAGCATGTACGCGTCCTCAAATGCGGCAATCTCGCCGATCTACCGCGCTACGTCAGTGACGACTGCGGCCGGGCGCGCACGATAAAAGTCCTGGCAGACGGCTCGCTGGTGATCGCCGATCCGCTGTTGACCAATCTGCGGTCGGTCGATGACCTGAGCCGCGCCACCGCCACGAGCAAAGCAACCGGAGACGTCGAGTCGGTTGTCGACGTGTCCGGTCAGCAGCTCGAGGATCTCCTGACTGCGTGGTATGTCAACCTCAATGTGCGCTCGAACGGCGTCGTGATCGTCAAGAACGGCGAGACCCTGGCCGTTGGTACGGGTGAGCAGGACCGTGTCGGCGCGGTTGAGCAGGCGGTGTGGAAATTCAAGGAGAAATACGAAGGCAAACACACGGTCGAGAGCGCCGTCATGGCCAGTGACGGATTCTTCCCGTTCCCGGACGCTGTCGAAGTCGGCGCCGAGGCGGGCGTGCGAGCAATGATCGCCCCGGCCGGCTCGCTGAAAGACGCCGCTGTCATCGTGCGCGCCAACGAGTTGAGCGTCGCACTCTTCCACGCACCCGAACGCATCTTCTCGCACCACTGATGCAACTACACACCCTCTGCCTGGGCCCGCTTTTCACCAACTGCTGCATCATCGGCAACAACGATGGCCAGGCGTATATCGTCGACCCGGCGAACGACGCCGAACGTATCATCGATGTCATCGACACGGCAGGGCTGACGCCGCGTGCCGTACTGCTGACCCACGCGCATTTTGATCACATCGCGGCGTTGCCTGCCATCGCGTCTCGTTATGATCTGCCGGTCTGGCTGGACCCGGACGACCTGCCGGTCTACGAGAGCCCGATGAACTGTTTCCCGCCGGAGATCCCGGCCGTCGAACACCTGCCCAATACAGTATCGGAACTGGATATCGCAATCGACGGACTCGACTACGAAGTCCTGCGTACGCCCGGGCATTCACCGGGCAGTGTCGGCTTCTACTTTCCCGCGCACAAAGTGTTGATTGGCGGCGACACTCTGTTCCAGTCATCGATCGGCCGCTGCGATCTGCCGCTCGGCGACGGCGAGTTGCTGTTGCACTCGATCCGCACGGTCCTGTACAAACTGCCGGCCGAGACCATCGTACATCCCGGCCACGGCCCCGCCACCACTATCGGGCAGGAAATGCAGACGAACCCGTTCGTTCGCGCGGAATAGATGCCCTCACCATTGCGCCTCATAGCCGTCCGCTGCGAGGTCCCACTCCCTGCCGTAGACATGCAGACGCTTCGTCGCCTTGCCCTCGGCATCGACCAGCGACTTGCCGGCATGAGTCCAGGCCAGGATGCTGCCGGCGAGGTTATACGCGTCGAACCCCTTTTCCCGCAAGCCCTCCGCGTACTCGCCACTGCGCGCACCAATTGTGCAGTAAACTAGGATCTTACGGCCAACCAGGCCATTGCGGCCGGCGCGAAACTTTGCTTCGGTAATCGCCCCGGCGATTCGCGACACGCCGATCTCGTCGTCTGTACGCACATCGACGACGACCATTTCGTCCGTCACCTGCTCTGGAGTCAATGCCGGCACATCGGGAAACTCTTTGCTGTATTCCTCGTACATACCACGGATCGTTTCCAGCTTCTCGGCATCGGGCAACGGCTTGCTGCACGCCAACAGCGTCACGGCCATCGCCGCCGAAATCAATAATCTCCACCTCATGATTGTCGTGCCTCCTGTTGCACCATCTATTTTTTTCACACCATACAGGAAACTGCGCGCGGTTTGTAGCGCACGCTCATCCCAGTTCCTTCAACGGAATCCCGCCGAAGCGGCCGCGGCCCTGGATGAACTTGGAAATCTCGCGGACCATGTTCAGGCGCAGCCGGTAAGGCTCGCGGCGTTCTTCGTCACCGGCGCTGTCGATCTTCTGCTCGATCAGCGTTTCCGTGCGCGATACCAACAGCGCCAGATCGTACACCAGCGCCTCGCGACGGGCCCATACCTCTGTACCGCCTTCGTCGAGCGGCAGCAGCACCCGCTTGGCTGCAGCACCCGGCCGATAAGCCTCCCATTCGTCCACATGGAATCGCAGGAATGCCGGGTCATAGCGCCGGCGTCGCAGCAGAAAGAGAATCGACAGGATCCCCAACAGTGATGTGTTCTGGAAGTTTTGCTTCAAATTTTCCGCCTCCAGCATGCGCCCAACCCAGACGATCGTGCGCATGCACATGCGCGAATCAACGTGCTCGAAGAGGTCCAGTCGATAAGTCATCAGCTTGCGCAGATTGCGCAGCCAGTCCGTCATCTTCTCGATGCCGCGGCATTCAAACATCTCGAGCAGTGCACCGAAGAACGTTACGAATTCCTCAGGCTGACGGAATAATTGGGCGCAGCCGGTGAGTTCCTGCAGCTTTAACTCGTCCGGGTCGGTCTCGAGCTTGTCGCAGAGGTAGCGACGCACATCGGAGAAAAACTCGCCCTGATAGGTCCAAGCGATACAGCGCATCAGTTTCAACAGATTATCCGGCCGCTTGGCGGCTGCGAAGTCCGCAACCAGACGGTCGAGGAACCGCAGCACGAGCGGGTCGTCGGTCGGCAGCGCAGCTTCGTCGCCGGCGCCGAACACGTTGTAGCGCCCAAGCCCTGTAGCATCGGTTTCGTCAAACGTAACACGGGCAACAGACCAGAAGAAGGGCCGCGTCAGGATCTTGCCGAGGTCCTGCTCAAGGCCGTCGGCCAACAGCGGGTAGTCGAGGTAAGCTTCGACATGTGGTGTAAAAAAATCCCAGCGCTCTTTGCTGGCTTTGACGTCCGGGATGTATGGAGGATAGCTGCGGTTGATCTCCTCGGCGAGATCATGCACCGTGCGATCGCTATCGGCCATCTTTTGCCAATCGAGCAGGACCGGTTGCCGGCCGAACAGCTCTTCGTTGTGCACTTCGACCCGGACGTGCCCCTGCCCCGGACGCACGCTCGGCTGCAGCGAGATCGGCTGGCGCTTATCGATTCGTACCTGAAAATCCTGATGTAGGGTCTTGAGATGTTCACTGCCTTCCTGATGCAGGTAGAACTCGACGTATTCGAAATTCCGGTCGAAATAGAACCCTTCGATCGGCGAACGCCGAAACTCTTCGCTGCCGCGGATGCGTCCACCCTGCACCAGCACCTCGGATACGATGTCCTCTTGTCGCTGCACCAGAATTTCGAGCTGCTGAAGATGGTCGTAATAGGTCGGCAGCCCATGCTGCGCTCGCAGTCCGAACAGGACACAGCCACTGCGGGTCAAGGCCGCCGGACAGTCATCGAGTCCGGCTACCGTAAGCGGCAGCGAATTTTTCCCCTTTGCGTACTTCGCAGCAACGAGCGCCGCCAGCGAGCCGTTGTCCAGCATCATTTCGAGGCAAGCGCCGGTGAGCAGAATATGGTCGACCTGATCGCGACCATCGAAGCTGTCGAGTTTCAGAAAGTCCATGATCCCGTCCAGAAAACTATTCCCCGAGGGTGTCCCGTCATTGCTGCCCGATGCGAGCTGCAGCGCCGCCGCGACAGCACGCCAGGAATTGAGGTCGGTGGCGGTCACCGCCTGCGTGCGCAGCCGCTGCGTCGCGGATTCGGACAGTTCAACGGTGCACCAGCCGTCGTCGCCGGGCAGCAGTGCGGGCTCGGCACCGTTATCTCCACTGCAGATGCGCGCGGCCAACGGTGAACCAACGAAGGCGTGCCACAATGTGTCCGGCTCGAGCTTCGCCCCGGCATCGCGGGCCGCCACTTCAGCGCAGAGCAGGTCGATCGGCGGCAGCGGTTGTTCGAGATAATGGGCGGCATCCGGCACGTAACGTTCTGGTACCAGGTAGGAATGGCCATCGACCGTCTCCGAATGCAGTTCCAGCAGGGTCGCGGAGATGGTCCACGGCTCAACGTCGACAACCAGTATGCAACGACCGCCGAATCCGGCACGCGCCGCCGCAGACAGGCTGTCGGCCCAGGCTATCGCCGCCGCGACGGGTCCCCAGAGCAGCCGCTTTTCTGTTCCTGGCGACGCCGGCCACGCCGCCAGGACGTGCTCACGGGCGAACTCGTTGAGCGCGTTCGGAACCGCCAGGACATCGATCGACGTCGTTGCTCGGCCGTCATTGCGCGGTAGCGTGGCGTGCAGTAAATCTCGTGCACCGACCTTGCGCACCGCGCCCGTAGCATCGGTGTAGGTCCAGACGGGCAGAACGCGGTTGGTACGCAGCAGTTGCCAGATTGCCGCAGCAGGCAGACGTGCGCAGTTACCGCCGAAACGGCTCTCGGCACGACCTGGCAAACCGTTGTTCCAGGATTGGGCAACCGCATCGACACCAACACGCGGACGCTGCTGCCGCGTCGCCGGCAGCACACACGTGCCGATGGCCTCGTCCGAAGCAACTTGCCAATCGTTGCTGATACCATCACCCGAACCGATGGAGACCGGAGCGGTCAGGTGCTGAAAATCAATGCCGAGGGTGGCGCTCATGGTGTTCTCGATTACGGGTTCAAAGGAAAATACGTTGTTCTTCGACGTTCGCAAGACGCCATCGCGTTCGCAGGGGTGGGCTCTCGGCACCAATTTCCCCGGCACCTGGAGGGGCACAGAACTCGAAAAAAATCGAAAGTAACGGCGGCAAGCAGTGGCTGAGGCAGAAAAAGCAATGCTCAAAAGCGACCGCTTCAAGCCGCACGATAAACCTTACGCCGCATGACGACGAGACGCTTTAAGCTGCGTTTCTCATAAAATCGCGGAGTAGATGTGCCGAACTACCTGCCAGCAGCAGCCGTTGGTGAGGCGCGGATCAGTGCAGACCGCCGATAACTTGTAAGAAATGCGGGCTAAACACGCCCAGCTTCCTGAAGCTGGCGGATGACGGTGTAGACCACGACGGCGGCACAGTTCGAGACATTCAGAGAATTCTTGCGTCCAAAAACCGGCAGCCGCACGATCGCATCGCAACGCGCCAGAGTTTCCGGCCCGAGACCCAATGCTTCGTTGCCGAAAACAAATGCCACCGGGAGCTCATAGCCGACATCCCAGACAGGCGGCGCTTCGGTCATCGTTTCGACGGCGAAAACCCGGTAGCTCTCGGCCTGCAACGCCTCGACAGCAGCCAGCCCGGTCGGCTGATGCTCGCACGGCACCAGGGTGTCACAGCCACGTGCCGTCTTCACCAGTTTAGGATGCGGCGGCGTCGCGGTATAACCGCAGGTGATGATGCGCTCGATGCCGCAGATCTCAGCCAGGCGGAAGATGTTCCCGACATTGTAAGCGCTGCGCAGGTTGTCAAGCACCAGAACAATGGGTTGCGGGGGCGCGGCGGCATCGCGATCCCCGACCTCCACGCCGGGCAGCTCACTCATGTCGTGTAGCTC
Source organism: Lentisphaeria bacterium (assembly GCA_963580095.1). Lineage (GTDB taxonomy): Bacteria > Verrucomicrobiota > Lentisphaeria > JABSQK01 > CAJWLW01 > CAJWLW01. Next base: position 1,356 of record CAUZJQ010000216.1, on the reverse strand, counting down.
TTCCGCAGGTGCGAGGATTGGATCCCAAGTTCTTCGCGGTATTTGGCAACGGTGCGGCGTGCTACGGGCACGCCCTGATTTTTGAGCAACGCCACGATCTTCTGGTCGCTGAGCGGGTGACTGAAATCCTCCTCGCTCACCATCGCCTGGATCTTGCTCTTGATACTGCGGCTCGACAGCATGTTGCCGTCGCTGGTCTGGTAACCGGTCGTGAAAAAATATTTAAAGGGATACAAGCCGCGGGGCGTCTGGATATACTTGTTGGCAACAGCGCGACTGACCGTTGTCTCGTGGACACCGATTTCCGCCGCAACCTGGCTCATCGTGAGCGGGCGCATGGACTCGTCGCCGCTGTCAAGGAACTCACGCTGCCAGTCAACGATGATCTCGGCGATCCGCTCGATCGTGGTCTGGCGATGGGACAGGCTCTTAATCAGGGCATTACCGTTGAGGATTTTCTCCTTGATATACTCGCACACGTCCTTCGGGGTATCGGGATCTCCAAGCAGCTTGATGTACAACGGCGACACGCGAATGCGCGGCGTGTGGTCGGTGTTAGTGCGGATGGTGTACCCGTTGTCTTGCTTCTCCACAAAAACTTCCGGCAGCACATACTGCTCGTTGCCGGTGGCAACGGAATGCCCGGGTCGCGGCTGCAGCTGCCGAATCTCGTTCATGACTTCGTGCAGAGTAGCGGCGGAAATTCGCAAAGCCTTGGCGACCTGCGGAATGCGGTTCTTGGCAAGCTTGTCGAGATGCTTGTCGATCGCCTTGTAGGTCAATGAATCCTTGCGCCCCTGGCGCTCGAGCTGCAGAAGCAGGCACTCGCGCAGGTCGCGCGCGCACACGCCCGCCGGCTCAAAGGTCTGCAGCGTGTTGATGACACGCCTGACGTCCTTTGCGTTGGCGCCACACGCAACCGCGATGTCTTCGGGGCGGGACCGCAGATAGCCGGATTCATCGATGCTGCCAATGACGGCCTCGCCGATCTTCGTCGTCTGTTCGTCAAAGTCACTGGTTCGCAACTGTTGCATCAGATCGTCTGCCAAAGTACTGCCAGCCGTCAGCGAATCGAAAAAATACTGGCGCCGCTCGTCGTCCTCGGCACCGGCGTAGGAGCGTGCGTGGTTCGGCAGCAGGTAGTCGCCCCACGACTCGTCGAGTTGTACGATGTTGGCCAGGACCTCGTCTTTCTCGGCAGCAGCACTGGCCATATCCGCATCGACCTGCGTTTCGCCAAGCTCTTCCATAGGGTCGCCAACGAGCTGTTCGCCGTCAGTAGAAAGCCGTTCAAGTGCCGGATTCGCCTCCATCTCCTGGTTGATTCTGGTCGACAGATCAAACAGCGGCGCGGTC
>CAUZJQ010000215.1:0-7474 GCA_963580095.1 Lentisphaeria bacterium | reverse complement strand
ACACAAAATCGCAGATACTATAGTCTGCAAAGTTGGTACTTACGTATTGTTAACATTTTACGGAAGCGCCAAATCTCAACACCGACCTGTTAGTTCGAACCAGCACCGGGATTCCCGGCAGCAAACAACCTACAAAAATAACCCGCCGTTTCAGGCCGCGCCCGCGGCCGCAACAATCCGAGGATCTCATGAACGATTCAGAAATGTTCCCAGACGAAAACAGCAGCGGTAGCAGCGACGCTCCCACTCCGGCTCCGGCTTCATCAGACCAGGGACCATCACAACAGGAATCCTCACAGCAGGAATCCCCACAGCAGGAATCCCCACAGCAGGAATCCTCACAGCAGGAATCCTCACAGCAGGGATCCTCACAGCAGCGATCCCCACAGCAGGAATCCTCACAGCAGCGACCCTCACAGCAACGAAAACGCCCCAACCGGCGCCGGCCGATGCGTGGGCGCGGCGGCGGCGGCGGCGGCGGCGGCGGCGGCGGCGGCAATACCAGGAACCCCGGCTCCGGCAACGACAAGCGCGGCGAGAATTTCCGAGGCGACGGCAACGACAAGCGCGGCGAGAATTTCCGAGGCGACGGCAACTCTCGGCGCCGTAGCGGCGGTCGCAAACACAACGACGGCCTGCCGAAGATGACCGAAGAGGAAGAGTTCGAGTTGCTCCAGCGCGACTCGCTGGCACCAACGCTCAACCTCATCGAGCTGCAGGAAAACTCTATGTCCGAGCTGACGACCATGGCAAATGAAATGGGCGTCGAAGCAGTGGGCGCAATCAGCAAGCAAAATCTCGTCTATGAAATTCTCAAGGCCAATGCCGAGAAAAATGGACTGATGTTCGGCGGCGGAGTTCTGGAAGTACTTGGCGACGGCTTTGGATTCCTACGCTCGCCAAAGTACAGCTATCTGCCCTGCCCCGAGGACATTTACCTGAGTCCGTCGCAAATTCGACGCTTTTCTCTGCGCAAGGGCGACACTATCACCGGTCAAATCCGTCCGCCGCGCGAGAACGAACGTTTTTTCGCCATGCTCAAGGTCGAGGCAATCAACGACGAACCGCCGGAACTGAAGAAGGGTAAGATACCGTTCGAGAACCTGACGCCGTTTTTCCCGCGCGAACGGCTCATCCTGGAACGCGGCCAGGAAGAGGTCGCGATGCGCATCGTCGACCTGGTCTCGCCAATCGGAAAAGGACAGCGCGGCCTGATCGTCGCCCCGCCACGAACCGGCAAAACGGTGCTGCAGCAGAAAATGGCTAACAGCGTCACCGAGAACAATCCCGACGCCATCCTGATCATCCTGCTGATCGACGAACGGCCCGAAGAGGTCACCGACATGGAGCGTGAAGTCGACGCCGAAGTCATCAGCTCCACCTTCGACGAACCGCCGACGCGGCACGTACAGGTTGCCGAAATGGCGATCGCAAAGGCAAAACGCCTGGTTGAGCACGGCAAGGACGTCGTCATTCTGCTCGACAGCATCACCCGCCTGGCGCGGGCCTACAACACCGTGGAACCACACAGTGGCCGTATTCTCACCGGTGGTGTGGACGCCAATGCCCTGCACAAGCCCCGCCGCATTTTTGCCGCAGCCAGAAACATCGAGGAAGGCGGAAGTCTGACTATCCTGGCTACCGCCCTCATCGACACCGGCAGCCGCATGGACGAGGTGATCTTCGAAGAGTTCAAAGGTACCGGCAACATGGAACTGCATCTCGATCGCGAACTCGTGCATCGCCGCTGCTACCCTGCCATCAACATTCAGAAATCCGGCACCCGCCGTGAGGAGCTGCTGCTGCATCCAGACGAACTCGAGCGCGTCTGGCAGCTGCGCAAGTATATGAACGACATCCCGCCGGTCGAGGCCATGGAACTGCTCATCAAGAAGATGAAAGAGACGGAAAACAACGTCGAGTTCCTGATGGCCCTAAAGAGTTGAAGCTCCAATTGGTGCCCACGTCGGATCGGTAACGTATCGTCGCGCTGTGGCGGTCAAGGGTGACCACGCCTTCTCCAGCAGGTCATGGCAGACAATGACCTGACTACCCCTTTTATCCCCCCTGTTTACCCTCCCCCACTCCATAGATATACCTCAAATCATGGGACGGGCGACTTGGAATTGTCGAAACTTATTTCGTAATCCACTGTAAATACTTGGGTCTACGACAAAAGTAACCCCCTTCAATGACCGAGATCGCACAGGCGTCACAACGGTCACCAGTAACGATCCCGACGGATTACAGGCAGCACAAAAAATCCTTCACCAAGGCTTCATGATAACGCTGCCAAGTCCATCTCCAACGTAATGCTACCGCATACGTACCACGGCAAAAAATGCAAACGGAAGCTGCCTGGAAATCCGTGAAATCTTCAACGCGCCGTCCAAAGCGAAGACTCAAAAACCGCCTGAAAACTGGCCGGATGCGGCAGTATAGGCAGGCTGTCAATAAGGGCTATATGGGAAAATGACTTTCCAAAAAGAAAAGGAACATTCCCGAATGTCGCTAAGAAAAGACTTGACGTCGCGGTAAACCTAACTATATAATACGGTTGTTCGCTGCGGTAATGCCCAATGCGGCGGGCTTTTCCCGCACGCAACATCCATCGGCCCTTTGCGACATACAAGGAGACCATAGCGGATGGAACGTATCTCGTGTCCGTACTGCGAAGTAGAAGTCCGTATGGAAGACGTCGACAATGACGGCGGCGCCTGTCCCGAGTGCGGAGCCACGATCACAGGATCCCTCCTGTTTTCCGGCTCCGGTGATGAGGTCGAGGAAGACGAGTTCGATCTCGAAGTCACCAGATCCCGCAAATCGCGGAGAGGCTGACTCATCCCATAAAAAGGCCGCCGTCGACGGAAATTTCCTGGCCGGTAATGTAGTCCGCCGCGTCCGATGCCAAAAAGGCAATCAACGCTGCGACCTCTATCGCTGTGCCCAGCCGGCGTCCGGGAACCTCACGCGCTATCGCCTTGCGCTTGTTTTCGTCCAGGTCAGCTGTCATCGGCGTCTCGATGTATCCCGGACTCACAGCGTTCACCTGAACGTTGCTGCCCGCAAGCTCGCGCGCCACCGCCCTGGTAAACCCCGCAAGCCCCGCTTTGGCGGCCGAGTAGTTCGAGCGACCGGCACCGCCCAGTCGACCAGCATCGGATGAGACATTGATAATCCTCCCCTGCCTTTGCCGCGCCATCACCATAGACACCTCGCGCGTCACATAGAAGGCGCTGTGTAGGTTCGCCGCCATAACCTCGTGCCACTGCTCGTCGCTCATGAAACTCAACGGGCTGTCATCGAGCACGCCGGCGTTGTTCACCAGGACATCGATCGTTTCGCAGGCCCCGTACACCGCCTGGACCATCGCTCGAGCCGCCGCCGTGTCGCGCAGATCCGCCTGAAACGTTGTCACCTCACAGCCGGCCGCGGCCAGCTCCGCTCGTAGGTCATCAGCACCATCGCCGTTCCTGTGGTAATGGAGCGCCAGCCGGAAACCATCACGACCGAACTGCCGTGCCGTCGCCTGACCAATCCCGCCGCTCGCACCTGTAATCAAAACGGTTCGCATTAGTCGTCACTCCGAGCTGTCAGGTACGCTTCCACGTCCTTCCGGTGAATCACGTTGCCCGTTGCGATCTTCGCAACCTCGTCGAGATCGATGGCGTGCTTCTTCGCCAGCACCCGCGCCGCCGGCGCCACTCGCAACTTACCCGGCTTCGGCTTCTTTGGCGGCCGAGTCTCCGAGGCCGGGCTGCTCACCGGCACCGACGCGAGCGCAGCAGCAGCCAGCAGCGCCTCGTTTTCTGACGCCACGTCTGGCGCAGTCGCAGCAGCAGGCCCAATTGCCGCCAGGATATAGCCAATCGGCACCACGCTGCGAACCGGCGCGTACGTCTTCAACAGCGTGCCGGAAAAGGTCGATTCAAACTCCAGAACAGTCTTGTCCGTAATCAATTCCACCAACGCCTCACCAATTGTTACCGGTTCGTCATCGGCGACCAGCCATGCACCAATGGTGGCCTCCTCCATGTTTTCGTACAGCTTTGGCAGTCGGAAAAGCTGGATGTCGTCCGTCTTCATGCGGTAACAATACCCTTCAAACCGGGCAGATTCGACGTCTGAAGAATTAAGGTGCCGAATAGCAGCATCCCCCCTTGCGCACTGGCGGCTATGTTTGGGCCGCTGGCCAGAGGTTACTATGTTCGGCAACGGTACGCCCGCTTGTGGGGACCGCCGCCGCCCACTGCTTTCAAGAGTGCAAGCTTACCAGACACTCGGGAAGTCACGTGTCTCAAGGTACGAAAAGGTCCGATATCCGGAAAAAAGTATTTTATTCCGTCGACGTCGAAACGCGCGGACACAGACGGTGCGCAACCTTCCCGGAGTCGATTTTGTCGTTCTTCGTCTTCGTGCCGTGAATCGCCTTCACATACAGTGCAGGATCGGGCACAAACTCTATGTCCGCATCCGCGCCAGCATCGCGGAGCCAGTACCACCGGTTGAATTCCGTTTCGGTTTGGTATAGCTTCACCGTCAGACCTTGGAACCCTTCTATATGCTTGGCTGCCATCATTTGGGTTGTCGTATATTGCCTGCATCGAAGATCCGGACTGCCGAAATGCCTCCGCAGTGTTTCGTCCGGCCCTTCCGACCACAGGCACGGCGAGGGGCTCAGTCTGATTTCATGTGCGCCGGCCCCGCAAAAAGACGTGCCGCTCGATGCAAAATTGCGTCGTGTGAAGCGAAAGGGCTCTCACCGTCTCAAAGGAGTATGCGGCATGAGTTCGGCGAGTGACGAGCTTCTAATCATTTTACCGCATCTTCATTATTCCCCGCCGCATGCTATATGTATCCGCCCTGAATCCAAACCCTGAATCCAGCAATGAACAAAAAATCCGTTCGCGACATCGCGCTTGCCGGTAAACGCGTCATCATGCGAGTTGACTTCAATGTCCCGCTCGATGGCAATACGATAACCGATGACACCCGCATACGGGCCGCCCTGCCGACCATCGAATACATTCTTGACCAGGGCGCCGGCCTCGTGTTGATGAGCCATCTCGGCCGCCCCAAAGGCAAGCGTGTCCCCGAAATGAGTCTGGCGCCGGCCGCCAGGCGCTTACAGGAACTGCTGCAACGCAACGTTGTAATCGCCGATGACTGTATCGGCGAGGCCGTTGCGTCGCAAGCCAGCGCCGTACAACCCGGGCAGGTCATGATGCTCGAAAACACCCGCTTTCATGCCGCCGAAGAAGGTAAAGGCCCCAACCTCCAGGAACCGCAACGAGACATGGCCCGCCAGCTCGCCGCCCTCGGCGATATCTACGTCAACGACGCCTTCGGCGCCGCCCACCGCGCTCATGCTTCCACAGCCGTCGTTGCGGAGTTCGCAGAGGTGGCGGTCACCGGATTCCTGATAGAGAAGGAACTTGAATATCTCGGCAAAGCACTGGAGTCACCGGAACGTCCCTTCGTCGCGATCATCGGCGGCGCCAAAGTGTCCGGCAAACTGGAAGTACTAAAGGCGTTGGTCGGCAAAGTCGACACCGCTGTAATCGGCGGCGGCATGGCCTATACTTTCTTTAAGGCCCAGGGCCGAAAAATCGGCAATTCCCTGCACGAAGACGACCTGCTGGACACCGTCAACGGAATTCTCGCCGACGGCGTAGCCAACGGTGTGGACGTGCTGCTGCCGGTCGACAATGTCATTGCAGACGACTTCAGCGAGACCGCCAATATTCAGGTCGTCACCGGTGATATCCCCGACGGTTGGGAAGGCATGGATATCGGCCCTGCCACGATTAAGAAGCTCTCGGCGATTATTGCCGCCGCGAAAACAATCGTCTGGAACGGGCCGCTCGGCTGCTTCGAGATGGCGACGTTCGCCAAAGGCACCATGGCCGTTTGCGAAGAGATTGCCGATGCGGATGCGGTCAGCATCGTCGGTGGCGGTGATTCTGTCGCTGCCGTGCGTCAAAGCGGTCTTGCTGACCGCTTTGATCATATTTCGACTGGCGGCGGCGCCTTGCTGGAATTTCTTGCGGGTAAAAGACTGCCCGGCATCGCAGTTCTGAACGGTAAATAGGGGGAACACCCATGGTACGCAAACTGATAATCGCCGGCAATTGGAAAATGAGCCACCGGGCCGACAAAGCTCGCGAGATCGTCACCGGCCTCCGGGCCGAACTCGCCGATGTCACGGCTGTGGACATCGTCGTCTGCCCACCTTTCACCTCGCTGTCGGCTGCCGTAGAAGCCGCGGCAGGGTCGAACATAGTGGTGGCTGCACAAAACCTGCATTGGGCGGAGAGCGGCGCCTTCACGGGCGAGATTTCGGCGGCCATGCTTACGGAGCTGCCGGTAACATACGTCGTCATCGGACATAGCGAACGGCGTCAATACTTCGGCGAGACGGATGAAACCGTTAATCAGCGACTGCGTGCGGCTCTTGACGCCGACCTCATTCCCATCGTCTGTGTCGGCGAAACCCAACGCGACCGGGAAGCGGGCGAGACCGAGTCAGTGGTCGGGCGCCAACTCGGTGGCGGTCTGGCGGGCCTCAGCGCCGCGGAAGTCGCCGGCTCCGTGATCGCCTACGAACCAGTCTGGGCGATCGGCACTGGATTAACAGCGACGCCGGACCAGGCGCAGGCCGTGCATGCCTTTATCCGCAAGTGCATCCAAACTGTCCACGGAGGTGATGTCGCAGGGCAGGTCCGCATTCAGTATGGCGGTTCGGTCAAGGTCGACAACGTTGCAGAACTTATGGGCCAGACAGATATCGACGGTGCCTTAGTCGGCGGCGCCAGTCTGAAGGTTGACGACTTCGCCACCCTGATCCGCAACGCAGTCACCGGCTGAATGTCCGAAAAACTCTACAGCCAAGCTCTTGCCGACGAATATACGGCAAACTATATTAGAATGTTTATTTGTCAGGTTTTCCAACCCTGTATCAGAGGTTTTCCCGCATGGAAATTGTTGCCAATCTTCTCATTTTCATAATCGTCGCGCTGGCAGTCATATTGATTTGTCTGATTCTCGTGCAGCGCAGCAAGCAGGGCGGACTCGGTGCGCTTGGCGGTGGCAGCGGCGGCGGCGCCACCGAGGAAGTATTCGGTGCAGGTTTCGGCAACGTGCTCAGCAAGGCAACGGTTGTGTGCGTGGTGCTCTTCTTCGCCTCAACCATGGGGCTGACATTTGTCGAAGGACAGCGTGCCAAGAGCAAAATCAATGCGACAATTGCCCCGGGGGAAAGAAGCACTCCTCTACCCGGCGACGCGAGTCTCGATGGCTCCGAAAAAAAGGCCGGTAACCCCAGCCCCGTCACGCCAGCCGCCAGCGATAACGATGGCTCCGGAAAGAAGACCGGCGATGCCGCCGGTACAGCAGCCGCCAGCAACAACGACGGCGCCGGCAAAAAGGCCAGCAATAACAGCGACGCAGAAGCCGCGCTCGGTACGACCTTCAG
>CAUZJQ010000214.1:0-7497 GCA_963580095.1 Lentisphaeria bacterium | reverse complement strand
GACTGCAGCTGTCGCGATCACCGCGTTCGGTTGGCCCCTGAGCTTGAAGGCTCAGGATCAGACCCCGGCCCCCACCACCATCTCGATCGAGGAAGTAGGGGAGGTTCTTGCACGTGTCAATGGCGAACCGCTGCTTACCGAGACACTTTTTCCAGGCGCTGAAGCAGGTACGAAACTCAACCTGTACCACCTCCGCTCCCGTACTGAGGCCGCGATCTCCGACGAGCTGGTTGCGCAGAAATCCGTAGCGCTCGGACTTGACAAGGACCCCGAATATCTGGATCTCATTGCGACCCTGGAACTCCAGGTTGCCCGGCAGGAAAGGCGTTTTCTCGTAAAACTCTACTACGAACAATCGATTCCGGAGATTCAAGCGGCGATAGACAGTGAAGGCCGAACACCGACGGCGGAAGAGATCGCTGCGCATATCGCAGAAAACCAGGACGAATTCAGCCGATACCCCGAAACGGCAGCCGAGCGGGTCGCCATAAGCCAACTGACCGCAGGGTCACGCGGCGCCACGGCCAATGCGCTGGCGGAATGGCTGCAGCAACGGTTGGCAGCGGTCAGTTTTCAGGCGGACGGCGAGAATATTCCGGCGGCGGTCATCGAGCAAGCCGTGGCACAAACCATCGAGTCGCGCGGGGTCCTGCTGCCGAAGATCAGGGAGAGCGCCATCAGCCGGGAATCGCAGCGAAGCGGGGCCGAACCCGAGGTGATCGAGAAGGATGCCGCGCTGGTGACAGCGCTGCTCTCAGAGACGGTGATCGAAGCTGACGGTACGAAACTCGTCCTGGGTGATCTCCCCGAACTGGAACGGCTTGTTACCGCGTTCGGGCAGAACCGTTTCGTGATGCCGCTTGTCTTCATGACCATAGTTGATCTCATCGTCGCCGAGGACGCGGTTGCCGCGGGGATCGACAAGGATCCCCGCTTCATAGAGCAGCAGGCGCGAGTTGCCCAGGCCGTCGAAAAGGGACGGTCCAGGATGCTCGCCGAGTTCTACTACGCGCGCCAGGGCATGAGTCCCGACGACATGGCGGCGAGCGATGAGGATGTCAGGAGCGAGTACAACTTTTTTATGTCGACGCTGAAGACGAGGCCGACCCGGAACTCAGCCGACCAGCAGGATGCCATTCGCAAGCATATAGAGCTGACGCGGTTGAAAGCGGTCAGAGCAGCCCATCTGAAAATGCTCCGGAAAGCGGCGGAAATCGAGTACCTGATCGACGTACTGGAATAAGCGGGGTGCGCGGCAAATAGGCAGCGTTACCCCCTGTAGCTGCGAACACCGCTTTCCACGGCGTCAAGCCGTGGGGCGGCCCGCTACCCGAATTCGATCCGCACCTCTTCCAACTGCGCCGAACTGGCGCCATTCAGCGATACGAACATCGCCCGGGACTGCAACCACTGCCCGGACTCTGCCGGCGGCGTCAGCGCCGCTGCCGAAAGAGCCCTTTGCGAACGCCGTAAAACCGCGGTGTACCCAGGCAGGATTGTCACTTTTCGCCATGCCCAAAGCTAACCGCTTCGGCCACAACGGTAAAGAACTGACAGAAATTGGACTGAACAAACGGCAGTGTCTGCAGGTCGGAGCCTGGAGGCTAATTCCGAACACGTCGCGGTACATTGCGGAGCTCATTTTTTCCGCTTTGCGGGAGAGTCCGGGTGCGGCGAAACCTCCAGGGCCGAGGCGTACTCTTCCCGCTTGACCGTGTCCGCGAATAGCAGGTCGGCACAGCCCTCGAGGTCGAACTTGAACATGGCCTGGGTGGCAAGATCCACGTCTACCTCGGTAATCAGTAGCTCCTCGCGCTTCAGCTCGGTCTGTGCGTGAACACGGCCGTCAGGTGAAATAACCATCGATCTCGAGTTCTGGTGGTCGAGACACGCATTGCACGAGGCGAACCAGATGGTGTTCTCGGCGGCACGAGTAACGATCATGGCGTGGTGGATCGGAATCTTCCAGTCATTGGGCCGCGTGGTGTTGTTTTGCGGATGAAAGACGATCTGAGCCCCCTGGCGAACACACTCTCGCGTGGTCTCGGGAAACCGGAAGCCCTCGAAGCAGATAACCACGCTGATCTTGACGCCAAAAAGCTCAAAAGTCTGGAAACCCTCCCCGGGAGAATAGGCCACCGCATCCAGGGGCGTGAGCTTGCTCTTGTGGTGAGTGCAAAGGACCTCGCCCTTCTCTGAGATGACGAGCGCCGAGTTATAAGGTTTGCCCCCATGGGGATCCGCTTCGAGAGGCGTCTCGGTTCCCAGGATGCACGCCATCCCGAGCTCACCACAGCGCTGCGCGACACGTCTGTGGAGTTCGTCCAGCTTCTCCACAGGCACCGGGGTTTCCGGTGTGGCTATATCGACGCGATAGCCGACCGTTTGCGTCTCGGGAAAGCAGAGGATCTGTACACCGGCGGCAGCGGCCTCATCGAGGTAGCGTGCAATCGTGCGGGCATTCACCTCAAAGTCGTCGCACTGCTTCACCTGTGCGAGGGCAATCTTGAGCTTGTTCATGAGCCGCCCTTTCAGCTATCGCGGCAAAGCAAAGGAACACGCCTCGCCAGCCCTTCATTGTGCAGATAAATGGTGACACGCACCATTTTTTCTTTTACTTGTGACCTTCATGCTTTTCTAGATCTTCTACTCATGACCCGGCACATCGGCATTGATACCGGCGGCACGTTCACCGACCTGGTCATTTTCGACTCCTCAACTCGACGCGCGCAACCCCGGGAGGAAAGTTCGAAGGGCAAGCTTCTCATGACAAATCACCAATGGACTGCAGTTGATGAAGACGCCAAAAACCTGTCCACAGAAACAGAAAATAAGATAATTAATGAGCGTTAAAATACTGGACTGTTCTACCTGGTCAGTACCACCAGGTGTTCGTGCCCCTGACCGATTCAGTAAAGCCCCTCGGATAGACAGCATGTCCGTCACCGAAGAGTTTGCATCCAGCCTCGCCACTCTTGAGCTCGAAGGAATAAACGGGGGCAGACCAGTCCCAGCTCTCGTCATGGCTTATCCAATTATCGGCGACAATCACCGAGTCGGGGTTCATAAGGTGCAACCGTGGCGCTTCGGCATCCGGTTGGCCGGTCTCCCCCCAGACGTAACTCTGGGGCATGCCAGAGGATGTGTTGATGGTCGGACTGAAGAGGAATTGACACAGGTAGGCATGAATGCCATGTCCGCCGCCGCCATTCACATGGAATTTCCCCGAGTATTTGCTGGCAAAAGAACCCGTGTTTGCCATGGGTGAGTTCTGGGGCCATTCAGCTTGTTTGGACAAAGGGCAGTAGCTGACTTCCGTCGGTACAATCTCGAGCAAAGCTTCGCGGAAGTCGTTGCTGGCAAAGCCGCTTGGATCTCCGAACATGGTGGGGTGGAGGGTGCCCCAAGTCTCGTCGCCGGGCGTACCGTCCTGTAATGGGCCAGGCACGTTGACGTCACTATCTACAATATACAGCGTGTAGCTCTGACCGATCACGCGCATATTGTGCAGGCACACGGCGATCTTCGCCTTGCGTTTCGCACGGCTCAACGCCGGCAACAGCAAGGAGGCAAGAATGGAAATGATAACGATCACCACCAAAAGCTCGATCAGTGTAAATTTGCGGCTGTGGGTCATTTACTATTCGCGGCTGGGGTGAGTTGATCCCGCTGCAACACACAGGGGGGGATACTACTGGAACGAATTACGGTAAACCAGAAGTCCACCGAATTCAAAGAGCCTCACTGCCGTTCTACTGGGAAAATTTTTATCGGTACCGGTATTTTACGAATCTGTTATTCGCCAGACACATCGCATAGGTTTCGACTATCTGTTGCAAATTGTGCATGCACACGTTGATCTGCGCCTTGCCCTTCGCACGGCTCAAGGTCAGCAAGGATGGCAATGATGACGATCACCACCAATAACTCGATAAGTGCAAATCTACGACTTCGGGACATCGCACGCTCCGTCCTGCCGAGGCTCATCCCGGCAACTGCCAGCGCGAATACAGCAGCGACGGCCGGTGATCTCCCGGCACCTTCTGATAGTAAACCGAAAACAGACTGCCGTCCGCCATTTCAACTGTCGAGGGATAGCCCAGGTCCCAGTCCGGGCCGTCGTCGCGCACGATCCAGTCGTACTCCCAGGTCGCGCCTTCGTCATAACTCAACGCGACGCGCTGGCCGAAACCAACGAGCCGATAACCGTAGGTCATGACCAGCGCACCCGATGAATGCTGGATCAGATGCGGCGGCGCCCCGTGGAAATTCAACGGCCGCGGCATGCTCCAGGTCTCCCCGCCGTCCTCCGACTCTGTCTGCACAATGCTGAATGACAGGATGCCGGCCTTGCCAGAGTCGCCGCCGACGCGAATCATGCCGACCAATTTCCCCGACGGCAGTTCCACTACATGCGGCTCAGCATAGCTGAGCTTTTCGGTGCCGGGAAACTTTGGAACGTGCCCCTGTTCGGTCCAGGTGCGGCCGTTGTCGGCGCTGCGGGCCGAGAGTACCGGCCCATGGTCGAGCTCGGCACGGTCAATCACGTATCGTTTGCCCAGGTACAGCAGGTCACCGTTGCGCAGGGGGATCGGTCCGTGCGGCGTGTACACCGGTACCTTAACCTTCTCACCCCAGGTCTCGCCGCCGTCCGAGCTCGGCAGCAGCCAGGAACCTTCGTGCGGTTTCGTCTCGTCGTCGACGAGCTCTTCCATATACTCGACCCATTTCCCGACTGCCTCGACGCTGACCATCTTCTCGAACGCTTCCCTGAGATCAAGTTCGAAAAAGTGATAGCGCAGATCGACGCTGGCCCAGGTCACGATGACATTGTCGCCACCGAGATTGACGACGCCGGCGTCCCGGTCGTCGAGAGGCGAGTCATGGATGGCGACGGGCGGCGACCAGGTGGCGCCGTCATCCGTACTGGTATTCAATACCGTCTTGCCCCACGGACACATATGCTCCGACCGCAGACCAGAACTGGCGACCAGCAGCTTGCCGTCGTCCAACCGCCCGACGCTGGGCCACCCGAAGTAGCCGAATTCCTCACTGGGCAGGTGGCAGACAATACCGTGTTCAGCAGAAAGATGTTGTGCTTTCATATCAATTCTTGGTTGGATTCATTCTTCGGGTCAGTCGGATCAGACGCTCGTCGCAGATCTCCAGCTTGTCGAAGGACCAATGGCCACTCGCCAACTCTTTACCCCCCGGTCCCGGCCGGATAGCGATTCGGAGTCTCACCGGCGAAACGGGTGAATCGCAGCTTCTGCGGCAGCGGGAAGTCATTTTCAGCCCAGCTGGCCAATTGTTCCTTGTGCCCGAGGCGCAACCAGCGTGAGGCCATGAACGGGTAGATCATCGCCTGCCCGACAGCGTCCCAAGTCGAGATGCCATCGGCGCCGGCGGCATAGTCGGCCATTGCTTTCCTGAAGTACTCGTTCGGCCGCACGTGCTCGGAGACCCACCCGTACAACCTCGGCACGCTGGTGAGCCACATGGGAAAGACGGTGACGTCTGTGCCCTTGCAGAGTTCGGTGAAATACTCGACATCGACATCGACGAACCCCTGGGCCAGCCAGCGATCAGGATAGTCCGTCCACGGATACGGACAGATCACATCGATCAGCCCCTCACGCACCCATCTCGCCACGTCGAAGCTGAAGAAGCGGTTAGCCCCTTCGTCGCCCAGCGTCACATGGACGATCTTGATACGATCAAAGCCGTTCTCCGCGGCCACCTCGTCGAGTGTCTGGCGCATGCGTCGCATGAATTCAGTGAGAATATCGGCACGCCAGTCGAGCAATCGTTCGTCGCGGTCACTGAGGGTGCATGGATCGACCCCGTGCTTCTCCTCGAACCCTGCCATCGCCACTGGCTCGAAAAGGATCATGCCGGGGTCGCGGCACAGGAAGTAGCCGTAGCCGTCAATGCCCACACTGGCGGCAGCCCGGGCGCGGTCGAGCATGAACTCCTGGACCTCGGGGTGGGCGTAACTGGCCTGATGCGTGTGGGTGCCATCACGGTCCAGGCAGTGCCAATCGGGGTTTTGGGCAAATGCCGTCTCGCGCGAGCTGCCACTGAGCACCATACTGCTCCAGGCGCTTGGACGGTCACAGGCATAGGCCTCGATGCCAAGCTCGCGCGTATCCTGCCGCAGCCGCTTGAGCGTCGGCGGACCACCCGGTGTGGCGAGGTCATCGGAACGATGGCAACCGGCCATCCATGCGGTGATATCGGAATTTCGCACGACTTCGTAGAACAGGCGCCGATTGTCTTCCTCGTAGGTGTCGCCTTTGACGATGAGCCGCTTGTTGCTGAGTTCGGCGCGGTCCGCCTCGATCGCCGCAACCTCGGCGGGTGACAGCGGCACCAGCTCGATAGCGCCAAGGTAGACCGTGTGGCCCTGGTGCTTGATCGACAGCGTCTGGTTCGTCATGTCCGCGTATTGCCAGAAGCAAGCCTCCAGCCCGCGCCACATCATCGTGTCGTGTGACAAGGTGCTGAAGCTGTGGCGACGATGCCGGTCATCGGTCAGCTTCAAAGCCGGGCCGTAGGAAAGCGAGTAGACACTGTCGCAGTCGCCTTGACCGTCGGGGATGCCGCAATCACCGCCCATCATCCAGACATAAACGGCATACCAACCGCTGACATTCAGTTCGATGGTCAGGTCGCCGCCGGGCTGATTCGCCGGCGCGTGCAGGAGCTGGCCGGAAAATTCGTCGTTGGCGTAGTCGATCAGTGACCACTCGGCAAGGTGATTGGCGGGTTTGCAGGCCGAGAAGTCGGTGATCCACACAGAGGCGCGACCGTCATCGGTCCCCTCGGCAGTCGATCCAAGCGGTTTCTCGTAGAACGGTTTACCGTGCCATTTGTCGATTGTGTCGGGCATGAGAAAGGTGCCAGGCTTCGGTTTCGGGTTTGGTAAGCCGAGCTTTCAACGCTACTCCATTACCAATGCTAAAATTTCACCGGTGGCGGTTCGCTCATCTGTTCCAGCACGTCTACGTCGTGGGCCGCCTTCAGAAACCCGATGCAAGACCGGTAGTGCTTGCTCGCGGAACGGACTTGGCCTCCGGCGGCGACAGGCATACCAGTGAAACGGAAAAAGTCGATTCCCTCCTCCAGAAACCGGCGTTCGCCCGTGGCGTACCAGAGGTAGGCGTAGACAGGCAGCGTCAGGTTCAGATCGTAGGGCTCGAGTTGATCGCCCCAGGTCGTACCAACGTCGTTTCGGCCGTTCGTCATGTGCCAGTCGAGAATTGTAACCGCCAACTCGAGTGCAGCCTTGTCGCCGGTGATTCGGTGCAGGCCGGTCAGCCCCGACAATACGGTGCCGGTGCCATAGTTCATCCCCATGCTATCTAAGGCATCTCTCCGACCAACGACCTCCGCGATCTCGTCGCGGATGGTCTGCGCGCAGCGCAGACAGCGCTCGTCCTGGGTGATCTCGACCACAGCGTTCAAGGCAATCAAGGCCCAGCCGAACATACGGCT
>CAUZJQ010000213.1:0-7542 GCA_963580095.1 Lentisphaeria bacterium | reverse complement strand
AGACACAGGGAAGGAAGGAGGATATATGGTGAATCTGCGTAACCTGCCGATCGATCTATGCCCGCCGACCAAAGCGTTTCTCCAACTCGGCAAAGGAAATGTTGATCATCGTCGGCCGGCCGTGCGGGCAGGTATACGGTAATTGCGTATTGCCAAGCTCTTCAAGCAATTTGTCGATTTCGGACACTTCCAGATGATCGTGCGCTTTCACTGCGGCCTTGCACGCCGCCATGGCGATAGTGCCCTCGTCGGCCCGTCGCTCCCGCAACGGCCCATCGCGCAGATCGGCGATAATGTCGTGCAGCATGCCGCCGACATTCTCCTGCGGAAAATGAGCCGGCACGGCGGAGATGATGAAGCTGTTGCCCCCGAAATCCTCGATGGCAAATCCGAGACTGGCCATGGCATCGAGATTCTCGAGCAGAGCATTGGCATCGGCGGCAGACAAGTCGATTGTGATTGGGATGAGTAGGCCCTGGCCGGTGCCGTCCTTGGATTGGGCCTGCTGGAGGATTTTCTCGAACATGACGCGCTCGTGAGCGGCGTGCTGGTCGATCAATACGAGACCGGTGGAACCTTCCGCCAATAAATACATATCTGTGATGGCGCCGATGACACGGAGTCGCAGCAACTCATCCGGGTCAGCAACCGAGATCGAGGTGCTCGTCGGCATGGGTGGCGGTGGCAGCGCGTCGGGGCATGCAGGAGCGAACGATGGCCGCGGCATGCTTGGCACGGGCGACGGCGATATCGTTTCGACCGCATCCGCCGTGTCCGGCGCGTTCGACGGCAGTATGACCTGCGGTACAACCGGCATCATTTGCGGTTGTACCGGCGACGGTATGATCTCGGGCTGCGACAGGCCGCGCAGGGCTTGGCGGATGCCGGCACTGACAACTTCGCCAACCTGACGGTGCTCGCGAAAGCGTACCTCGCGTTTGGCCGGGTGCACATTGATATCAACGCGGTCCGGCGGCAGCGTGATGAATAGGATCACCGGCGGGTAGCGGCCTTTCATCACCATGCTGTGGTAAGCGTCGCGGATAGCGAAGTGAATGCCGTCTGCAGTGACCGGCCGCCCGTTGACGAAGGTGCGCTGGTCGCGCCGCGTTGAGCGCGTCAGTCCGGGGCGCGCGGCGTAGCCGGTGACGTGTATGTGGTCGTCGGTATGGTCGACCGGCACCATGCCGGCAACAGTTTCGCGGCCGAGCAGCATGGCCGCGCGCGTGCGCATGTCGCTGCCGCCCTGAACGGACAGAATGTTGCGATCGTCGAAGGACAAATCGAAGCTTACCTCCGGATGGGCGAGGGCAAGCAGCTGCACGATCTCCTGGATGTGCGACTCCTCCGTAGCAATACTGCGGAGAAATTTCTTGCGTGCCGGCAAATTGAAGAAGAGGTTGCGTACCTGCACGGTCGTACCGGGAGCACAGCCGGTCGGACCGACGTTCTGGATGACGCCGCCGGTCACCTTGACCTCGGTGCCCTCATCGGCATCGTGCGGGCGCGTGCGCAACTGGAACCGGGTCACCGAGGCGATGCTGGGCAGTGCCTCGCCGCGAAAACCGAGGGTGCGGATGTCGCCGATATCTGTGCGCTCGCGAATTTTGCTGGTCGCATGCGCTTCCAAACACATGAGCGCGTCTTCCGCGTCCATGCCGCAGCCGTTGTCGATGACGCGTACCAGCGAGCGACCGCCGCGGTCGACCTGGATCGTGAGGCGGGTGGTGCCGGCATCGAGAGCGTTTTCGACCAACTCTTTGACAACCGAGGCCGGGCGTTCGATAACCTCACCGGCGGCAATGCGGTTGCTGACGTCTTCGGGTAGTATCCGGATGATGCTCAAATGTCGTCGATAACGGTAAAAAGATCGGCCCCGAGGGCGCGATAGGCTTTGGCTCGATAATCCGCTTCCAGATACGGGCGCCCCATTTGCTCGTACACCTTTGAAAGCATGTGGTACAATGTGCCTGGGCCGGCAGCGCCATCATCGGTCATCAACCCGTCCTTAAGCACCCGTTCCGCCTCCTGCAGGTAATTGGCTTTGAGCAGGGAGCGCCCCCAGTAGATGTAGCTGCTGGCCTGGTCCGGGAAGTAAGCTTGGTACTGGTTGTAATAGTTGCAGGCGAGCGTGAACTGTTCGTTCTCGTAACACAGATCGCCAATGTCGCGCAGCGCAAAAACGTTGTTCGGATCGTACATGTAACCGATCTGATACAGCAGTACGGCCTGGTCGAGATCGCCTTCGAGCCACTCGCGCCAGGCGTGTATGACGTAATCACGGGTGGGCAGGGACTCGTCTCTCGGACGCAACACGGTGAAACGCTCCTTGTAGCTGTAAGGGCTCAGCGGGATCGCCGTATCATAGCTCCGGTCCCATTTGACGGATTTGGTCGGCACCGACTGATCCAGCAGAAACCAAGTGATCCCGATGACTATCGCCAAGATCAACGCGAAGATGATTACGGTACGCTCCATGCCGCAATATATCTTCACGGACGCGCCGCACAAAACCTTTATACCGACATCTGCAGTTGCGGTGACGACGGAGCGGATCAATATTAACCCGCTATTCCACAAACTCCCAGGTTCACAATGCGAATTCTCACTGGCATCCAGCCCTCCGGCATTCTGCACGTCGGCAATTACTTCGGCGCCATACATCCGTTCGTCGAAAGCCAGGACGACGGTCAGCCGTTCGCCTTTATCGCCGACTATCACGCCCTGACGCAACTGCCCGAACCTGACACACTGCGCGCGATGGTTACCGGCGTCGCCATCGACTGGCTGGCCTGCGGTGTTGATCCGCAGAAGACCGCTTTCTTCCGCCAGTCCGACGTGCCGGAGGTGGTCGAACTCATGTGGATTCTGTGCTCGCAGATTCCGGTCGGCCTGCTCGAACGCTGCACCAGTTACAAAGACAAGATCGCCCAGGGCATCTCTGCCAACTTCGGGCTGTTCAGCTATCCAGTGCTGATGGCAGCCGACATTCTGCTGTACAAGTCAAATGTCGTCCCGGTCGGCCGAGACCAGAAGCAGCATCTCGAAGTCACGCGCGACATTGCAATCCGCTTCAACAATCAGTACGGGGAAATCCTGGTCGTACCAGAAGCCCGTATTCGTGACGGGGTCGCCGTAGTGCCCGGTATCGACGGGCAGAAAATGTCAAAGAGCTACGACAACACCATCAACCTCTTCGGGCCTGAGAAAGCGCTGCGCAAGCGCATCATGAGCACTGTCACGAATTCGACGCCGATGGAAGAGCCGATGGACCCGACGAACTGCAACGTCATGGCGCTCTATAAGCTTTTCTCGGACGATGCCGAGGTGGCAGCCTTGAGCGAACGTTATGCCGCCAACGACTTCGGATACGGCCATGCCAAGCAGGCGGTATTCGAAAAGTCCTGGGAATATTTCCGGCCGATGCGCGAGCGTCGCGACGAACTGCTCGCAAACCTCGACCACGTCAACGACGTCCTGCATGATGGTGCCGAACGGGCTCGTGCCGTGGCCGCCGAAACAATGGACGAGGTGCGCGCCGCGACAGGACTGCGATAAGACCCGTCTATTCCTTCGCCGTCAACGTCTTCATCATCTGCTCGATGTCCGTCGTCGGCAGGTCGCAGGCCTGGTTTTGGCAGAT
The DNA here is from genome assembly GCA_963580095.1 of Lentisphaeria bacterium. Taxonomy (GTDB): domain Bacteria; phylum Verrucomicrobiota; class Lentisphaeria; order JABSQK01; family CAJWLW01; genus CAJWLW01. The sequence continues at coordinate 3,899 of CAUZJQ010000213.1, read as the reverse complement.
GTAGGCTGTGGCAGCGCCATCGATAGCATCCATATCGGCTATGTACGGCGCGAGTTTGGAGATCGCCGCATCACCGGCCGCCGCCCGGAAAATCAACACTTTCCGCGGCAGATACTTCTCGCGAACGGATCTCAGCATGGCCCGGGTATCGTTTGCCAACGGTTTGCCAACGACGACAATTTCGTTGGCTGGGCCAAGAAGGAAGTCCAGGCCAATCATCAGCTGCGTGTGATGACCGGGGCTGCTTTTGACACCGCCGCTGAAGCCGCGGACGATGGCGTAGGCCTTTTTTTCGTAATCGGTGTTGGCGGTCAATCGCGCCAGGCGCACGAGGTTGAGGGTAGCAACGGAATTGCCCGAGGGTATTGCGCCGTCGTAGATTTCCTTACTGCGCACCAGCAACTGCTCGCTGGTGTCCGCAACCATGAACAACGCGCCTTTGTCGGCATCCCAGAAATGTTCGAGCATATAATCGTTGAGCCTCACGGCTTCTGCCAGATACTTGGCCTCAAGGGTCGCTTCATACAGATCGATCAGGCCCCAAACGAAAAAAGCGTAATCCTCGAGATGTGCCGGAAGTCCCGCTTCACCGTCACAATAACGCTTGAGCAGCCGCCCCTGGTCGTCCTGCAAGGTTTCGAGGACAAAGTCGGCGGCGCGTTTCGCCGCCTGAGTATAGTCGGAATTGCGGAACGCCTGTCCCGCCTTCGCGAAGGCAGCGATCATCAAACCGTTCCAGTCCGTGAGGACTTTGTCGTCCTTTTGTGGGTGAATGCGTTTCTCCCGTTCATTGAACAGTTGCCGGCGCACATCGTCGATCCAGGACAGATAGGAGTCCATGGTTTTGCCCTCGGCCGCGGCTATTTCCGCAATTGATTTCTTCAGGTGTGGAATGTTCCTGCCGGTTTGGCGTCGGGTTGATTCATCTCGGAAGTTGCCGTCCTCGGTAATATTGAAAATCTCCAGAAACTTGCCACCATCGACATCTCCCACGATATCAATGATTTCTTTCGGCTTCCACAGGTAGAACAAGCCCTCCTCACCTTCGCTGTCAGCATCCTCGGCGCTGTAGAAGCCGCCACCCGGCGACGTCATGTCACGCTGGACATAGGTGAGAATTTCCCGCACCGTCTGTTTGAACAGCGGATCGCCAGTGACCTGCCAGGCCTCGGTGTAGGCGATTGCCAGCAACGCCTGGTCGTACAACATCTTCTCGAAGTGGGGCACCAACCAGTCGGGGTCGGTCGAGTAGCGATGGAAGCCGAAACCGACATGATCGTAAATGCCGCCGTGTCGCATGGCGGTAAGCGTTTTGACAGCCATCTCGACCGCCTCGGCATTGTCGGTACGGTCGGCGTAGCGCAGCAGGAACGCGAGATTGTGTGGCACCGGAAATTTCGGCCGCTGTCCGAAACCGCCGCGATCACTGTCAAAACGGCCCTTGAGCTGACGAAAAGCCAGATCAAGGCTCTCCAGTCCGAGACCGTCACCCGGCGTGCCGCTGCTCAAGGTCTTCAGTTGCTTCGTGATGGCGTCGGCGGCCTTCAGCAGCTTGTCGCGATCGTCCTGCCACAAAGCACTGATCTGCGGCACCAGTTCCATCATGCCGGGACGGCCGCCACGACCGCTTTTCGGGAAGTACGTGCCGGCGAAAAACGGTTTCTTCTCGGGCGTCATGACCACGGTCATCGGCCAGCCTCCACTCCCCGTCAATGCCTGGGTAACCGTCATGTAGACGTTGTCGATGTCCGGGCGCTCTTCGCGATCGACCTTAATGCAAACAAAAGCGTCGTTCATCAGCTTCGCGACTTCGTCGTCCTCGAAGGATTCGTGCTCCATGACATGGCACCAATGACAGGTGGTGTAGCCAACGGAGAGGAAAATCGGCTTGTCCTGGTCGCGGGCAACATCGAAAGCAACATCGCCCCACGGATACCAGTCCACGGGATTGCGGGCATGCTGCCGCAGATACGGGCTGGGTTCGAATACCAGACGGTTGAACTCGGCGCCGCCGTCCTTCGGCAGTTTGGCGATATCCTCTTTGGGCGGCAGCGGTATGCGGATATTCTCACCGCCCGCGGAAAATGCAGTCAATGCTGCAATCATCATTATGGCTGTACAGGCAAGACGTCTGAACATGGCAATATCCGTGGATGGGGGGGGGAGTAAGGAGTGCAAAGCTCAAGTTAACGTGTCGATAGGGGTTTGGACAGGTACCCAACATGATAAGTTGTATGTCGACACGCTATCGAATAGGGGTTAGATTCCCGCCCTTCCCTTCCTTCTCCTCAATCGTTGTTTCTATTGCTTACATTCCACTTTGGGCAGGCTGTTGAAACTCAGCGTCATCATTCCCGTCTACAACGAACTCGACACGATCATGCAGGTGATCGAGCGGGTGCAGGCGGTCGAGATCGACAAGGAAATAATTGTTGTCAACGACTGCTCTACAGACGGCACTCGCGAAAAGCTCGATGGCCTGGCGACCAGCGACGATCTCAGGATCATCCATCACGACGTCAACCAGGGCAAGGGTGCCGCGATTCGCACCGGCCAGAACGCCGTGACCGGCGACGTAGTCATCATTCAGGACGCGGATTTGGAATACTCGCCGTCTGAGTATCCCAAGATGTTCTATCTCTTCGAACAGGGCAAGGCCGATGTCGTGTTTGGCAGCCGTTATTCCGGTCGCGACCTGCTGGTCGATTCATTCTGGCATTATGCCGGCAACAAGTTTCTGACGACCATGTCAAACGCCTTGGCCAACGTCCATCTCACCGACATGGAAACGTGTTATAAGATGATCCGTGCCGACATTTTCAAGACGATCGAGATCGAGTGCGACTGTTTCGGTTTTGAACCGGAGATCACTGCAAAGTTGGCCAAGTCCAACTGCCGGATCTACGAAGTGCCGATCTCCTACGAGGCCAGGCGTTTTGACGAGGGCAAGAAAATCGGTGTCTGGGACGGTGTCAAGGCGATGTACTACATCGTCAAGTTCAACCTGTTCCGCCGCCAGTGATTTTCGGTTGCAATTATGAGCGTTTTTAACTATCAGGTGGAGATGGAGATCGTTATCAGTGCCAAAAGGTTAACAAATCAATTCAACATGAGGTGTAATCATGTCACGACACAAACATAGCATTTCGTCTCTTGTTCTCATCGCTCCACTGCTTATCACATCGTGCGCAACTACAGTCTCATACTACGGCGAAAAGCTCACGGCCGCGGAGGTCGGAACGGTCCGGCTCCATCTGGACGATAGCCAGGACAATTCGGAACTGCGGGACAATCAGTTCCTCAAGGACAAGATCCTTGCAGCCGTCACAGCGAAACTGCAGGAGCGTGGGATCACCGCCGTCAGTGGTCTACGCGCCAAAGACGCGGGTGTGACGCACGTTCTCATCCTGAATTCTGGAGGCGTGTCAAAGCACACCGGAGTTAGGCCAGTGACAACAACGCAGAACTATCAAAGTGGTATCAACGCCCAGGGCCAGGCGTATAGCTACAGCACGCCAAAGGTGTCCGGTGGCGGCACGTATAGTGTCACTTTGGTCAATGTCACCGCGGGGCTCTACTCTGTCGATGGCAACGGGGATCTGACCGAGGTGTGCCGGTCGTACGCCAAGGGGGACGGGCAGAACTTGCTGGAGCAGCGGCTTCGTTCAAGCGTAGTTGTCCCGAACAAGCAACTGAAGGAGCGCTACATCAGAGTGTTTACCGATGCCGCGTCGTCAGTGTTCCAGGTCAGGCGGTAGGATCGCCACGGCTCATGCGCGCTGGTCCACGTTTTGACGAGGGCAAGAAAATCGGTGTCTGGGACGGTGTCAAGGCGATGTACTACATCGTCAAGTTCAACCTGTTCCGCCGCCAGTGATTTTCGGTTGCAATTATGAGCG
>CAUZJQ010000212.1:0-7552 GCA_963580095.1 Lentisphaeria bacterium | reverse complement strand
GGTGTCATGATAATGTTCGGCAAGGTGCGTAGGTCCTTGCCGTCTGCTGCCGGCATGTACGGTTCGGCCGCGTAGACATCGAGCGCTGCGCCGGCGATCGTCTTGTCAGCCAGGGCATCGTACAAGGCAACCTCATCGACCACCGGCCCGCGTGCTGTATTGATCAGCCATGCACCCGGCTTCATTGCCTGCAGGCGCGCCGCATTGATGAAATGACGGGTACTCGAAGTGCTTGGCACGTGCAGCGTGACGTAATCTGCCGAGCCCGCAACTTCGTCGAAGTCCTTGACGATGCGGCTGTAGCCGTATTGCGTTTTGAGCGCTTCTTCGTCGAAATCGCAGACTTCGACGCCAACGACGTTCATGCGCAGGCCCAGCGCGGCGGTGCGGGCGACACGATTGCCGATAGCTCCGCAACCTGCCACCACCAGTGTCTTGGCGCGTAGTTCGGACGGCCGAAGCATTGGTTGCCATTCGAAGGACTGTCCGCTGCTGCCGTGAAAGACTTCACCGTTGGCGATCGACAGCAGCAGGTAAATCGTGAATTCAGCAACGGCATGTGACAACACACCGGGCGTATTGGTTACGATGATACCGGCCGCTGTTGCCTTGTCGAGATCAATGCTGTCGTAGCCAACGCCGAATCGTGCCAGCACACCGCCGCGTGGTATTGCCTCGTAGATTTCTCCGACATAAGGATAGACGCTGACGACCGCATAGCGGCTGGACCACTCGCGGATGCCCGCTGCAATGTCGGCTTCCGGTTCGTCGATGCCGCGGCAGTCCAGCCCGTATGCCGCCGCCGCTTCGAAGACGGCTGTTGCTTTGGCGTAGCAGTTTTTGGTAGTCGATACGATGGTCATAATGCTGCCTATGTTTGAAGTTTTCCTGCGGTGCTGGTGCGGACCAGGTACGTTACCGACAGATGCCTCGTCCACCAGTTTGCCTGCCGTAGTTGACTAATCCCCGGTACTTCCGCCGTCGCACGACAGATACAAACCGGAATATGCTACTCAGGATTTTGTCGTCGACCGCCTCGACGCACCGGGGGAGTAATTGTCATCGATCGTATCGGAGCGGCTGCATTGGCGGAGTGGGGCTGGCCGCACCACTCCGGAAACAAGGGTGGTCTGGAGTGGAACCGCCCTGAAAATTTCTGAAAAGCATTGCAACGCCTACTATTTTTCCGGTTTCGCCGTGATGTCGACCGTCACTAAAACGTTCTGCTTGATCAGGTTGTCTTTCTTGCCTGGGTACGCGATATCGAACGCGAACCGGTCGAGCGAAAACGCTGATTTGATACTCAGGACACCGTCTTTCTCGGTCACATCAGCATCGATTTCCAATTGCTTTCTGACGCCGTGGAAGTCAAGGTCGCCGACCAGCGTGCGCGTACTGCCTTCTTGCTTCCCGGTAACCGACTTCAGTTCGAAAACAGCTTCCGGATACTTCGCGACATTGAAGAAGTCCTCGTGCTTGAGGTGGCCTGTCAGCTTTTCGGCATCACTCCAGGTCGATTCCATATCGATCGTGAACTTATGATCACTGCCGGTGAGTTCGCCTTTGGATATGTGGAAATACCCGGTGAACTCATTAAACCCGCCTTCGTGCTGGCCGGTGACCTTGGCACCGACAAACTTGATCGTCGAACCCGGGTCGATGACGTACTTCACCGCATCCGCCGCGACCTCCGACGTCTTTGTACCGCCTGGCGTGGAGGTCTTTGCCTCGGGGGCGTCGTCTGCGGGGTTCTTGGCGCAGCCGGTCATCAGGCCGGCGGTGATCAGGGCGAGGACCGTCATCTGGTTGATTGTGTGCTTCATTTTTACGACTCTTTCAGTTTTGATTGACAGTAGACATAAAAGGCAGTGAGCGTGGAGAAACCTACCGCATGGTGTACCGGTCTGCCAGCCGATCGATGAACACGCGTTCGATCACCTGTCTGTGTCCAATCGGCATCACGATCTCTTGATAACCGGCAGTTCCGGCCAGGTAGACATCTCCGTTAAAAAGGCTTTCAAATCGCTCACAGCCGCATCGCAGATCGCCTTTCCCTTCTCGGCGGTCGCCGCTTCCGGTTTTCCCATGTGGCCGCTGTCCGTGAGTCGATGGAAACGGCGGAAAATGGGGACGTGGTTGGATATGCTGTCGATCGTGTGCCATTTCGATGATAGCGGTGATGTCCAAGGCTTGATCTTTGTCATGTCGACCAGGTCCGGTCGCACATGCAGCATCAACGACGTCTCGAACTCGCAGGCGTGCGACACGCCGGCCGTCACCGATTCGATTTTGTCCTGGCTGATACTGTTCTGTGCGACCGCCCACCATGACGACAGACAGAGGTAGGCGTTGTCAGCATCATCGTTGTCGACTACCAGCTCGGACAGGGCTGCGGAGCCCGGCATGACATTGCCGCCATGCCCGTTGAGAAATACAATGCGCCGAAAGCCCGTGTTGAGAATGCTCTCGGCGATGCTCATGATCATCTCGCTGAACAACGATGGCCGCACACTGATCGTCCCGGCAAAATCCTTGTGGTGATGTGAAGACCCGAGCCACAAGGATGGCACCAGCAGAATCCGGTCCGGCATCTCGGCCTCGACGCGGGTGGCGATCTCGTGGACCTGAATCGTATCGACAAAGACCGGCAGGTGATGCCCGTGCTGTTCGCAGGAAGCGATCGGGACCACCACTGGGAGATTCTTGTCCAGGGCGTCAATTGCGGGTGAGCTGAGTTCGTGCCAGAGCATTAGATTCCGTACTCGTTACAGGTTAGGTGGTGCAGCCACTGCCGGGATGGAAGTCAATGTTGGAAGTGCAGCGGAATCTATCTACGCATGTTGCGGTATGCAATGGGACAGCAGTAGGGCTTGCACCCGGACTGTTTCTCTCGTCAACTCCGCCAGGATCGCCAAGGAAGAATCGGGTCGAAAGATCAATCGTTGTCCGGCCGAAAGTTCAGTGCCGCCGAGTTCATACAATAACGCTGGCCGGTCGGTGGCGGGCCATCGGGGAAAACGTGGCCGAGATGCGCATCGCAACTGGCACACAGAATTTCCGTCCGCGACCCGAAAAAGCCTTTGTCAACGCGCTCCTCGATACTTTCCTCGTCTATGCTCTCAGAGAAACTTGGCCAACCGGTACCGGAGTCGAATTTCGTGTTGGAATTGAACAGGTCGGCCTCGCAGCACACGCACTCGTACGTGCCGTTCTCGTGATTGTCCCAGTACTCGCCGGTGAAGGCGCGTTCCGTACCGGCACAGCGGGTGACATTGAACTGTTCGGGCGAGAGCAACTCACGCCATTCTTCATCGGATCGTTGGATTTTTTCAGGCATATCCATCCGGTTGGTTGAAAGGGTTGAAAAGGTCGAGTGGTTTGGATGCTGCGGGTGAATGCTTCTTTTACTTACTTAACCTCTTTTGCCTGTTCTGCCATTTCAACCTTTCACCCTTTCGGTCCAGTAGCGAACTGCAGCAGTACGCTACAGGCGTCGAGATATTCCGGGACATCGAGATATTCGTTGACAGTGTGGGGACTGTGATCGCCGGCGCCGATGGTTACCGATGGAATACCGTGTATCGCTGTCAGGCAATTGGCATCTAGTCCGCCGTCAATAACTCGAAAATTCGGGTGCCTTCTCGTCACTGCAAGGGCATCGACAACCGCGTTGACCGACGGGTGCCGTTTCGACATGGTGAAGGGGGGGTACGCATTGGTCACCTGGAACTCGACGCCGGCACACCGGTCGCTGGCGTTTTTCGTCCGCTTGGCCGCTTTGGTGAAGGCGTTTTCATAGGTGCGCATCATGCGGTCGAGAAAGCTCTTGCTGTGGCTGCGGCATTCACCGGTCACTTGGAGGCGGTCCATCACGACATTGGTTGCATCGCCACCTCCGAGCGATCCGATGTTCGCTGTGCCGCGGTTGCGGCCCTGTTCTACTTTGCCGTGCCAGCCGTCGGCCACCAGGGTGGCGTGGGCGATGGCAAAAACGTTTGCGGCCGACGCACCGTCTTCCGGGTGGCAGCCGGCGTGCGCCGCGATGCCGTGAATGTCGGCCTGCCATTGGCGTCCGCCGATAGCGCCGATCACCAGGTCGGCGGGGTTGCCGCCGTCGACGTTGATTGCCAGTTGTGGACTTCGCAAAAGCGACGCGTCGAGATGCTGTGCGCCGGACAGGCCAACTTCTTCCTGCACCGTGAACAGCAGGGTCAGCGGTGGATGATCGCAGCCGCTGCTCTGCAGCGCGCGGATTGCCGTGAGGATCGAGGCGCAACCGGAACGGTTGTCGCCGCCCAGTGCGGTGTTGCCGGCGGGGACGATGCGATTCCTTGACTTCCGCACCGGCACCGAACCGATGCACAGCGGCACGGTATCCATGTGTGTCGACAGCAGGCGTCGTGCTGCGTTGCGCAGTTTGCCGCGACCCGGCAGGCAGGCGATCATGTTGCCGGTCGGACTGGGGCAGCGGGTGTGGCGGTTGGCCTTGTCGTGCCGGATGTTGCGTGCCGCAAAACCGTTTTTGAGAAGTTCGGCTTTGATCCGTGCGGCAACGGCAGTTTCGTCGCCCGGACCGCCGGGGATGGCAATCAATTCCATAACCAGTTCGATCGCGGCATGTGCATCGATGGATGTAAGGTCTGGGCGCACTGTTCGTAGTACTCCATATCGTGTGTATTGTGGTGGGTAACCTAGTCCCCCCGTATCTGCCGTGCAAGCGTTGCCACGGGCGCTTTGCTGGACCTTGAGGAAGAAAAGGACTGTGAGGCGTGCCGTTGCCTGGTACAACCGGTAGATTTAATGCAATGCTCCGGTTCTGTTTAATATTTGTTGTCGCTGCGGTCGCTGTTGTCGCTGCTCCCGGCCCTGGCCGCGAGCCCGTGCCTGTCGTGCCGGGCACTCTAATGATCAAGCTCTCGGCGGCCGACGATGGGGCGGCGAAGGACGCTGTCCTGGCAGCCCTGGCCCCGTACGGCGGCGACCTGCTCACGAGTTGTTGGCTGCCGGAGTACGACGGCTGCGTGGCGGCGTTGCAGGCACACGGCCGGATGCTGGCCCCGGGAGCGGATATTTGTGTGACCTCGTTGAAGCGACTCTATGCCGCATCGTTCGATGCCGGCGTCGATCCGATCAAACTCGCGCATGCGCTTGCTAAGCTGCCGGGCGTCGAGTACGTCGAACCCCGGCTCGTTCGCCGCACTCTGGCGATACCGGATGACCCGCAATACGGAAACCTTGGCCAGGATCATTTTGCTTTCCACAACTTCCCGGCGGGTTGGAATCTTGTCAGTCTGCCGATCGTTCCGCGGAATGATCGGCGGGAAGTTGTTGATGCCAATGCCGTGTGGCGCTGGGACTCGATGGTGCAGCGGTACGTGGAAGAGGAATTCGTCAATGCCGAGGCCAGCTATTGGATCCACACGGACATTGCCGGCGCGGCTGCACTTTCCGGCGTCGCGGCGAACGGACTGGTCAAACTGCCGGGTGGCTGGCACTTGCTTGGCCCGGCAGTAGAGCGGGCCCACGGACTGGCGGCGCATGCGTGGTATTGGGACGCTGCCGCCCAGCGGCTGCGACGGCAGAACCCGGATCAGAGCCTGTTGCCGGGCAGTGCCTACTGGGTTTGGTCGCCGGTGTCGGCGTTCGTTGATCTGGGTGCTGAATAATGGCAGGTAAGAATGGAACCTTGGTGTGTGTATAATGGCCAAAGCCTGCACGAGGCATCGGCTTGACACGTGTACCGCCCATGGTAGACTATAAGTTCTGCAAATAAAAATAGGCGCGACTGCGCGTTGTTTTCATTGCCTGCAAATCACAGATTATTGTCCATCACAAGCCCGATCAACCCAGGAGGCCCACATGAGTCGCTCCGTCAAACTCTGTGCTCTCACCCTAACCCTCGTCCTGACAGGCACCCTTGCCATCGCGCAGAACCAGGGACAGCGAATCATCAAGGTTTGCACGCTCAACAGCGTCCAGGCCAATGAGGAGTTCAATCGCAACGTCCAGATCATGCAGGCGCAGCGCCAGCTCTTGGTCTCCAAGCACAACGCCCTGAAGGCGGTTGCCGATGGGGAAGCGCGGGAAACGATCCAGGTGGAAATCGACGAACTGTTGGATAAGATCAACGCCAACAACAAGAAGATGTACGCCACCTACGGTTTTTCCCTGACCCGCAACTACACGATCGAGCCCGATGAATCATTCGTCTTCATGCTCGTCTCCGACGACGAGGCGGCGAAGTATGCCGAAAAGACCGATGAGGAAGATCCGGTCAACACCAAAGGCCAGCAGAAGCTGATCAAGGTTTGCACGCTTGGCAGCGCCGAAGCGAACCGCGAGTTCAATCGCAACGTCAATCTGGTGAAGGCCCAGCGGCAGCTCGCCGTCGGCAAGTACAAGCAGATGGAAACGGCGACGGACGCCCAGAAGGAAGAGATTCAGGCCGAAATCGATGACATCATGCTCAAGCTCAACGAAAACAACGAAAAGATGTTCAAGACCTACGGTTTTTCTCTCGCTCGCAACTACACCATATCCATTGCCAAGGCCAATGTCTACATGTGGGTGTCGGACGACGAATACGCCAAGTACGAGGCCGCCAAGACCGAGTAGTTGCGGAGTCCGCAGATGTGCGACGAGAGATTGTCGCTAGCCAGAAATCAGGATTTTTCGAAAAAGCCCCGAATCGTATTGCGCGGGGCTTTTTTCGTTCGGCATGGAAAAGTTGTCTACTCCTGGATGGATCGAGACTAGACAAGAAAGTCCGGGTAACTACAGTACGGCAAAGCACGCGGGAACGTCATGAAAGATCGGGGATGTCTGTTTTGGGGATGTATGGGTTGCGGCGGTGTCGGCGTTCTTGCCATCATTGCCGCGATCGTTCTGGGCGTGTTCGCCAAACGCGGCTTCGATCACGTCATCGAGACCTATACGGCTGAGGAGGCGATCGAAATACCGGTCCTGCAACTGACCGATGAGCAGGCAGATGCCATGGCCCGGCACCACCAGGCGTTGTCCGACGGTATCGCCAGCCTTGACGGGAAAACGTACATCCTGACTGCGGATGACCTCAACAACTGGATCATGGAGGAAGAAGATCTCGGGCTTGCGGGCAACCTCTATGCCTACATAGAAGAAGAGACGATCACAGCCGACGCCAGTTTGCCGTTAGACGAATTTTTCGGTCTGACCGATCGCTACCTGAACGGTAAAGTTGAATTCACAATCGAATACCACAACGGCCATCTCGACATCCGCACCAAGGACGTTGTCGTCAATGAAGAGCTGTTGCCTGAGACGTTTCTGAAGGGCATTAGATCGGAGAACCTGGCAGAAGACATGAACGCCGATCCCGAGTTCGAAGAGCGGATGAAGAATGTCGAGTCGATCGAGGTCAAGGAAGGTAAGATCTACCTGACCGTGAAATCAGCCGACTCTCCGGAGGAGTGACTCTCTGCTCTTTGTGGCACGGCTGGCTCGGCCTACAGACTCTCGTCGCGAATCAGCAGGCGTGGCCACCAGATCTTCTGCGCCTCGATCGTTTCGGCAT
>CAUZJQ010000211.1:0-7570 GCA_963580095.1 Lentisphaeria bacterium | reverse complement strand
AAGCGCGGGGGAATACCCCGTTTGCCTTCCGAGCCCGACCACAGAAAGTCGTCACCCAGCAATTGCCGCACCGGCTCGTGGATGCGCTCGTCGGTGACCAGCTGAGTCAGCCGGGGATCGCGCTCCATAATGGCGTCCACCTCTCCATACTCTTCTCCGGTGAGTCGACCCACCTCGGTCTCAAAAACTCGCTCGGCTGCGTCCCCTATCTCCTGCACTTCGGCGTTGCTGAAAGCCTGGCGCAGATGGAGGAAGCCGAAACACTCGAAGTAATCGATCTGCTCTTTCGTCAACATGCCGGTTACATCCCCTTGAACATTCTGGATTCGTCGACGACGCACATGGCGCTCTCTCCACGGCTGATCGTGTGACCCTTCCTCAGTGGAGTGTACTCTCGCCCCTTCTTAAGGTGTAAAAGATTGCCTGAAAGTCAAGTTCCCAGCATGTCTGGAACAAATCCTGCGGAAGGTTGCAAGGGCATCGGGTATGCGAAAGGGGTGTGCCCATAGGAGGGCTAAATGCAGAACGAGTCCGCTGACGCGACGTATCAAGCCACGCCCGACTTGTCTTCGAATATCGAAACGGCTGCGGCCACTTCGCAATCACGGTTGGTCGAGATTGCTATCGCAGTGATGCTTGTAACGATTTGCATGCACTTGATCGGCAACTGTTGTTCTGAAATGCGCTTGCAAACCTTGCGTGATTTCGATCGGCTTCCGTCGTCACAGCAGCCGAATTTCTCCGTGTCTTTCCTGGGAGAAGCGATGCAGACGGGAGATCTAACGACCAAGATAGCGGCAATCAATGTTGCCACTTCCAATCGCCAGCGCTGTGGCGAGAAAGTACTGATGATCGCAGCCACCGATTCCGACCGATGGGTTCGGATGTATCTCGTCTCAGTGCTGCGGCATACGCCGCATTCGGCGAACACAGCATTGTACCGAGTGCTCTTGAGGGACCGCGATCCTATCGTTGCCAACGCCACGGTTGATCTCGTTGAGCAACTCAAGATTTCGCGCCTGGCTGCAGATGCTGCAGAGATCGTGACCAACAGCGCCGGGTCGGAGGCGTCCGTTGTCGAACAGTCGATGCTCTGATATTGTGAAACCTACACGGCCGCCCAGCGAAGAACTCTGTAGGTTTCCGGCTGGATATGTTATAGTGTCATCATGTCAGGAGGCATAATGGCAAGCGTCCAGCAACTCAATACCATCTCCCAGACAGACGTCGATTTCTTCTGGGAACACGGTTACCTGCGCATTCCACAGGTATTTACGCCGGATGAGATCGATGAGTTGTCGGATGAAATGGATCGGCTGATGGAAGAATGGGCGATGCGGGACGCCGGCTGGAGCGGTGACTGGCGCCGGGAGTACATGGATGAGGCGACGGAAAAGGCATCGCAGCTGTGGGCCATGCATGACTTGTGGTACTATTCAGCGGCCTGGATGCGGTCCGTGACCCACCCACGGTTGGTTGGCGCCATGGTGGACCTGCTGGGGCCGGACGTCGAGCTGCACCATTCCACGATGCATGTCAAACCGCCGGAGACCGGGCACCCGTTTCCGATGCATCAGGACAACGCCTTTTACCAGCATACGGACAATCGCTACATTGACACGCTGGTGCACCTCGACGACACCTGTCACGAGAACGGTGAAATCCGTTTCATCGACGGCTCATTCAAGCAGGGCCCCCTGTCGCACGTCCTGAAAACAAGGGCTGGCGACGATTGCACGCCGCATCTGCCGACCGATCAGTATAGCCTGACCGACACCGTCGCGGTACCGGCGAAGCGCGGCGACCTTGTCTGTTTCAATATTTTCGAAATTCACGGCTCACATATCAATACGACGGATGTGCCGCGGCGGTTGGTACGGGTGGGGTACAGGCATCCCGAGAACATGCAGATTGGCGGTCAGAGCCACAACCGTCCAAGCTGGATTGTTGCCGGCCAGCGCCATTGCGTCGGGGACCAGCAGGGGTTTACGACGGAAGTATGAAGAAATAGCGTCCCCGCCCGCTTTACTTTGACCCCCACCTGGCGCGTGTCGATCACCTCGACACGGATCCCGTCATCTGCCAGCCGTTTCGCGGCGGTCATGGCGTGGTGCATCATCAACAGCGTGCCGATGATTGTCACGCCTGTTCCCTGCCGGTGGACGCTGCCGATGGGCACGGGGTAATTCTCATCGGGAATTTCACTGGAGCCATCGATTGCGTCTGATTCGGCGCGGGCATCGGCCAGTAGGGATGCCTATAAATGTCAGTGGCAGGTCAGGAAGGGTATTCGTTGCAGAGGTAGTGCAGCGGGGCAGTGTCTTCCTCGATCTCGGAAAACCGTCCGAGCTCATCGAGAAAACAGTTGTCGGTATTGTCGTCGTTGACTTTCGAGACTTCTCCGATGACGGCGGCGCCGGTGCCTTCTTCGGCCCAGAACTCATGATAGAGATAGGCGGGAAGCGTGATTGATTCGCCGGCTGTGAGGGTCACGGTGGATCCAGCCGGCAGTGTTTTACTGACGCCGTCCATGACGACTGTGACGTCCGAGCTTTCGTCGAGTTTTTCGTCTTCCGTAGAGTTGTAGAGCCGCAGCATCAAATTTCCACCGGCCTTGTTTATGATGTCCTCGACCTTGAACCAGTGGAAGTGGTAGGGCGTGATCTGATTCTCCTGGGCGATCAGCAGTTTTTCGGAGTAGGTTTTGTGCTTGTACCGCGGGTCATCTTTATCGCCATTGCGGATCGTGAACAGGGTAAGTCCGACTTCATCGAATTTGCCGGTGCCGAAATCGGTGATATCCCAGCCGAGCCCGCAGTCGCGAATCTCATCGCATTCGCTGCCTTTCGTGGCCCAGCCTCCTGGGCTCCAGTAGGCGAATGGCGGCAGGACGATTTTGTTGGCGTGGGCGAGGTCTTTGGCGACAGTCAGCAGGTCGTTGATTTCGGATCGTTTCACGGTGTTCTCCGGAGTGATTGCCCAAAGGTGAATCTAACCGGCTCGACGTGTAGTCCAAGTGTTATAATGCAACCTGCCGTTGTAACCCGGATGCGGCGATTGAATCTGCAAATCTGCAGGTCACGCCCAACTGGAGACTCCGGTTCATGGGCGGCCACAAATAAGGCTGTTTTAACATTCCGCCGTTCGATCCACAGCTTGACGTAGCCATGAAAAGACGATATATATCCGCAACTCTGCGGACTGATTCAGACAGGGCAATTGATCAATCCGAGGGGTGGCGCAGAACTCAATTTCTGAGTGACTGCCGGCTTCGGTGAACAACAGTATTCCTTCCTCGCGGTCTTGCAGTGAATATCTACTTCGCGGCGCGTCGCGATAAGAGATAAGTAAAACACGACCCAATCCAATACATGGAGCGAGGTAATAATCATGGGATATACGTTTTCACATATTACCGGCGGAGATTATCCATGACGACGACAGGACAGTTATGCCCGCCTATACCTCGTCGGGCAACGTGGTTGCTGAAACTCGCAACCGTGCTGCTGGTATTCGGCCTGGGCAGCACCGCCATGGGGCAGACCACCCAATCCACCATCGCGTTCTATAGCTGCTACGACCTGGAAACCGGTGAAGTTGCCAGCGAGGGGGCGCCAAGCCAATGCCAGCCTCATGGGGACATCATCTGGGCCTGCAACGCCGACACCACCGTGCACGCCAGGCTGTCCTGGAACGCGGAATATGTCGATGTGGCATTTGTCGCCAAAGCCTATGACGACGTCACCGATGCGGACATCAGCCAGAGCTATTTCTGCGAATCCGTCGACGACGAGAACGCGGGCTGTCAGGATGCCGACCCCCACTTTGCTCTTGGAGATGAGCGTTCTGCAATCTTGCTGACCGGAGATGGTAACTATTTCAAAGTTGGATTCATCTCGGAATCCGACAACGATGGCGTCGTTTTTGAGTACGAGCTGCTGATAACCGGGCCGGCTCGGTCGTCTCATTCCTCAGATCCAGGGGATGCCCCCCCCGCGGGGGATAGTTCAGGAGATCTCGAGGGCGCCGCCGGCGGTCCCGATCCAGGGGATGCAGGAGGGGGTACTGATCCAGGGGAAACGCTGCCGCTGATAATTAACTGCCCTCCCGATCTCGTGATCACCTGCGAAGATTCTATCGACGCCGTCAATGCCGCGGGCGGTGCCACAGCCGATGGCGGGTGCCCGGGCACCATCGACATCATTCACACCGATGGCGAGACGGGGCCGGGGCTGGGGTTTTGCGGCACACTCCTGCGCACATGGACCGCGACCGACGAATGTTTCATCTCTGAGTTCTGCGTCCAGACAATCACGATCACCGGCGTTGATCCGCCGGCTTTCAGTTGCCCGCCCGACGTCACCCTGGACTGTGCCATCGAAGAAACTGCAGGACTTTATGCCGACCCGGGCACGGGCACGACTGGTTATCCAGATTACACGTCAAGCTGCGGTACGAGCGAAGTCACGTTCGCGGATGTCACAACCCTGGCAGACACGTGCTTGACAGGCATCGAGCGGACGTGGACTGTCACCGACTCATGCGGCTATTCCGCAACCTGTCTGCAAACTATCAGCGTTAACGACGTTGACGCCCCGATTGTCGATTGCCCGCCGGACATCATTATCTCATGCGAGGACTCGTCGGATCCTGACTATACTGGCTATGCGTCCGTCTCGGACAATTGCTATTACGATCCAGTGATTTACTACGATATCAGCGACCCAGCCAACGGCTGCCATTATCCAGACAACTTTATCACGCGCCGCTGGCTCGGTACTGACAAATGTGGTAATGAAGGCACTTGCCTGCAGCAGATCACCCGGATCGATCCGTATCTTTCGTATTGGTGGCCTGCCAACGGTGCTACCGACGTTCGCCCCGAAACGCGTCTCGAATTTTCGATCAACCGGGCGCCTACGGCAATGCAGATTGTTCCGGGCAACGCCGGCACCTACTCCGAGGAGTACGAGGGTCGAGAAGGACTTGACGAGGAGCAGGTGACATACGATCTGTTCGTGGGGCAGGGCACTGTCACAATCGAGGAGTTCCTGGATGCATTAAACCATTTGCACGCCGATCAACCTGAGAAAATCCAGTTCCGGGCCAATGGCAACATGGTATTTCAAGACGGCGGGTCACCCATCCTGCTCTTTGACATGGACCAGAACAACAGCGTCACGGTGACCGGGATTGAGGAGGAGCTCTTCGACAACGGAATTACCTACAATCCCACCGGCGAACCGGCCTACGATGCCGCCCAAGCTCGTAAAAACTTCCCGATCCTCGGCGTCACGTGGTACGGCGCGGTCTACTACTGCAACTGGTTGACCAAGCGGAAAAAACGGTCTAATGAGAGAGCTTACGCTATTGGATCGCATCCCGACGATTGGCGTCCTGCCAGTTTGACTAAGGCGGAATGGCAGGATGGCTTCGGCCCCGGTGAGCGTGAGAACTGGATACAGCAGTATCCGGTTTCATACCGGTTGCCGATGGATGACTATGCTGAGGCAGCTTCGCGGTACAACGAGTTTTTCCACTTTGTCGGCGATTTTGGCGAGGATGGAGAAAACGCCGACGAGATGAACTACTGGAACAGCGGCGACTTTTTCGACAACGGGCCGGTACCACCCGATTATTATGATGACAACGAGTTCGGCCTCCAGAACGTGCTGGGCAACGTCTGGGAATGGCAGACCGATACCTTCGCTCCGCAGGATTTGAGTGCCCGATCGCTCCGCGGCATTTCCTGGTACAACAATCCGCAGCTGCTCGATCGCTTGGAGCGCATCGCCGCTGATCCGGAAAGCGGTTTTGCCGACGTCGGGTTCCGCGTAGTCAGCTCCGTAGACGTGGTATTCGAGGTCGAGATTGCCGAGAACGCCGAGTTCACCGACAGCACCGTGCTGACGATGTCGGCGGAAGTCCCCGCTTTGAACGGGTACTATACGAAACGCAGCCGGGAACTGAGCCTGACCCCGTCGACTGACTATTTCTGGCGCGTGCGCGCTTCCCATTCCCGTTCCGGTGAGTTGGACTCTGTCGACTTGCTGTTTGGCGCTCCCCAGGATTCGCCCATGCCGTACGTGACCTTCCGGACTTCCGATCAGGTTCGCGAGCCCACGCTGCAGCTCAACCTGGCAGGGGAGTGGAACCTGGTATCGATCAATGTCGATCCCGATCCCAATGTCGCCCATCCGAAGCACTTGTTCGGGATGGACTCAACTGCCTGGGGTTGGGACAGCGAGCAGCAGATCTATTTCCGGTTGTACGAGATCAAACCGTTCGAGGGCTTCTGGATCCATGTGCCGGAGCCTGGAACCGTGGAGGTCACCGGTTTAACACCTGATCCAGAGATCGAGATCCGTCACGGCTGGAATCTGCTGGGACCTCTGAATGACGGTACGTCGATCCCAACCCCCAGCAAGCTGCGTGGTGAGGTCCTGCAATACCTGAATGGTGGCTACGAATCCGCTGATGCCCTCCACACCGGTTCCGGTTACTGGATGTTTTTTATCGCGGACTTTGTCCACGACCTCAGCGGCGGCGAAGGCGAAGAAGAGGCGGAATATTGACAGAGGGGCTACTGCTTAAAGTAGACCTCTACACTTTCGCCGGAGCTGCGGTGATGTCCTGTATATAATCGTCGTCGAAGCCTTTGTGGCAATACAGGGTCATGTGGTCGGCATAAGCGCGTTCGGCCTCGGGACATGAGCCCTCGTAGGTAATCCTGCGTTTGCCTGCACCGCTCCATGGATACTGCGGCTTGCCATAGCTGGCACGCTGTCGCAGCCAGGTGTCCCAGTACATGGGTGTGACGTAATGTGCAGCGATCCGTATACCTTCTGCGTTGATCGCGGCGGGGACGAGCACCGGTCGATCGGCATGGTGCAAAGGCTGTTTGAATATTCCGATGTCCGGCTCAAATCTTGACGCAGCCATGAAAAGACGATGTATATTCGCAATCTTGCTGACTGACTCAGGCAGGGGATTGATCAATCCAAGGGGTGGCGCAGAACTCAATTGCTGAGCGACTGCCGGTTTCGTTGCACAACAGCATTCCTTCCCCGCGGCCTTGCAGTGAATGCCTGCTTTCGTGGTCGCGTCGCGACAAGAGACAAGTAAAACACCACCCAATCGAGTACGTGGGGTGAGGCATAACCATGGGACATCCCTTTTCACATATCACAGTCGGAGATTATCCATGACGACGGGAGGACTGTTATGCCCGCCTATACCTCGTCAAGCAACGTGGCTGCTGAAACTCGCAACCGTGCTGCTGGTGTTCGGCCTGGGCAGCACCGCCATGGGGCAGACCACCCAATCCACCATCGCGTTCTATAGCTGCTACGACCTGGAAACCGGTGAAGTTGCCAGCGAGGCGTTCCCAGTCCAATGCCAGCCTCATGGGGACATTAGCTGGGACTACAACGCCGACACTACCGTGCACGCCAGGCTGTCCTGGAACGCGGAATATGTCGATGTGGCATTTGTCGCCAAAGCCTATGACGACGTCACCGATGCGGACATCAGCCAGAGCTATTTCTGCGAGCACGCCAACGACCAGAAC